>JBDTYK010000065.1:0-12131 GCA_040005715.1 Actinomycetota bacterium | reverse complement strand
TTCCTGGCAGGTTCTTGGGGCTCTGACCCGGACGTCACTGTGGGCCACCCGGCCCCTGTCCTCGCCGCCGCCGGCTGGCAGTTCAGGATGCGTTGGTCAGGCCCGGGATGACAGTGGTTCAGGCACCGGGTCAGGCGGGGGGCTAGGACGGCGCCCCTCTGCCTCGGCGACCTCTTATGGCGACGCCGGACTCAGACGAGTTGCGGGATACTGTTCCCCGCCGTCAAGAGTGCAACAACGACCAGCAGCAGAGCAAAACCCCGGGTGAGCAGGCGTGGCTGCACCCTTGAGGCGACCTGGCCGCCGAGCAGGCTGCCGATGACCGCAGCCGCGGTAAAGGAACCGATGAGAACCCAGTCCAGGCTCGGGCTCTGGCCCAGGCGCGCGGCCAGGGCCGTGGCGCTGTTGATCGAGATCACCAGTAGTGAGGTGCCCACGGCGACAGGCATGGGGAACCCGAGGACAAGGACCAGAGCGGGGACGACGACGAAGCCGCCGCCGACACCGAAGAAGCCTGTCATGAGTCCCACCCCTGTAGCCGTCAGGACGACCCTCGCGGCGCGCGGGCAGTCGCAGACGAAGCAGGGCCGCAACCTGATGATCGGGCCCATACTGACCGGCTCGCCCGTAGTCACGCGGGAGCGCCGGCTCCGGGCGAACATTGCGGCGGCGACAACGAGCATAAGGATCGAGAAGGCAGCCAGCAGGACGCCCGGGGCGACCATGGCAGACAGCCTGGAGCCGACATACGACCCGGCGATCCCGATCACCCCGAAGGTGGCCCCGGCAGCGACTCGCACCCGACCCAGCCGGTGGTGCGCTGCCATCGCGGTCAGGGCGGTGACGCCCACGATGACCAAAGAGCCGGTAGTAGCGCTGACCGTGTCCTGGCCAAGCAGGTAGACCAGGGCCGGAACCGTCAGTATCGACCCGCCACCGCCGAGGGCGCCGAGGCTGAGGCCCACGAGCAGGCCGATCACGATTGCCAAAGCAGGCACGAAGACTTCCCGTTCAGCCGAGGGGTATGAACCGGCGGCGGATCCCGACGGGGAGGCTCATGCGAGATCGGTCGCCGGGGATGCGCTGACAACCGGCAGGCCGGCGCCCAGGGCATGCGGCTCAAAGGAGTCGTCAACGATGACCGCACTGATGCCGGTCGCGGCCAGGATCGACGCTGCGATGGAAGCGCGGTAGCCAGCGCCGCAGTGAATCCATACCTCGCCGTTGGGCACCTCGCCAACCCGGTCGAGGAGCTGATGGAGCGGGATGTTCACCGCGCCGTCGATGTGCGCCTCGCGCCACTCGCCTTCGCGCCGCACGTCGAGAACGGCCACCCGGCGGTGGTGGAGCACCTTCGCCAGGTCGGCGAAGGTAGCCCGATGCAGGCTCTGCATGGGGCGGTCGGTCCACTCTTGTGGTGAGCCCGTGCTGGTCGCGGCTGGTCTGTCGATCCCGATCCGGACGAGCTCGCGCTGGGCCTCGGCGACCTGCTCGGGGGTCTCGCCCAACAGCGTCAGCGGGGTACCCCAGGGAATGACCCAGCCGAGGTACGTCGCGAACTGCCCGTCGAGACCGAAGTTGAAGGTGCCAGGTGCAAAGCCGGCCGCAAACGCGGCCCGGGTGCGCAGGTCCACCACCCACTCGCCGGCTTCGATCCGGCCCCTCAAGGCTGTTGCGTCGGCCGGCTCGGCCGGCCCAAGGTCGGCGGCGACCGGACCCTGTGAGTTCAGCGCCGCCATGTGGGCGTAATAGGCGGGGTAGGCGTCCAGGCCGGCGAGGAGCTCATCCACGAATTCCTGCTCGGTTCGCGTGAGTGCGGCGTTGGTGCGTCTTTCCTGGCCGATGGTCGAGGACGCCGAGTCGGACTGCGAAGCAGAGCAGAAGCTGCCGAACCCATGGGTGGGCAGGACCTGCGCACCGTCTGGGAGCTCGGCGGCAAGCCGGGCCACGGAGGCGAACTGATGATGGACCAGGGCGTGGGTGTGATCGGGGCCGAGCAGGTCGGGCCGGCCGGTGGAGCCGAAGAGCAGGGACCCGCCAGAGAAGACGCCGACCTGCTGGCCCTGGCTCTCCAGGGAGTACGACAGGTGAGTGTAGGTGTGACCGGGCGTGGCAATGATCCTGACCCGCAAGGCGTCGCTGACCTCGATGACATCCCCATCGCTGACGGGAACCCGCTCGTAGGCGACCTTGTCGTCCGCATTGACGTGGTACGCCGCTCCGGTCGCCTTCGCCAGGGCCAGACCACCGGTGACGTAGTCGTTGTGGATATGTGTCTCGAAGATATGGGTGATCCTCACACCGGTCGCGTCGGCAAGGTCGAGCACCCTGTCGATGTCCCGTTGTGGATCGACCACAAAGGCGACCCGGCCGTCATGAGCGATGTAGCTGCGGTCTCCCAGGGTGGGGGTCTCGATGGGGACGATCGTGAACACGTGGTGAGGTCCTCTCGGGTCGATTCGAAGGCATCTGGTCGAGATGGCCGCAGAATACTGCGCCTTGGGTTGTCGCTGTCGAATCTGGATCTCGCGTTGGCCACGCGCGCACGTTCGCTGAGACTGAGGCTGAGGGCATGCCTGGCAGGCAACGCCTCAAGGACAAGCGCGGTGGTCCGGGGGCTTTGGTCCATTGCCGTAGAGTCTTTCGCAGCAATGTGGTCGCTTTGTGCGTGTTGGTCCACGGATCGATGCCCGGTCTCGCTGAGAATGAAGGAACCCCGCCAAGTATGAGTTGGCGGGGTTCCCCATGTCGCGGCGTGACGTTCCCCGACTGGCCGGTCAGTGCGGCAGGGTCCCCTCGCCCCGTCACGAGCGAAGCCGGCGGTAGGACCGCCAGTTGCAGAACCTCGTTTACTGTCCGTCGACGCCGCCCGTTACCGGGTGCGTTCTTTCTTTGTACGCCCCGTGGCGGCTGCTCGCAAGAGAGCGGTTCGACCAAGGCGCGGGCAGCCTGTCAGGGGGACGTGGTGCTTAACGGCCTCTGGGCGGGCGCCCGGGCTCTCAGTAGCTGACGGACTGCAGGTTCCAGGACATCGGGCAGTGTCGAGAGGCCGGCGGAACCGAGATGAGCCAGAACTCGGGTCCCGAGCCCGAAGGAGCGACACGGCGCCCGTTGCATGGCACGATTCCGTCCTCGTTGGCGTCCGGGCAGGTGCCTCTCGACGTCAGCCCATAGCAGTGATCGACGACCTGGTCCGTGGTGGCGTCCAGGATGTCAACGCGAGCTCTGTTCCTGATGATGTCTACTCGGGCTGTGCTCATGAGTCGCTCCTCGGCCATCAGATGTATGGCCATAGTAGACACCCGTCCGCTGGTCCACATGGGGAACGGCGGTGAATCACGTCAGAACGAGCTGACGCATGGTTGGAGCGCCGTCCATGGCTTAACGCGGGGGCATCCGGAGCGCCCCGTCGAGCCGGATGACCTCGCCGTTGAGCATGGCGTTGTCGACGATGTGCGCGACCAGTGACGCGTACTCCGAGGGTTGGCCGAGACGGGACGGATGGGGGACCTGGGCTCCGAGCGCGGCGGTAGCCTCCTCCGGCAGTGCGGCAAGCATCGGCGTGGCGAATGTCCCCGGCGCCACGGTCACGACGCGGATGAGCTTGTCCGCGAGATCTCGAGCTGCGGAGAGGGTGAGGCTGACGATGCCACCCTTGGACGCGGCGTACGCGGCCTGTCCGATCTGACCGTCGTAGGCGGCGATGGACGCCGTCATCACGACGACCCCGCGTTCGCCGTCGACCGGTTCGTGCTCGAGCATGGCTGCAGCGCCGAGGCGCATGACGTTGAAGGTTCCCACCAGGTTGATATCAACGACGTTTCGAAACGACTCGAGGTCAAGAGGCCCTTTCCTGCCCACGACCCGCCCGGGGGTGCCGATCCCCGCACAGTTGACAACGATGCGCAGGACGCCGAGCTCGCCTGCGGCGGCGATCGCGGCCCGGACCTGATCCTCGTCCCGGACGTCAGCGGGGCAGAAGCGCACCCGTTCGCCGAGCTCCTGGGCGAGGACCTTCCCGCGGGATGAGGCCAGGTCGACGATGACCACGGCGGCCCCCTCCTTGTGCAACCGCCGGGTCGTGGCCTCGCCGAGGCCAGAGGCGCCGCCGGTGACGAGCGCGACCATGGAAGCGTTGATCTGCAAGGGTTTCTCCTTGGTAGAGGTCAGGCGCGCAGCAGCTGGCGGGCGATGACGAGACGTTGGATCTGGTTGGTGCCTTCGAAGATCTGGGTGACCTTGGCCTCTCGCATGTAGCGCTCGACCGGGAAGTCACGGGTGTAACCAGCGCCACCCAGCACCTGGACCGCATCGGTCGTCACCTTCATGGCAGCGTCGGTGCAGATGAGCTTGGCCACCGCCGCCTGTCGGGTGAACGGCCGGCCGGCGTCCTTGAGCCGCGCGGCGTAAAGGTATGTCGCACGCGCCGACGTCACGGCAGCCTCCATGTCCGCGAGCAGGAAGGACAGCCCCTGGAACTCGCTGATGGCTCTGCCGAACTGCTCGCGCTCCTTGCTGTACTTTGTGGCGACATCCAGAGCTGCCTGGGCCAGACCAGTTGCGGCTGCTGCGATTCCGAGGCGACCGGAGTCGAGCGCATGAAGCGCGATCGACATACCCGTACCTGGTTGGCCGATCAGTCGGGCGGAGTCGACAAGTGCCTCATCGAAGATGACCTGGCGCACGGTGTCACAGGCCAGGCCCATCTTGCGTTCGGGGGCGCCGAACGAGATGCCTGGGGTGTTACCGGGAACGACAAAGCAGGACAGGCCCTTGCTCGGGTGGCTTTCGGTGCGCAAGAAGGCGGTGTAGTAGTCCGCATGGCCGGCGTGTGAGATCCAGGCCTTGGTGCCCTTGATGCTGTACTGCGTGCCGTCGCCCGTGGGCTTTGCCCAGGTCGAGATCGCGGAGACGTCACTTCCGGCTTGCGGCTCGGAAAGGCAGTAGGCGCCGAGGGTCTGGCCACCGAGCATGGCGGGCAGCAGGTCTGCGCGCTGACTGGCGCTGCCGTACTCGGCGACCGGAAAACAGGTCAGGGAGTGCACCGACACCCCGACAGCAACACTCATCCATGCCGCTGCGATCTCCTCGACAACCTGGAGGTAAACCTCATAAGGCTGTCCTCCGCCACCCAGGTCCTCGGCGTACGGCAAGGAAAGCAGGCCCGAGCGGCCCAGGAGGGCAAAGATGTCACGGGGGAACTCTGCCGCCTCTTCGGCAGCGTCAACTTTCGGCGCCAGCTGGTCGGCGCAGATCTCCCTGGTCAGGTCGATGAGGTCCTGGGACTCTTCAGTCGGCATCAGACGTTCGGCTGGCATGATGCAGACGATACGGCTCCGGGCAGCGAGGTATTGAACGAGACCTTCACCGTCGTCTGTGGCCACGACCGCCCAGACGTGGCGAAGCGTGATTTTGCGCATCCACCATCGGTGGTAGTGGTCGGTCATATCGATTGGTTGCCATTTTGCGGGTCGTCACGCGGGATAGGCGCGGACCTCGGTAGCTTTTACGGTGGCCCAGAGCTTCTGGCCAACCGCAAGGCGAAGTTCGGCAACGGCGGTTGCCGTGACCTCTGCTGCCAGGTCGAATGGACCGGCGAGGCTCACCCGAACGGTCTGGCCGATGAGCTGGATGTCCCGGACCGTGACCGGCCACGTGTTGCGGGGTGAACCATCTGGGCGGGTCAGGTAGAGCGCGACGGCCGACGGCGGGATGGTCACGCAGACCGGACCTTCTGCCGGGATCTCGGGCGCCACTACAACCGTGCCGTCGACGTCCACCTGTTGGTCGCTGATCCGTTGCCCACGAAGGAAGTTCAGTCCGACGACCTGCGCAACGTACGCGTCCCGTGGCTGTGCGATCACCTCATGCGGTGTCCCCTCCTGGACCAGTTCGCCGTCCTTGATGAACACCAAACGGTCGGCCAGCGACAAGGCATCGAGCGGGTCGTGGGTTACCAGGATGGTGATGCCGGCGAAGGCGCGCAGCCGGGCCCCGAGATCGGCACGGGTCTGAGCGCGGGTTGCCGGGTCGAGCGCTGACAAGGGTTCATCGAGCAGCAGCAGATCGGGATCGGTGGCCAATGCCCTGGCAAGTGAGACACGTTGGGCCTGGCCCGAGGAGAGCTCGCTGGGCCGGACCTGGACGCGGTCGGCGAGGCCGAGCGCTTCCAGCTCGACCACAGCTCGCGATCGGGCGATGGCCTTCGCGACGCCACGCGACCGGGGACCGAAGCTGACATTGTCGACGACGCTGAGATGAGGAAAGAGCAGGTGGTCCGCCAGAACGAGGCCAGTTCGTCGCTTCTCCGGCGCCATCCAGGCGTTCTCCTCCGGGCTATCCCAGAGACAGCCGGCAACCTGAATCCTCCCTCGCTGCAGGCGAACCAGGCCGGCAAGAGCGTGCAGTAGCGTGGTCTTTCCCGCCGCGTTCGGCCCTAGCACCGCCACCACCTGCCCGGGTTCGGCATTGAGGTCGATGTCAAGATCCAACAGTCCCCTGGTCAGCTGGATTTCGGTGCGCAGGCCGCTGCGCACCTTCAGCGCGGTCACCGGAGCCACTGCCCGCGAAGGAATCCGAGGATGACGACGCTGATCAGGAGCATGACGGTACTCAGAGCGATGACAGCCTGAATGTCGCCGCCCTCCAGCAGGAAGTAGACGGCCAGCGGTGCAGTCTGGGTGCGTCCGGAAAAGCTGCCTGCGAACGTGATGGTGGCGCCGAACTCGCCGAGGGCCCTGGCCCATGCCAGTGCAGCGCCACTGGCGATGCCTGGAGCCACCATCGGCACGACAACCGTTCGGAAGGTCCGCCACGGTGATGCGCCGAGCGTCGCCGCCAACCCGTCGAACCTCGGGTCCAGCCCCCGCATCGAACCCTCAACCGCAAGTACATAGAAGGGGAGGGCGACGAAGACCTCGGCGAAGACGACGGCCACGGTCGTGAACGGTATGGACCACCCAGTCACGTCGGACAGCACCTTGCCGATAACGCCCTCGCGCCCGTACGCCATCAGTAGCGCCACGCCACCGACGACTGGTGGCAGCACAAGTGGAACCGTCACGAGTGCGCGCAGCCAGGGCGTTGCGCGGTGGGTCGAGCGGGCAAGCAGCCAGGCCAGTGGTGTGCCGAGCAGCATGCAGATCACCAGGGACGAGCTGGTGGTCTGCAGCGACAGGCGTAGCGCCGGAATCACGATGGGGTTCGACAGATGGGCCGGGAGCCCGGCCCAGTCCACCTTGGCCAACAGTGCGACCAGCGGCACAACCAGGAAGGCCACGGCCACCCAAGCCGGGATGACCAGACCGGCGCGCGCCCAGCGGACTCTTCTCACGGCGTCAGGAATCCGTTGTCCCGTAGACGCTTTCGTCCCTGGTCGGACAGGACATAGGACGCGAACTCGGCCGCTGTCGGGTCCTGGGTGAGCCGGATCAGCGGGTAGTCGAGGGTCTGGTTGACCGACGCGGGCAGGAGCACGCCATGGACCCGCCCGCCGGCCGAAAGCACGTCACTGCGATAGACGATGGCGGCGTCGGCTTCGCCGAGCTGAACTTTGGCGAGGGTGGCCTTGACGTCGATCTCGTAGGAGACGACGTGGGCCACGACGCCGGCGAAGGACAAAGCTTTGGCTGCGGCTTTGCCGCAGGGCACCGTGGCCGCGCAAAGCACGACCTTGAGCGTCGGCCGGGACAGGTCGGTGATCGCCTCGACGTTGCCGGGGTTGCCCGGTGGGGTGGCGATCTCCAGGGTGTTGCTGGCCAGCGATGGTGCGCCGCCGACGATCCGGCTCTTGTCCAGAGGCGCGGCCGCGGCCCGCCCGGCCAGCGCGAGCAGGTCCGCGGGGGCTCCCTGGTTGACCTGAGCCACCACTGTCGAGCTGGCAGCGAAGCTCACCCGGATGTCGGTCCCCGGGTGGCTTGCCTCGAAGTCCCTGGCCATGGCGGTCAGTGGTCCGGTCAGAGATGACGCGGCCAGAACGACGACGGTATGCCGAGTCGGCCCGGTTCCCGAGGACCTTCCCTCAGGGCTGCACCCTCCCAGCGCGACTGCGACGACGGCGAGCGCCAGTGCGGTAGCGGGAGCTGAGGCCGGACGCGCAAGGTGCCGGCCCAGTCCGTGCCTCGCCTCAGAACCGTCGTCGCTGCCACCTGACCACCACCGAGGCCTCACGTGGGGATGCCCATGACCACGTGGGTCGACTTGATGGAGGCGATCGCCACGACGCCGACGTCCAGCCCCAGCTCGTCGGCCGCCTCGCGTGACATCAGTGACACGATTCTGAACGGTCCGGCCTGCATCTCGACCTGGGCCATCACCGTGTCCTTGACGACCCGGGTCACGATGCCGCGCATCCGGTTGCGAGCCGACTCCTCGTTCACCGCGCCCACCGGGGCGGGTTTTGCGATCTCGGCGGCCACCGCGGCCAGGGCCTTGCCGCTGACGGTGAGCCGCCCGGCGCTGTCCCTGGCCGTGTGCAGGCGGCCAGAGTCGGCCATTCGCCGTACCGTGTCGTCGGACACGCCGAGCAGCTCAGCGGCATCAGAGATTCGCATTTGCGGCATGAGAGCAAGTCTATTGCCGCAAGTGCGTCCTGAACAGAAGGACCGCCGATGTTCACACACGCCATAAGCGCCTCAGTCGTCTCAGGCACCACGATCTGGCAGAGCATGTTCGGCTTCGAGATCCCCGCGACGGAGAAGATCCTGCGGACCCTCGGGGTCTACATCGGGCTGGCGATCATCATGCGGCTGGCCGGCAAGCGGCAGCTGGCCCAGCTCAACTCCTTCGACCTGATCGTCATGCTGCTCTTGAGCAATGTGGTGCAGAACGCCGTGATCGGGCCGGACAACTCGCTGACCGGAGGTCTGCTGGGGGCCGCTGTCCTGGTGGGCTTCAACGCCATCTGGGAGAGGATTGCCACCATCTCCAATCGCACCACCCGTATCTTCGAGGGAACCCCAACCAGGCTGGTCACGGATGGGCGGATCCTCGAGAAGCAGGTGCGTCGCACCGGACTGCGGGAGCCCGAGGTCGTCTCGGCGGTGCGTCATCAGGGCGCCAACAACCTCGGGCAGGTGCACCGGGCGACGCTGGAGCCCGGTGGCAGCATCTCGGTCGAGCTTTCACGCGAGGCCGAGAACGCGACCTACGGCGAGCTGCGTCAGGCCGTCGTTGACCTTCAGCGTCATCTGGACGAACGGCTGTCAGTCCTCGATCGGCGTGAGCGCGGGGCGCTTGGCGGAGACAGTGTCCCCGGATGACTGGCCGCGCAGCCGGCGCCGCACCCACGGCCCGACGTACTCCCGTGCCCACTGAGCATTCGCCCGAGCTGCATCAGACCGAGAGATTGAGGGAGCGGGTGGCAGTGGAACCGACCAGCTGGCATCCCCGGCGCTGAATCCCAGTGTGCTGAAAGCGTTCAGCGCCACGCGCCGGTGACCCTCCGGCGTCAGGTGGATCCGGTCCGGGGCCCACAGCCGCCAGTCGCGCAGCGCGGCCATGCCCCAAAGGTCGATGACATAGGCGTCGTGGCGACGGGCGATCGACCAGATGTGTGCCGTATAGATGGCAGCCCGTCCCCGGGTCGCTTTGACCAGGGGGGCGTCGCGGGGGTCAGTGGGGGTTGCCATGAGCACGTCGGCACCGGTGGCTCTTAGCCGACCGACAGCTTCCTCGAGCCGGGTCGCCAGCGCGTCGATGTCTGCCTTGGGCCGCAGGATGTCGTTGCCACCGCCGACCAGACTGACCAGGTCCGGTTGCAGGGAGATGGCGTCCTCGAGCTGCCGTCCGACGATGTTGGAAAGGAGCCGTCCGCGCACCGCCAGGTTGGCATAGCCGAAGTCGTGGTTGTGCTCCCCTGCCGAAAGGGCGAGGTGCGCTGCAAGGCGGTCAGCCCACCCGACATACCTGTTCGCGTGCTCAGGATCTGCGTCACTGAGCCCCTCGGTGAAGGAGTCACCTATCGCCACGTAGCGCGCGAAGGCTCGTGGCCCCCGGTTCGGTGCGTTCACGGCAGTCTCCAGTCGATGGGTTCGGCGCCCTGCAGACGCAGCAGGTCGTTCGCGCGGCTGAAGGGCCTGGATCCGAAGAATCCACCGTGTGCTGACAGTGGTGAGGGGTGCGCGCTCTTGAGGCAGGGAACGTTCCCCAAAGTGGGTCCCAGTGCTTGGGCATCGCGCCCCCACAGGATCGCCACGAGAGGCCCGCCCCGCTTGGCGAGGGCTGAGATCGCTTGGGTCGTCACGATTTCCCATCCCGCGCCACGATGACTGGCCGCTGCCCCGGGCTTCACCGTGAGCACCCGGTTCAGCAGCATCACACCCTGATCCGCCCACGGGGACAGGTCTCCGTTTCGGGGCCGGGGCAGGCCCAGGTCGGTCTCGAGCTCCTGGTAGATGTTCTGCAGACTTCGGGGGAGCGGGTAAACGTCCGGCGCGACCGAGAACGACAGACCCACCGCATGGCCGGGGCTCGGATAGGGGTCTTGGCCGACGATAAGGACCCGAACCGAGTCGAAGGGCCGGGCAAATGCCCGCAGGATCAGCTCACCCGTCGGCAGGTATCCGCGGCCCGAGGCCCGCTCCACGCGGAGGAAGGCTCCAAGCGCGGCCACCTGTGCCGTGACCGGGGTCAGGGCCGCAGCCCATGACGGATGGACCAGGTCGGTCAGCTCGCGGACAGATGCCACGGTCATCAATCTTACTGAGCCCGAGCCGCCATAGACTCCGGCAGTGCATGAATTTAACGCAGAAACCGAGGCCTTGGGCGAGGCGGTCCTCGCTTACGCAGCAGCACGGATGCGGCTCCATCCGGTGCCCCTGGACGGGCCCAGGACGCTCGAGGAGCTCCAGGCCGTCGCCGGCAACACCATTACGCCCGAGGGGATGGGCGGGCTGGACGCCCTGAAGCTCTTCGGCGACGAGCTGGCCAAAGCTTGCCTGTCCAACGACCACCCCCGCTACCTGTCGTTCATCCCGTGCGCACCCACCGAGGCCGCGGTGATGTTCGATCTGGTCGTCGGTGCGTCTGGCATCTACGCGGGATCCTGGCTTGAGGGCGCGGGGGCGGTCTATGCCGAGAACGTCGCGCTTCGCTGGATCGCCGACCTTGCCGGCCTGCCGGCTGAGGCCGGTGGTGTTTTCGTCCCGGGTGGCACGGTCGGCAACCTGTCTGCGTTGGTGACGGCGCGCCTGGCGGCGCGGGCACGGCATACCGCCTCGGGGTCGACGGGGGCACGACCCAACAAGGTTGCGGCCCAGCTGGAGGCGCATTCCTCGATCACCACCGCGTGCGAGGTCATGGACGCCGAGCTCGTCGGCGTCAGCAGCAATGAGCACCAGCGGCTCAGTGGCGAGAATCTGCGCGCTGTCCTTCTGGCCGAAGGTCCGGAGAGCTTCTTCGCCGTCGTCGCGACCGCGGGCACCACGAACTTCGGCATCGTTGACGATCTCGAGTCCGTGGCTCAGGTGTGTGCCGAGTTCGGCATCTGGTTCCATGTCGACGGTGCCTATGGCGGGGCAGGTCTGGCGGCCCCGACGGTTCGGCACCTGTATGACGGGATCGAGCATGCTGACTCGTTCATCGTCGATCCCCACAAGTGGCTCTTCGCGCCCTTCGACTGCTGTGCCCTGCTGTATCGCGACCCCTCACTTGCCCGCAGGGCCCACACCCAGAGGGCTTCCTATCTCGATGTGCTCACCGATGCGCCGGAGTGGAACCCCAGCGACTACTCGATCGGCCTGACCCGCCGGGCCCGTGGCCTGCCGCTGTGGTTCTCGCTGGCCGCGCACGGAACCAACGCCTACACGGCGGCAATCGAGCGCACGCTGGCGGTGACCAGGTTCGCGGAGGCCGAGATCGCGAGGCGCCCAAGCCTGGAGGCACTGCGCGAGGCTGACCTTTCGGTGATCGTCTTTCGCCGGCTCGGATGGGAGCCGGAGGACTACCACGCCTGGAGCGCCGAGATGGTGCGCGAGGAGTTCGCCTTTGTCGTCCCGAGCTCGCACAACGGCGAGACGGTGGCGAGGTTTGCCATCGTCAACCCCACGACCTCCGAGGCTGACATCGTCGCCATCCTGGACACCATGGCCGGATGACACCATTGCTGGATGGCATGGCATTGCTGTTGCCCG
>JBDTYK010000064.1:0-12196 GCA_040005715.1 Actinomycetota bacterium | reverse complement strand
ACCAAGGAGCTGTGGTTCCTGCGCAACCCCAAGATCGAAGAGTCGTTCCTGGCAATGGCGATCATGGGCATAGTCATCATCCAGAACGTGACCATGCTCGGCGTCTGGACCGACGTCCTGGCCTGGTTCGACCGGACCACCGGCATCACCAGCTACCCGGTCATCTTCACCGCCGTGTTCGCGGTCGGGGTGTCCATCCCCGTTGCCTCGCTGGCCCTGGCAGCCAAGATCTCCTCCCTCGGCAACCTCGAGAGCACCGTCAAGAACTTCGCCAGGTTCGGGTACGCCCTGATCCCCCTGGACGTCGCCGCGCACGTCGCGCACAACCTGTTCCACCTGCTCGCCGAGGGGAACTCGGTGTTCTATACCGTCACCGCCCTGTTCGGAGCGCACAACAGCGGCCCAACGGCGCTGGTCGGCAACGGCACCATCCAGGTCCTCCAGTTCGCCTTGCTGGCCCTCGGGCTGGCCGGATCCCTGTACACGGTCCGACTGATCACCCACCGCCGGTACCTCACCGCGTCACGGCGGCGCTCGACGCTGATCCCCTTCGGAGTCCTGATCGTGGTCCTGGCCGTGTTGAACGTGGCCATGTTCATGGTTCCCATGGCCCACCGGATGTGATCAACCCCCACCCACTCCCGCACCATAGGTCCAACAGACACAGGCAACAGCCCGCGAAACAAGCCACATCGAGCAAGCAGCACCGCAGCTCCCGGAAGGATCACCATGTCCCGCACCGCACGAAAGCTCGTCATCCCCATGATTGCCGCCGCCGTCGTTCTCGCCCTGACAGCGTGTGGGTCCAGCACCGCCGCCGGAACCATTGATGCCAAAGGAGATTCGGTCAAGGCCGGGGCCCTGCCTGGCGAGCACGTCCACGTCGTGGCCCGCAACCCCGGCGACGGGAAGGTCTACCTGGCAACCCACCACGGCCTGTACCGCTACGACAAGGGCAACCCGGTCCTGGTCGGACCCGAGGTCGACTACATGGGGTTCTCCGTCGCCGGCCCGGGCCACTTCTACGCTTCTGGTCACCCGGCCGACGGGGTCGACCTCCCCGCGCCAGTCGGGCTGATGGAGAGCGTCGACGCCGGCAAGACCTGGTCGGTGAAGTCCCTTGGAGGCGAGGCTGACTTCCACGCCCTGACCTCCTCCAGCAAAGGCATCCTCGGCTATGACGGCACTCTGATGACCAGTGTCGACGGAAAGAGCTGGAGCAAGGGATCAATCACGGCGCCACCGAGCTGCCTGGCAGCGGCACCCGACGGGTCGAAGACCTTGGCCACCACAGAATCAGGGGTCCTCCTCTCGACCGACCAGGGCGCCACGTGGGCGCCCCTCACCTCAGCGCCCAAGCTCCTGACCGCCGCCTGGGCCGACAACACCACCGCGGCAGGGATCACCCCAACCGGGGCCATCGCCATCACCACCGATGCGGGCGCCACCTGGACAACGGGAAAGGCCAAGGTCGACTCGATCCAGTCCATCTCGGCATCGCGAACAACCAGCGGAAATCTGGAAGTCCTCGTTGTCACCAACACCGCCGTACAACGCAGTCTCGACTCGGGCGCAACCCTGACCCCCCTGGGCACCAACTAGGCCTCACGCACCGGGCGAATGCTCCCTCATCCCCGCGTCCGGATCACGACGAGCTAAGTTGGCAGGGTCGAAAGCAGGCCGCGTGACCGGGGGTGACATGGACGTCTTCAGCCGTCGCCCCCACGGCTCCCACACGGTCGACGGACACTTCCGCCGCCAGCCTCGCCACCTTGCCATCATTGGAGCGGCAACGTCGCTGATCCTGCTTGCGGCCGCCTGCGTGGCCGACCCTGAAGACGTGGTCCGACCCGGCCCGCCTGCAGCGGCATCGAAGGCCGTCGGGCATGAGTCCCTTCCGGTCGCCAAGCCCCTTCCGGCGCCCGCGGCGACCTGCACGAACGCGCCTGCCGGATGGAGCCTGCGAGAGAATCGCCAGGTTGGGGTGATGGACGTGCGCCCGAGCAGGACCGCAACGGGGCTCGGAGAGGTGGTGGGTTACCTCGACTCCGCCACCGCGGTATGCGGCCAGACAATGTCCGTGCACCTGTCCGCCCGCCGCGGTGCCACCCGTCTGCGGCTGCGGGCGTTGCGGATCGGCGACTACCAGGGTCTGGGCTCCCGGCAGGTTTGGCAGTCCGACGTGCTGACCGCCCGCAAGCAGGTCGAGGCCGTGCCCACTGGACCTGACCGCATCATCACTGAGCGCTGGCCAACGTCCACCACGTTTGCCGTCAACGCCAGCTGGCCCCCAGGCATGTATCTCATCGAGATCGCACCTGAGGGGCAGGGCAAACCCTCGTTCATGCCGCTGATCGTGCGCAGCTCAGGCACGAGGTCGCCATACCTCGTTCTCGTGAGTGACCTGACCTGGCTGGCCTACAACGACTACGGCGGCCGGAGCCTCTACTTCGGCCCGGGCAAGACTCACGCGAAGAGTGTGGCCAACCGTTCTTATGTGGCCTCGACCGACCGTCCCATTGCCGGGAGCGGCCTGCGGCTGGTGTTCTCGATGAACATCCCCCTGGTCAGGTTCCTGTCACGAAACGGACTTTCCTACGACGTGACCACCGACAGCTCACTGGATGCTGTGCCGGCCCAGCTAAATGGCCAGCCAACGCTGCTCATCGGCGGCCACAGCGAGTACTGGACCAAGCGCATGTATGACGCCGCCGTCCAGGCGCGCGATGCGGGCACCAACCTCGGGTTTCTGGGCGCCAACGAGATCTACTGGCAGGGCCGGATCGAGCGTGACCCGAGGGGACGAGAGACGGCACTGACCGTCTACCGCGACTCCAGGCTCGATCGGCTCGCCAAGTCCAACCCGAGCACCACCACGGTCCAGTGGCGCCAC
The DNA here is from genome assembly GCA_040005715.1 of Actinomycetota bacterium. Classification (GTDB taxonomy): domain Bacteria; phylum Actinomycetota; class Actinomycetes; order Actinomycetales; family Dermatophilaceae; genus UBA4719. The sequence continues at coordinate 9,303 of JBDTYK010000064.1, read as the reverse complement.
GCGCCGCTGCTTCGAGACCCGGCCGCGCTGGTCGGCCAGGGCATGTCCGCGGTCGGCGTCAGTGGCCCGTACGTGGTCAACAGCACGCCATCCTGGCTCTTTCGAGGCACAAATCTGAAGAAGGGCGACGTGCTCGACCTGGCCATCGGCAACGAGGCGGACGCACAGGAGCACCCAGACGGGAACTCCCCGGCAAACTTGCAAGTCGTGCTCCGCGGAGTGGCCCGGGCGACTGGCGCCACCAAGCCCTCTCTGATCACCGCCGGTTACTACACCGCGCCAAGCGGCGCCGGAGTCTTTGCCGCCGGCACGACGTACTGGGTGTGCAACCTTGACTCGACCTGCCCGGACAATGCGACTCCGCCTGCCACCAGCGTTGCCATCCAGCGGATCACGCTCAATCTGGTCACAGCGTTTGCGGTCGCCCGCGCCGGCCGGCTCCACCCGAGCGTGGGCACTGCGTACGAGTCCGCCGCTCAGCTGGCCACCCGGCTGCCGCTGGGCAACCCGGCGGTGAGCACTGAGAGCCAGCACCTGCTGGACATCCAACGCAGGCACCGATGACCCCGCCACGGCACGCCGCGTCACCTCAGAGGCTCGCCAAGACGTGCCGGGCCGGGCTCAGCACCGCCGAGGGGTTGTGGCTTGCCCCCAACTCACTTGACGGCGGTGACGCTTTGGACGCTCACGGCGCACGAACCGGTGGTGAACGGTATTCGCAGCGGGACCGTCTGCCCAGGTGGATAGACCTCGATCTGGCTGGATGGCCTCGGCACGGTACAGCCGGTGCGCGTCGCCGTACCCACCCTGATGGTGAACGCGGCCCGCTGGGCGGCGCCCAGCCGAACCGATGGGCCCGACGAACCGTCGCGGGTGGCCGGCTGGCCGACGATGACGCCTGCAGGATCGAGCAGGGACACACCAGGAAAGCCGCGCATGACACACGGCGTTCCGGTCGTGTTGGTGAACGTGAAGGTCGTGTAGAGGCTGCCGGCTGCGCCGTTCGTGGGCCCGGGTGCCAAACGCAGCTGACTGGTCAGGCAGGTGCCGGCAGCCGCCGGGGGCACGTTGGTGGTCGAGGTGGGCGAGCTGGTAGCCGGGCTGGTCTGCGCGGGGATGCTGGCGGTGGCGGGTGCCGGTGCCACCGGTGACGGTGAGATCGGTGCTGCGGAGCCGCCCGCCTGGCTGATGATGACTGCCGGAATGGCAACGGCCACCACGACCGCGGCAGCGGCAAGCAGCGGCACCCCCCACCTCGACGAGGGCCGACCCTGTTTCAGGGTGGGAGTGCCTTGGGCCAGGCCCGCGATCTTGGCCGAGTTGATGAGCCGCTCCGGCTCAGGGGCACCGGTGTGCAGCAGCACGCTCAGTCGACGCTCGAGGTCATTCATGCCCAACCTCCTCCAGGAGGGATTGAAGTTCAGGGACCGAACGCAGCCTGGCCAAGGCGCGAGATGCCTGGCTCTTGACCGTGCCGACCGAGCAGTCCAGGACGCGGGCGGTCTGCGCCTCGGTGAGATCGTTGAAGTAGCGCAGCACCACCACGGCCCGCTGCTTTGCCGGCAGTGCGGACAGCGCGCCCCAAATGACGTGCCGGAGCTCGGTCGAGTTCAGCTCGTCGGCGGCAGCCCTGTCCGGCAGCTGCGCGGTCGGGCGCTCACGGGTCCACCGCCGTCTCTGCCCGGTGAGGAAGGTGTTGATCAGGACGCGCCGGACGTAGAAGTCGGGCGCGTCACTCTCGATCGCGTCCCAGTGCAGCCATGACTGCAACAGGGACGTCTGAACCAGATCCTCGGCCGAGGCCCAGTTGCCGGTCAGCAGCCAGGCAGATCGAAGAAGCGCACGCGAGTTCTGGTCGACGAAGTCCTCAACACTTGTCACACGACCACCTCCTGACCCGTTCACCTCTAAAGACGACCGGGGCACCCCAGAAGGTTGCATCAGAGATCCCGCATCCTGGCCCAGGCAGGAATGAACGGGTAGGTGATCGGGAGCGGCTCGCACGTAACGTCACCGGCGGAGCCAACAAGCGAGCCTGACGAGCTCCCGATCGCAGGGGTGCCTGCTAGCGAGGCTCGCGGCGCCGCTCGCGTAGTCCATCCTGCTCGGGGCCATACTCTTCGCCCTCAACACGAGAGACATAGTTACCGCAGGTGTCGCAGCGCCAGCCCGTCTCGAAGATCCGGTAGTTGTGGCCGCTGGCCACACACGGCGTCGCAACGGTGCGCTTGTTCTGCTCGTTGCGAGCCCGGGCCCGCGCCTGGGCGACCATGACGATCACGCCGATGGCAATGGCGACGACCACGACGACGAGCGCTAGCGCCCAGATGACCGTGACATTCATGAACGACCCCTTCCCCGCTGCCCGAGAGCTCGCCTCCGTGATCAAACCGCCGCAAACCGTCCCCGATCCGAAGCGTCATTCACTTCCGGATGCTACTCCGGCGCGACGCTGGACACGCGGAACCTGCCGCAAGCCTTGATCACTTCTTCCGGTCCCGTTTCTCGCTACCTGACATCGCGCCCTCCCGTGCCACCGATCGACTGCGACCCTCATCCTCGGGATCGGATTGCTTGGCCAGGCTGCTGGGCCACCACATGTGCCGGCCGACGTCCAGGTTCAGGGCGGTGACAAGCACCGACCGGACGATCAGGGTGTCCAGCAGGACCCCCAGAGCCACAGCGAAACCGAGCTCTGCGAACGCCACGACGGGCAGGGTGGCCAGCACCGCGAACGTCCCGGCCAGCACCAGCCCTGCCGAGGTGATGACCCCGCCGGTGGCCCCGAGGCCGATGAGGGCACCCCGTCTGGTGCCGAACTGCTTGGCCTCCTCACGCACCCGGGTCATCAGGAAGATGTTGTAGTCGATCCCGAGGGCCACCAGGAACACGAACACGAAGAGCGGCAGGGAGGGGTCGGCGCCGGCGAACTGGAACACGTGACGGAAGAACAGTGCGCTCAGACCCAGGGCCGCGCCAAAGGACAGGACCACCGTTCCGATCAGGATCAGCGGCGCGACCAAAGCCCGCAGCAACACCATCAGGATGACCAGGACGACGAGCAGGATGAGCGGGATGATCACCTTGTTGTCGTTGGAGGAGGCGGTCAGGATGTCGCCACGGGTGGCACTGTCACCGCCGGCAATGGCCTCAGCGCCAGGCACCTGGTGGATGGCCACGCGCACACGGCCGACGGTGTCGATGGAGGCCTGGCTGTCGGGGGCCACCGAGAGGGTCCCGGCAAGGTAGGCGCGGTCTCCCTTGACCACCGGTTCGGCAACAGCCGAGATGCCCGGGACGCCGGCCATGGCGGACTTCACCGCCGCAGCCTGGTCGGCCCTGGCAATGACGACAACCGGCTGCCCTGACCCGGCCGGGTAGTGCCCGGCCAGTACCTGCTCGCCGACGACCGAGTCCGGGGTGCCGAAGTACGCGTCCTTGTTCTGGAGCCCGACGGCGTTGAGCTGGAGGATGCCCAGACAGGCGATGAGCAGGACCACCGACGTGACCATCCACGTTGCCCTGGGGGCCAGGTCGATGCGCCGGCCCGCCTTGGCCCAGAAGCTGGTCTGGGTGTGGTCGGCCGACCCAAAGGTCGGACGCACCGGCCAGAAGATCCAGCGGCCGAAGATGACCAGCAGGGCCGGCAGCAAGGTGAGCATCACCATCAACGCGACGCCGACTCCGATCGCGGCGACAGGACCAAGGCCCTTGGTCGAGTTCAGGCTCGCGACCAGGAGGCAGAGCATGCCGGCCATGACGGTGAGCCCACTGGCGAAGACGGCCGGGCCCGCGCGGTGCAGCGCGAAGGCCATCGCCTCATGACGATCCTCGTGACGGCGCAGCTCCTCGCGGTACCTCGCAACCAGCAGCAGGGCATAGTCCGTGCCCGCCCCGAAGACCAGGACCGTGAGGATGCCTGCGCTCTGGGCGTTGACGGTGAGACCGGCCTTGGTCGCCTCATAGATGACCGCCTCGGCGATCGTCAGCGCCAGTGCGGCAGAGACCACCGGAAGCAGCCAGAGCACCGGACTTCGGTAGGTGATGAGCAGGATGACGATGACGACGGCCAGGGCGGAATACAGGAGCTTGCCGTCGATACCGGAGAAGGCGGCCGAAGAGTCCGCGGCGGAGCCTCCCGGACCGGTGAAGTGCACCGCGAGGCCTGGCGGACTCGTCTTGGCGATGGCCCGCATGTCGTCCACGGCCGCGGCCAGCTTGTCCCAGCCGGCGCTCCCGGCGTTGATCGGCACCACGACCTGCAGCGCCTTCTTGTCCTGCGACGGGAACGGCCCGGTCGACGCACGGTCCACCCCCGGCACCGCGTTGAACTTCGCGACCTGCGCGCTCACCGAGGCCATGTCCTGTGGCGTCACCCCGGCGGCGCGTTCGTAGACAACGATCGTCGGGATCTCGTCCTTGGACTGGAACTGCCCGGCTGCCTGGATGACCTTGGTCGACTCGGCGCTCTGGGGCAGCCACGCGATGGCGTCGTTCTTCTCGGCACCCATCAGCAGGCTGGAGGGTCCGAAGGCAAAGCCGGCGACAATGAACCAGAAGACCAGCACGACCCATTTGGACTTGCGCCCGGCCGGCACCCAGGCCAGCCTTCCCACGTCGGCAATGCGATCCGAGCTCATCGAAACCTCCAGGCACGAAGTCAGGACTCCCCGACATCCACGCTAAAGGGCTCACAGCCAGGGTGGCAACGGGTCAAAAGCGCTCAATCTCCGCGGCTTGAAATGACGGGAGCCAGCAGGGCCGTCAAAGACCGCCTTCCGGGTAGTGGACGATGGTGGGATGGCCTATTTGAAGCCGCTGGCGATCGAGACCAAGATCTTCAACAGGCTGGCAATGATGAGCACCCTCTGGGATGTGCACACGCTCGAGGTCGCCCGCCGTGACGGCAGCCATCCGCAGAGGGTTCCGGTCATCCCCCTGACGCACGAGGGCACGTTGTTCGTGGTGTCCGCCCGGGGTGAGGGGGACTGGGTCAGGAACGTGCGAGCGGCAGGGATCGTCCGCGTCGGGCAGAAGGGAAAGTTCCAGACGTATGCCGTCACGGAGGTTCCGGTAGAGGAGCGCGCGGAGATCATCGGGGCCTACCGGAAGAAGGCCGGGCGCGAGGTCAACCACTACTGGAGGAAGCTGCCCGAAGACTGCGATCACCCGACCTTCAGGCTCGTCTCACCCGACCCGGAGTAGGTGGCCGGCCCTTGCACACGGGCTGGCGCTGGGCGTTGCCAAGGCCCTGGCCCGTGCGGCTGCCGCCTCAGCCTTTCGAAGCACTGGCCCAGAGGTTGATGCCCGCATCGCGTGCGTGCTGGTCGATGCGGGCCAGTTCCTCGCCGGTGAAGGAGAGGTTGGACAAGGCGTCGAGGTTGGTGTCCAGCTGCTGGACGCTGGAGGCACCGATCAGGGCCGAGGTCACCCGCGAGTCACGCAGCGCCCAGGCAATGGCGAGCTGGGCGAGCTTCTGTCCACGCTCCTTGGCGATCTCGTTCAGGGCCCGCACATGGGTGAGCTTGGACTCCTCGAGGTGCTCGGCCTGAAGGGAACCGTGTCGGGCCGCGCGCGAGTCGGCAGGGACCTTGCCGTCCAGGTAGCGGTCGGTCAACAACCCCTGCGCCAACGGAGAGAACACGATGGCGCCCATACCCTGCACCTGGAGCTGGTCGAGCAGGTCCTCCTCGATCCAGCGGTTGAACATCGAGTAGGACGGCTGATGGATCAGCAGGGGTGTCCCGAGCCCTCGCGCGATCGTGGCAGCCTCGGCGGTCCTGCTGCCCGAGTATGACGAGATCCCGATGTAGAGCGCCTTTCCGGAACGCACGATGTGGTCCAGTGCTGTCATCGTCTCCTCGATCGGCGTCTCGGGGTCCGGAACATGGTGGTAGAAGATGTCGACATAGTCGAGCTGCATCCTCGCCAGGGACTGGTCCAGGGACGAGATCAGGTACTTGCGACTGCCACCGCCCTGCCCGTACGGACCGGGCCACATGTCGTATCCCGCCTTGCTCGAGATGACCAGCTCGTCCCGGTGCGTGGCGAAGTCCCGCTGCAGATGGCGCCCGAAGTTGGTCTCTGCCATGCCGTAGGGCGGGCCATAGTTGTTGGCCAGGTCAAAGTGCGTCACGCCGCGGTCGAACGCCCGGCGCAGGATCGCACGCTGCGTCTCTTCGGGGCGGTCGGTGCCGAAGTTCTGCCAGAGCCCGAGCGAGATGGCTGGAAGCACCAGCCCGCTTGTGCCGCAGCGGCGGTAGTCCATCGTGTCGTAGCGGTCGCCTGCTGCCTCGTATGCCGTCATGGGGGCAGTCTGCCAACTCTGGCTCAGGCCGGGCCAGAGGGCTCTGGACTTGGTCTCGGATCTTCACCCACACCCGCGGTTGCGCGAGGATGACCCCATGAAGCGCCACGACCCGGTCCTCATCAGTGGCTGCTCCTCGGGGATCGGCGCCGCGACGGCTGCGGCTCTGGTCGGCGGCGGACACACCGTCTACGCGAGCGCCCGACAGCCAGAGACGCTCGGCGTTCTCGAGGCGATGGGCTGCCATCCGCTGGCGCTGGACGTCACCTCGGAGTCCTCGATGGCGAACGCCGTGAAGGCAATAGAGATGGAGCATGGACACGTCGGCACCCTGATCAACAACGCCGGGTATGGCGAGTACGGACCGATCGAGGAAACCGATCTGGAGCGGGTTCGGACCATGTTCGAGACCAACGTGTTCGGGCTCGCGCGTCTCACCCAGCTGGTGCTCCCCGCTATGCGCCGCTCGCGGGCCGGCCGGATCGTCAACATCGGGTCGATGGGTGGACGGATCACCTTTCCGGTCGGCGGTTTCTACCACGCCACGAAGTACGCCGTCGAAGCGATCAGTGACGCCCTGCGGGTCGAGGTCAAGCCGTTCGGGATCGACGTGGTCCTGGTTGAGCCCGGCCTGGTTCGCACCAACTTCGAGAGCCGGGTGAGCGAGAGCCTTGAGGTCGGGGCTCCCTCTCACGGTGCGGACAGGGCATACGCACGCCTGTTGGCAGCGAACGAGAAGAGGACGACCAGCAGCTACGCGAACGACCTGACGGCGACTGGCCCAGAGGCGGTCGCAAACGTGATCGTCAAGGCGGTGGACGCATCGCGACCACGATCGCGTTATATCGTCACCCCGGCAGCCAGGGTCATGATCAACCTGCGCCGTTTCGGCGGCGACCGGATCTGGGACGCCGCCATGCGAAAGCAGTACCGGCTCTGACCCAAGCGGTGTCATGATCCCCATAGCGAGCTTCCTTAACTTTGTCCGCGACGTAGATGGGAAGGCATGAAGATGAGCGACTATGTGTTGGCCCTCAGTGATGCGGAGGTCGCCAGGTACCGCTTCATGGCGCAGACGGCGGGGCGGGACGAGGCGGGCCAGTGGGCCTCGGCCGGCGTGGTCGAGGGGGCCACGGTTGCCGACGTGGGTTGTGGCCCGGGCGCGGTTTCGGTGGTGCTCGCTGAGGTCGTCGGGCGCACGGGGATGGTCCGTGCCGTTGACCGTGATCCGCAGGCCCTGTCGCTGGCACGAGACGCCGCGACCAAGGCCGGCCTGAGCAACATCGTCTTCAGCGAAGGCAGCGCGACGGCCACCGGGCTGGCGGCCGGAGGCGCCGACGTGGTGATGCTCAGGCACGTCCTGGCACACAACGGCGGGCACGAGCAGGCCATCGTCGACCACCTGGCAACCCTGGTCCGGCCCGGTGGTTCGGTCTATCTGGTTGACATCGACCAGACCGCAATGCGCTGGCGCCCCAGTGAGGGCACAGAGGCGATGACGGAGATGACTGATCGCTACCAACAGTTCCACTCCGGCCTTGGCAATGACCTCTCGGTCGGGCTGCGTCTGGGCGAGCTGCTCGAGCGCGCGGGACTGGAGCAGGTCGACCACCGCGGGCGGTACACCATCATGCGACCGACTCCCGGGATGCGCCCGCCGCTCTGGGCAGCCCGGGAGCAGATGCTCGCCGCCGGGGTGATCGACGAAGACGACATCGCCCGATGGCAGGCACAGCTCGAACGTATGGACAGCAGCGAGCTGAGGCTGACGATGTTCATACCGAGCTTCGTTGCCACCGCACGTCGGCCCACCTGATCGTCGGACCAGGACAAGAACCACAGAGAGGTCGTCCAAGGCACATGCCGCTCGAGCCGTATGACGCGCTGCGCCGGATCACGTTCCTCCTGGAGCGTTCGCGGGCGGGCACCTACCGCGTCAAGGCCTTCCGCGGTGCGGCCGAGACGGTGCTCGCGACCGACCCCGCGGAGCTGCGCACGCGGGCCGCCGCCGGAACGCTCAAGGACCTGCCCGGCATTGGATCGGCGACCGAAGCGGTCATCCGCGAGACCCTCCAGGGCGACCTGCCGGCATACCTGAAGTCGTTGGAGGACAAGGCGGCCGGGCCCTTGGTGCCTGGCGGTCTCGAGGTCCGGGCGGCGCTGCGCGGCGACCTGCACTGTCACTCGGACTGGTCCGACGGCGGGTCCTCCATCCAGGAGATGGTGGTGACGGCTATCGATCTGGGGCACGAATATGTGGTCCTGACCGATCACTCACCACGCCTGACCATCGCCAACGGCCTTTCGTCCGAACGTCTTTCAAATCAGCTGGAGGTGGTCGACAGCATCAACTCGGCGGTCGGCACCTTCCGGCTGCTGAAGGGTATTGAGGTCGACATCCTTGACGACGGCGCACTGGACCAGACTTCCGAGATGCTCTCCAGGTTGGACTTCCGCGTTGCGTCGGTCCACTCGAAGCTGGCGATGTCCGCGGCTCCGATGACCCGCAGGATGGTCGCAGCGGTGGAGAATCCGCATACCAACGTCCTCGGGCACTGCACCGGACGTCTGGTTGAGGGCCATCGCGGGACCAGAGGCCAGAGCTCATTCGACGCGGCGGCAGTGTTCGACGCCTGCGCCGCCCATGGAGTCGCCGTGGAGATCAACGCTCGTCCCGAGCGTCGCGACCCCCCCGACGAGCTGATCGCCCTAGCGCTGGATGCGGGGTGTCTGTTCTCGATCGACAGCGACGCACACGCCCCTGGGCAGCTGGAGTTCCAGATCTACGGCTGCGCACGCGCCGAGCAGCTCGGGGTGCCGCTGGACCGGATCGTCAACACGTGGGAGCTGGACCGCCTGCTGGAGTGGGCCAACCCGGCCTGAGGCCGGTGCCGCTCTGCGTCGGCGCTTCGCCGCTCGCGCTTTGGCGATTCGCGGCCCACTCCCCTATGCTTCCCTAGTCCTCGACGGATCCGAGCTGCTGCTCGCTAGCGGCG
>JBDTYK010000063.1:0-12235 GCA_040005715.1 Actinomycetota bacterium | reverse complement strand
GGAGCATGAGGGTGGCGAAGGCGAGGGTGTAGGAGTTCATCATCCACTGCAGCTGCTCGACGCTTGCCGACAGCGAGCGCTGGATGACAGGGAGGGCGCTGGTCATCACGAGGTTGTCCAGGGTGGACATGAACATGGGCAGTGATGCGGCGGCGAGCGCCAGGCCGATCGGAACAGCGCGTCGTCCTGTGCGCTGGGCCGGTGACGGAGGGGCGGCGACGGTCATTTCAACTCCTGTATGCATCGGATGATTACTAAAAGTTGAATGTATGCATCGACTGATAACATGTCAAGCATGAATGTGGAACTGGATCGCCGGATGACTGCGGACGAGCGCCGGGAGCAGATCTTGCAGGCCGCGCTGATCGTGTTCGCAGACGGAGGTTACGCGGGGACGACCACCGATCAGGTCGCCCGCGAGGCGGGTGTCACGCAGCCCTACGTGGTCCGCCTCTTCGGCGGCAAGCAGCGGCTGTTTGCCGAGGTGTACTCACGGGCGAGTCACCGAGTGGTCGCCGCCCTGGCGGCGGTCGCGCCCGGCCCCGATGCCAAGAAGGAGATGGGCGAGGCCTATATCGGGCTACTGGCCGACCGCAACCTGCTCCGGCTGCTGATGCACGGGTTCGCCGCCGGTTCGGAGCCGGAGATCGGCAAGCTTGCGCGCTGGACCCTCAGCGAGGCGTTTCGGCTCTATGGCGAGCGCACCGGTGAGGGCCCTGACGAGGCCAGGGTGTTCGTGGCCCATGGGATGCTGATCAATGTGCTCCTGGCCGTCAATGCGACCGAGCACCTGAGCGAGGATGTCTCACTTGACGCACTCGCGGCCTGTACGTTCGGCAGTGCGCTGGCCGCGGCACAGAGCAGTGTCGCCGCTTCGGTGTGACCTACTGGCCCACGACACTCTGTTCGACCTCTGGGTCGGGCTGTCTCGCAGCGGCGAGCGCGACCAGCCGTCCCGTCCGCTTCGAGCGGTAGAGGGCCTCATCTGCGCGACGGAACAAGTCGCTGACAGTAGAGCTTTCCTGGTTTCCGTCGGCGGTCGCAACTCCGCAGCAGGCCCCGGCGCCAATGGGCAGATCAGCCATGGCCGAACAAGCCGCCTGCGCCGAGAAGGCGGCCGACTCAGGACTGTGGCCCGGTACCAGGACGACGAACTCGTCGCCGCCCACCCGCGCCGCGAGCGAGCCAGGCAGACCGTTGAAGTGTGCCCGGATGAGCGCACCGGCGCTGCTGATGAGACGGTCTCCCTCGGCATGACCGAGGGTGTCGTTGACCTCTTTGAGGTTGTTGAGATCGAACGCCACCAGCGTCATGTACTTCATGTCAGGGCCACCGAGCTTGGCAAAGGTCGCGGCAGCCGCCTCGTCCAGAGCCCTTCGGTTGGAGAGCCCGGTCATCGGGTCCTGGTAGGCCAGGAGCTCCAGGGACTGGATCTGCTGCACCCTGGCGAGCGCGCTCTCCACGATCGCCAGGTACACCGCGAGATAGGCGTGGTCTTCGGCCGCCTTCATCTCATCGACCCGGGCGTAGGTGAAGAACAGCTCGCCCCACAGCGCGTTGTCCACGACCAGTGCTGCAGTCGTGGATGCCTCCTTGCCGAGCTCGGCGAGCAGCGCCAGTGCAACGACATCACCGTTGGGGTCATCGGAGGTCACCGTCCACGTCTGCCGCCACGTCTGCGGGTTGGTCAGGATCTCCCGCATGTCCCCGTAGTTCTGCATGCTGTACGTCTCGTCGATGGGCCAGCGCTGCTCAGTCGGGCCAAGATCCCCGACATTGATCAGCGTCCGAAGTGTTGTCGTCCCCGGCTCGAGGCGCGACAACGAGACGGTGGCACAGCGCAGGCCTTCGCGGACGTGTTCCCCGGCAGTCTCAAGGAGCTCTTCAAGGGTCCTGACATTCGCCAGCAGCCGCACCAGGCCGGCAAGGTTTCCGAGCAGGCGGGCGAGCTCGACGCCATCGGTTGGCGTCGAGTTATCCTGGCTGCTGTGGCTCACCGGTTCCTCCCCGTGGGCATCCCGTCGGGCATCTCATCGAACGAGCTGGGTTGCCCCGGGCCTTGTGACCCTTCGCTTCCCAGCATCGCCGATCTCAGGATGCCATCCCGGTCTGCGCTACATACCCGTTTCGCCAGTTCTGCTCCGGGGGCCCCAGATGGACCGAATGGTCAGGAACGGAGGGGCATCCGAACTGGGCGGTGGCATACCCGAGGGAAACCGCTCAGACTTCGAGCTCGGCCCTGATGCCCAGCAACCGCACCGGCTGCCGTGAGGTGAATGCCTCCAGCGCGCCAAGGGCAGTCCGCTCGATCGCCGTGACGTCCGATGATGGCGCTGGCAGCGCCAGGCTGTGGGTGATCGTGGTGAACGGGGCGTAGCGCACCTTCACAACGACCCGGGCGACTTGGCGCTGCTCATCGGCCACATCCTTGGCCACTCGCCCAACGAGAACGACCAGCTCCTCGCGCACGCGGTCCCAGTCCTCGAGATCTTCCTGGAACGTCGTCTCGCGGCTGCGCGAGCGGGCGAGATATGGCGTGCTGACCACCGTCGAGCTGTCCCGACCCTGTCCCAGTCGAACCAGCCAGGGACCGGTCGCGGGGCCCATCGCCGCGGCAAGAGCCTGCGGATCGGCCCGCGAGAGCTCGAGCACCGAATAGATTCCCATCGCGCGCAGCCGCTTGGCGGTCTTGGAGCCGATGCCCCACAGCGCGTCGGTCGACCGCTCGCCGAGGACCGGGAACCACGACTCGTTGGTCAGCCGGAAGATGCCGGCCGGCTTGCCGAAGCCAGTGGCCAGCTTGGCCTGCAGCCTGTTCTGGCCGATCCCCACGCTGCACTCGAGATCGGTGGTCGTGCGGACGCGCTGCTGCATCTCCCGCGCCACTGCCTCCGGGTCCTCGGTCTCGACAGCAAGGAACGCCTCGTCCCAGCCGAGCACCTCGACGATGGCATCGACCTCGTTCAGCGCCGCCATGACCTTCGCCGAGGCAGCCTCGTAGAGCTCCCGGTCGACGGCGAGAAACACTGCCTCGGGGCATCGTCGAGCAGCGGTCCGCAGCGGCATCCCCGAGTGCACGCCGTACCCACGGGCTTCGTATGAGGCGGTGCTGACCACGCCGCGCTTGGTCGGGTCGCCATCACCACCGACGACCACGGGGCGCCCCCGCAGCTCGGGATGGCGCAACAGCTCGACCGCCGCGATGAACTGGTCCATGTCGACGTGCAGAACCCAGCTGGTCACATCCCATTCTCGCCCGTCAATGCCCCTTCCGCAGAGATTCCGCTCCACGCTGGCTCCGAGTGCGCGGCGGACCGTTCTATCGAGTGGGTCTTTGCGTGCGGAACGGTCTCTTCGTTCGTCGATCCGCTCACCGGGGGGAATGTTTGAACGGTCAACTAAGTTGGGCACTGTGACATGGATTGTCCTTGTTTCTCCTCGTTGGGATCACTGTGAACACAGGTTTGCTCGTACTGAGGCTTGTTCTCGGCCTGCTGCTGGTCGGCCATGGCAGCCAGAAGCTCTTCGGCTACTTCGGCGGTCCCGGCCTCGATGGCGCCGGGGGGTTCCTCCACTCGCTCGGGTTCCGGCCCGGCCGGCCGATGGCGATCGTGGCTGGTACGTCCGAAGCGGGAGCCGGCCTGCTGCTGGCAATCGGCCTGTTCACCCCATTGGCGTCGGCAGCCATCATCGGCACGCTGCTCGTCGCCGGGTCCGCCCACTGGGCGAAGGGGTTGTGGGGCCAGAACGGCGGCTACGAGACTCCGTTGCTCCATGCCACCGGTGCAGCGGCGCTTGCCTTCACCGGTCCCGGTGCCTACTCGCTGGACAAGGCCTTCGGCCTCAGTGCCCTGGCTGGAAATATCTGGGGTGTTGGAGCCGTGGCTGTTGGGGTCGCGTCCGGGCTTGCGGTCGTCGCTCGTGGTCGTCGCGCCCTTGCCGCCGACGCGGTCGGGAAGGCCCCCACGATGGAGCACATCTCCGCCTGACCTCGTATTTGCAAGCTTGGAGCGAGCCCGTCGCCTTGGTTAGTGGGACGGGCTCGCTCCCTTCGCAGGTTGTGTGTGCTGGGCGTCCGTGGGGCCGTTGCGTGCTGTGCGTTCCCACCTGGTCAACCCAGCACTACGACCCGGATATGAGCTCGAGAGCCATGAAGACGTCGTCGATGTAGCGACCTTCCAGGAGGAACTCCGCCCGCAGGGTGCCTTCGACCATGAAGCCACACGCCTCATACAGTCTTCGCGCGCTGGCGTTGGTGCCCAGGACGCGCAGACTCAGCTTGCGCGCACCCCGCTCGCGCGCCTCCTGGACAGTGGCCTCGACGAGCCGGCGACCTACGCCCTGGCCCTGCCACCTTGGGTCGACTGCCAGCCCATTGAGCGCCAGGACGTGTTGGTGCGACGGGAGCGCGATCGGCTGACTGATCCTGGCGTAGCCAACGACGATCCTGTCCACGTCCGCGACGATCACGTCCTGCGGCTGGGTCCGATCGCTGAAGAACGGGGTGCCAGGAGGCGGTGCCGGGGCTGGGGAGACGTCGTCGGTCCAGGTGGCGGCGTCCAGCTGACCGAGAATCGTGTCGTCGGCTGGTTGGGCTCGTCGAATCGTCATCACATGGACAAGGATGCCGCAGAGGCGTCGGCCAAGGTCGTACCACGTGACTCGGCGGGGATACCAGGGTGCGAGATGGTAGGCGCAAACCCAAGCAAACGTGCCACCCCAGATCAAGGGATGGAAGATGATGACGGTGCAAGACAGATCCGGCCCCAGTGCAGACGCGGTGACTGGTGATGCCGGCAGCTTCCGGAGCGACCGGACAAGTCAAGAGAAGGCGAACCCATGAACGCGACCTCGCGCAAGAGCGCCATCAACCCGCATGACCTGGCCGACCTGGACTCGTTGCTGACCCAGGACGAGATCGCAGTCCGATCGTCGGTGCGCGAGCTGTGCGTTCGGCGGATCGACCCATATGTATCCCAGTGGTTTGAGGCCGGTGAGATCCCCGACATCCACGGGCTCGCCAAGGAGCTCGGCTCGCTCGGTCTGTTGGGAATGCATCTGCAGGGCTACGGGTGCGCAGGTATGAGCGCGGTCGACTACGGTCTGGCGTGCCTCGAGCTGGAGGCGTCCGACTCAGGGGTGCGTTCGCTGGTCTCGGTGCAGGGCTCACTGGCCATGTTCGCCATCTGGCGCTGGGGTAGCGAGGAGCAGAAGCAGGAGTGGCTGCCCGGCATGGCCACCGGCGAGACGATCGGCTGTTTCGGACTGACCGAACCCGACCATGGCTCGGACCCCGCCAGCATGCGCACCAATGCCAGGCGAGACGGTGACGACTGGGTGCTCAACGGGAACAAGATGTGGATCACCAACGGTTCCGTTGCCGAGGTCGCTGTCGTCTGGGCCCAGACCGACGAGGGCATTCGGGGCTTCATCGTGCCCACCAACACCCCGGGCTTCTCGGCGCCACTGATCAAGCACAAGCTCTCGCTTCGTGCGTCGGTGACCAGCGAGCTGGTCATGGAGGACGTGCGCCTGCCAGGCAACGCGGTTCTTCCCGAGGTGCACGGCCTGAAGGGTCCGCTGTCCTGCCTGAACGAGGCGCGCTTCGGCATCGTCTGGGGCTCGATGGGTGCCGCACGCTCCTCGTTCGAGGCAGCAGTGAGCTACTCCCAGGAGCGAGTCCAGTTCGGTAAGCCGATCGCTGGCTTCCAGCTCACCCAGAAGAAGCTCGCCGACATGTACCTCGAGCTCAGCAAGGGCATCCTGCTGGCTATCCACCTGGGCCGGATGAAGGACGCGGGCACCCTGCACCCTGAACAGGTCAGCCTGGGCAAGCTCAACAACGTCCGTGAGGCCCTGGAGATCTGCCGGACCGCCCGCACCATCCTGGGCGCCAACGGCATCTCCCTGGAGTACCCGGTTATCCGCCACGCCAACAACCTCGAGTCGGTCCTCACCTACGAGGGCACCGTGGAGATGCACACGCTGGTCGTCGGCCAGGCCCTGACCGGCGTGGGCGCCTTCCATTGAGCGGGCCTGCCATGGCGAACGGGCAGGTGTCCTTCTGGTATCGCGACATGGGTGTTCCGCCTCGACGTCAGGGGCTGGCCGGCGCTCTGGACGTGGACGTGGCCATTGTGGGTGGCGGCTTCACGGGCCTGTGGACCGCGTACTACCTGAAGAAGGACCAGCCTGACCTGCGGATAGCGATCCTGGAGAAGGAGTTTGCCGGCTTCGGAGCCTCCGGGCGAAACGGCGGTTGGCTCAGCGCAGAGCCCCCCGGGCAGTTGCGGCGTTATGCCAAGGCGCGCGGCTGGCCCAGCGCCGTCGCGATGCAGAAGGAGATGTTCGCATCGGTCGACGAGGTCATCGCCGTGGCAGCGGCGGAGGGGATCGACGCAGACATCCAGAAGGACGGCTTCCTGCAAGTCGCGACGAACGAGGCGCAAGCCCAACGGATGCTGGCCGGCGTCCCGTCGTTGCGGCGTGAGGGGTGGGGTGAGGCGGACCTGCACGTCCTGGACGCAGCGGGCCTGGCGGACCGGGTGAAGATCAGCGGCGGCAGGGCGGCCCTGTGGAGCCCCCACTGCGCCCGCATCCAGCCGGCCAAGCTGGTGCGTGCACTCGCGGCCGTGGTCGAGAAGCTAGGTGTCGCCATCTTCGAGGGCACCGAAGTGACGCAGATCCGCCCGCACGAGGCTGTGACAAAGCACGGAAGCGTCCAGGCAACCCATGTCATCAGGGCACTTGAGGGGTTCACGGCAAGCCTGGAAAGCACCCGGCTCTGGCTGCCGATGAACAGCAGCATGCTGGTCACAGCGCCGATTCCGGACTCGGCCTGGGAGCAGATCGGTTGGCGGGGGGCGGAGCTGATCGCCGACGAGGCGCACTCCTTCAGCTACATCCAGCGAACAGCCGACCAGCGGATCGCCATTGGTGGTAGGGGAATTCCCTATCGTTACGGCTCGCGTTGGGACGACCGAGGTGAGACCCGGGCCGCAACACTCGAACAGCTGACCCGGATCCTGCATCAGCATTTCCCGGCGACTCGCGATGTCCCCATTGAGCACACCTGGTCTGGCGTCCTGGGAGTCCCGCGCGACTGGTGCGCGGCGGTGGACTTTGACCGCAACACCGGGCTGGGCTGGGCCGGTGGCTACGTGGGTCACGGAGTGACCGCGACCAACCTGGCCGGTCGCACGCTTCGCGACCTGGTTCTTGGCAGGGACACTGAGCTCACCCGACTGCCGTGGGTTGGTCGCCGTGTCCGTCGGTGGGAGCCAGAACCGTTGCGGTGGCTAGGAGTTCGAGCCCTGTACGTTGCATACCGGGTCGCTGACCGCCATGAGAGTGACGGGAGGGACTCGACGTCCCCCATAGCGCGTATCGCCGATCGCATCAGCGGCCGCTGACCCGCACGGTCGGAGCATTCGCTCAGTCGCGTTTGTCCCGCTTGGTGACCAGACCAAGCCCCCAGGCCACTACTGCGGCTGTGGCGATCAGAAGCCAGGCGAACGGGGTCCATGGACTGGCGGAGCGAGCAGCCCACGCCGCGGTTGCTGTTCCCACAATGAGGGTTGCCAGCAGCGGCTTGGTGTACCAGAAGACCATTGCCGGCACCCCGGCGCGAGGTCCGAAGACGCCGATCGGCGGCAGACCACGGAAGGCAGCCGCGAGGTGGGTGCCGGCCAGCAGCGCCCCGGTGCCGATCGCCCAGACCACCGAGGTCGGGTCGACGAGGCCGACCAGCCACAGGACTGCGCCGACCACGACCGACGTCAGCGTCCAGGCGGACATCGGCACAACCAGGTGCGCCAACGCCGTGTCCCGGAAGGGGAGGCCAAGGAGTCGTGAGGTGCCCGAGTTGTCGGCGTGCAGCCGCAGACCCTCACACCAGGCGCCGAAACCAAGATGGCAGACGGCCACGCTGACCAGGGGCGCAGCGGTGGGGGTGTGCGGCGACTGCAGCGACATCATCAGCCCGGCTGAGCCGGTGGCGGCGAAGGCCAGCCCGGAAAGCCCCGCCCACGGCGCCCGACGCAGACCCAGGAGGTCCCGGCGGGCGATCACGACCAGGGGCCGGCTGGCCTTCAGTCTCACGCTCCGTGCATGGGTGGGTGGTCGGGCGGCATCTAGGCGAATCGTGCGAAGATCTCCGGCGAGGGCGGCTCCGCCCATGGTGATGTTGCTTGCGGCCTGTCGTCGCAGACCAGTGATGTTTAGCCGTGCCAGCGCGTTTCGGCGCCTGCTGATGATTGAGGGAGCCTGTGCGGACTTCAGCCACCGGGCCTGAGCCGGATCATGCAGCTGGCCTTGAAGCCAGAGCTCGGCGACCAGTATGCCGAGCAGGGCGCCACCGAGACTGGCCGGCCAGAGTACGACCGGTGAGGCGACGTCCGCGATTGCCAGTCCTGCACCGCCGACCAATCCGGTCAGGAGGCCGCCGAAGGTGGCGCCACCGAGGCTCAGCCACCAGCTCCGGGAGAGGGTGACCTTGCGCGGCATCGGGCTGGCGACGACCAGCTCGAGGTAGGGCAGTGGTGGGACGACAGGACCGTGAAACCGCCCCAGCAGGCGGACCAGAGCAAGCAGGATGGCGATGACCATGAACGCCACGGTGGCTCCTGTCGGCGTCAAGGCATGCTCGGTCAGCCAGGATCGGTCGATGGAGTTGAACAGCTGCTGGGAGGCAGGGACTCCGTAGGTTCCCGCTGCGATCGCGGCGACGTACACGGGATACAGGGCCGTGCTCAAGGACGTGTCAGGGCGGTTGCCGCGGATGGCCGTGCGCACCTGGCGCAGTCGTTGTCTGTCCGCGCCGTTCATTCGAGCACAATGTCAACGACGATGTCAGCAAGGGCGTCGGTCATCGCCGGGTCATGGCAGGCGATGACCATGCTGGTGCCATCTACCTTGCGTTCCAACAGGATTCGGGTGAGCAGGTCGCGCTTGTCCGTGTCAAGCCGCTGCTCGGGCTCGTCCAGAAGCAGGATGGAGGAGGGGCGCACGAGCACCATCGAAAGGTGGAAGAGCTGCTGCTGGCCCGATGAGAGCTCATGGGGGAACCGCTCGGCCAGGTGGTCGATCTCGAGCAGCTCGAGCATCTGGTCGGCCCGGTCCTGAGCGCGCTCCCCGACATGGCCCCACGTGGAGTCGATCAGGACAAGGTGGTCCACGAGTGTGAGGTCACGGTAGGTGGCCGGCGCCCCGATCAGGGCTGCGATCGCGGTGCGGGTGAGGTCGTCCCGTTCGTCGACCGGGGAACCGTCCAGGGTGGCCTCTCCTTCGGAGGGCGCCACGGTGCCGGCCAGAATGCGCAGCAGGGTGGTCTTGCCGCTGCCGTTGGGGCCACGCAAGATCACGCACTCTGCTGCACCTACTTCGACGTCGGTGGGCAGCAGCAGCACGGCCTCGTCGATCTTCTTGCTGGCGCCTGCCGCCCGGAGCAGGTGGCTGACGGGTTCGCGGACACTGGGTACGGCGGCAATGCGACGTCCCAGCATGGTTGCGCCTCCAACGGTCCCCGGCAATTCTGCCATCTGTCGTTCCGCCGGCGGCTCGGGCAGTATCACTCAGGCACGCCGTCACCGTCAGAGGATGCGGCACCGGACCGCTATGAGACCCTCATCGTCACCCGGGCCAACCGGCGAGGCAGCTCGCCCTCGATGAAGTCCGTGACGTCCAGGAGCTCGAAGCCGGCCGCCAGGTGGTCGATGAGATTGCGGTCGAAGAAATGGACGATGAATCCTCCGTGCTCGTACATGTCGTCACCTCGGGGGAGGCCGGCGCCGTAATGCGCGTCAGTGGTGATGCGTGCCGTGTACACGACCAGCCCTCCCGGGCGCAGCACCCGCCGCAGCTCGGCGGCGAGGCGTTCGAGCTCGCCGGTGGTGAAGGCCATGCAGAACAGCATGTGGGAGTAGGACGCATCGATACTGGCGTCGGGCAGTGGCAACGGCTGGCGGATGTCGTGGCTGGCCGCATCGACCAAGTGGGCCAGGCCTGCGGCCCGCGCCTTCGATGTGATCGTCTCGACGGCGCTTTGAGCGAAGTCCAGGGCGGTCACGTGCAGGCCCTGGCGGGCCAGATACAGCGTGTCCCGTCCCTGACCAGCGCCGAGCTCGAGCACCCGGTCAAGGCCCTCGGTCGCGAACGCCTCGGCGGCGGCCAGTCCGGGAGCGCTGGGATCCGTCCCGTACATGTCGGGGTTGGCCACGAAGGTTGACGCCCAGTGCTGCTTCTGTCCGCCGACGGCTTGGGTGTCGACGGCCGGCTGATCCGGGGTCGCCGGTGTGACCATGACTCTCGTTCTCCTCTGGTTGGATCAGCTCGATGCCTCGTGGGCGGGTCAAGCTCCCTGCTGGTGCCTTCGATGTCGGTCTTCGATATGCGTTGTCCGCCGGGACGGGCTAGACCATGGCTGCTTCGGCCAGGGTGATCGAGACGTCGGGCGTCTGTGTCAACGTATTGTGCACGGTGCAGTGGTTTGCCACTGCTAGCAGGGGCTCACGGCGTTCGGCTGGTACTCCGTCCGGGACGATGAGGCGCAGGTTGACCCCGGAGACGCGGGCCGGCCTGGACCCCATGTCGAAGGTGGCCTCGACGGCCAGACCATCGGTGGGCAGGTTGTGACGGGACAGGTAGCGGCGAGCATAGAAGGCCACGCACGAGGCGAGGCTGGCGATGAACAGCTCGGTGGGCGTGGGGGCGGTGTCATCGCCACCGTGCCTGACGGGCTGGTCCACAGCGATCAGATGGCCACGCACATTGATCTCGAACCTGTCGCCGCCCAGGTGCTCGACCCGCATCGGCCGTCTTGCCTCGGCGTCGGCCTCGGCCGCCGTGCTCTCGAGGGTCCCGGGTTGACCGGCTACACCGCCCGTCGGTCTCAGCCAGCGCAGGCTCTCCGTGTCGGCGAGGACCTCCAGCCTGCGCCGGAGGGCACTCCCGGGCTGCTCGTTGCTGGCCAGGGCGTGGCTGGCAAGGCGGCGCCGGGCCCTTTCGACGGTCACCCTCAGGTCGACGTCTGTGCGGCCGGAACCGATGACCGTGGCGTTGACGTCCTGGTTGAGCCGGGCTGCCACGGAGTCGGGAAGGGTCCAGCCCAGGACCGGTAGGTCGAGCATCTCCGCTGCCAGAAGTGCCGTCGTTGTCACCGCCACATGGTCGAGGTCGCCAGATACCCCAGCGGTGTCGAAGACGAGCAGTCCTTCGGCGTCACACGACCTGGCCGCGCTGACGACCTCGGTGGCCAGCGTCGTCTGGTCGAGCTCGCTCAGGGCCCCATCAGGGATGACTCGCAGCTCCGCACGGGCAGGACCAAGGATGTCGGCGGCTGAAGCAAGCCCTGCCCCGCGCAGCGCAGCGAGGTTTCCGGGGGCCTCGTCGACGGCCCAGGTCTGGCCATGGGTGAGGCAGTGCACCTGGACCCGGGCACCGGCGAAGATGAACGCGTCCAGGATCGCGCCAAGACCGAACATCTCGTCATCGGGGTGTGACACAACAGCCAGTACGGATGTCCAGCTCGGCGGCACCGCCGTGCTCGGGGTCGTCGGGATCATGACTGGCCTGCTCATGATTCACTCCTTCGGCGGCGGCATGGCGTCACGAGGGGCGGGCGCCTCTGGCCGTTCACACTCTGAATCTGTGAGACCTATATACCCCGGGGGGCACCCTCTCCGGATAGGGCCATTGGTCCTGACTCTCGGTCACAAACGGCATACCCTCCGAAGATGAGCGAACTAAGACCGATCCCGAGCCCGCTACTCGCGAAGGTCCGGCGCTCGGTCATCGGGGACGAACAAGTGATGCCCGGGCCCTACGGACCGCGGCGCGTGACCTA
Source organism: Actinomycetota bacterium (assembly GCA_040005715.1). Classification (GTDB taxonomy): domain Bacteria; phylum Actinomycetota; class Actinomycetes; order Actinomycetales; family Dermatophilaceae; genus UBA4719. Next base: position 393 of record JBDTYK010000063.1, on the reverse strand, counting down.
CGCCGACTACACGGCCTCGGGTCGGGCCCTGACCTTCATCGAGGACTTCATCCGGGACGAGGTGCTGCCCCGCTACGCCAACACGCACACGGAGTCCAGTGGCACCGGTCTGCAGACCACCAGGCTGCGTGAGGACGCGCGCGCGATCATCCGTGATGCGGTTGGTGGCGATGACGAGACGGTGGTCATCTTCACCGGGTCGGGATGCACCGGAGCAATCGACAAGCTGGTCGGAGTCCTCGGGGTCCGCCTTCCTTCGAGCCTGGAGGATCGCTACCACCTCAGCGACTCCATCCCCGCTGAGGTGCGCCCGGTCATCTTCATCGGGCCCTTCGAGCACCACTCCAACGAGCTGCCCTGGCGTGAGTCGGTCGCCGACGTCGTGGTGATCCC
>JBDTYK010000062.1:0-12284 GCA_040005715.1 Actinomycetota bacterium | reverse complement strand
GGCTGGCCAAGAGCGATGACCGGAGCACGTGGACGCTGGATGGTCCGCACTTCCTCATGCGCGAGGTCCCAAGCATCAGCATCGACACTCGCGGCGGTCAAACAAGAATGATCGTCGGTTTCCGCTCCGAGCACTGGGGACCGACGCTGCAGCGCAGCGACGACCTCGGCAAGTCCTGGGATGAGACCCCAGAGGCTGCGCTCCAGTTCCCCGCGGACACCGGCGCCGCGGTTGAGCGGGTCTGGCAGATCACCCCGGACGTGCATGACGACGACGTGGTGTGGGCCAGCACCCAACCTCAGGCGCTCTGGCGCAGCGAGGACCGGGGCGAGACGTTCTCACTGGTCCGGGGTCTCTGGGAGCACCCGCACCGCCCCGAGTGGGGCGCAGGGTTCGGTGGCGCCGCCATTCACACGATCCTGCCCGACCCCGCCGACTCCACGTCGATGCTCGTCGCGATGAGTACTGGCGGCGTCTATCGGACCGCAGACGGCGGCACGTCGTGGACGGCTAACAACAGCGGGATCAAGGCGCCTTACCAGCCCGACCCATGGCCTGAGTTCGGCCAGTGCGTGCACAAGGTGGCTCGTGACAGCGTTAACCCAGCGCGCCTGTACGCCCAGAACCACCATGGTGTCTATCGCTCGGATGACAACGGAGCTGCGTGGGTCTCTATCGAGGACGGGCTACCCACGGACTTCGGCTTCACGGTCGTGACGCATCCGACCAAGGCCGACACCGTGTGGCTGATTCCGGTCGCCTCCGACGACGAACGGATCCCGCCCGGCGGTCAGCTCCAGGTCCAGCGTTCCTCGGACGCAGGCGCGTCCTGGGTCACGTGCTCGCAGGGACTGCCGGCTCCGTCATACACCTGCGTGCTGCGGGACGCGGCCGCCGCGGATACCCATGAGCGGGCCGGGATCTACTTCGGGACCCGCAACGGTGAGGTTTACGCCTCCGCCGACGAAGGCGACAGCTTTGCGCTGATCGCCGAGCAGCTGCCTGACGTGCTGTGCGTTCGGGTGGCCGTGCTCACGTGAGCGACGGTGTGCGGATCATCCTCCCCGGAGTGCTGAGGGAGCTGGCCGACGGCGAGAGCGAGCTGTTCGTTCCTGTTGGAGGCGAGCCGACCGTGCTGCGGACGGTGCTCGATGCGGCTGTCGTCACGCGACCCCAGCTCGGCGCCCGGATACGCGACGAGACGGGCGCGCTGCGTCGTCACGTCAACGTGTTCATCGACGGTCAGGACGCACGACCGATGGGTGGGCTGGATGCGGTGGTAAGGCCGGACGCGGTGGTTCACATCCTCCCGTCGGTTGCCGGTGGATGAGGTAACGGTGCAAACCGCCGAGCGCACCCTCCTGCTGCTGCGGCACGCCAAGGCCGAGCAGGCGCCGGGCACGCCCGACCACGATCGAAACCTGACGCCCACGGGTCGGGAGGACTCCCGCGTCGTCGGCCAGTGGCTGAGCGATCCGTCGCACATCATGGCCGTCGACCTCGTGATCTGCTCAACTTCGGAACGCACCCGCCAGACTCTCGAAGGTCTTGTGGCCGGTGGCGTTTCGGTGGGGGAGGTGCGCTTCGACGAACGAATCTACAACGGCGGTGCCGCCTCTTTGCTCGACGTGCTCCGCGCGCTGCCGGACTCGGCGATCACTGCTCTGGTGATCGGCCACGCACCCGGAGTGCCGATGCTCGCGACCGAGCTCGCACAGGAGGGGTCTGGGCCAACCGAGGCCCTCGAGCGTCTCTCGAAGGGCTTTCCCACCTCCGGCCTTGCCGTCCTGGGGTTCGCAGGCGGCTGGGAGACAGTGGCTCCAGGGACGACCTACCTGCGTGAGTTCGTGGTTCCGCGACACTGAGCCGGAAGCCAGGATGTCCGCAGGGCGAGATCGAGGTCTCAGCCTGTGGAGAGGGCCATAGAATTCGGGGCATGACACAGAGTTCGACGCCTTCCTCCAGCCGGCCAGATATCAAGCCTCGCAGCCGCGACGTCACCGACGGTCTCGAGAAGGCCGCAGCCCGTGGCATGCTCCGGGCTGTTGGCATGGGCGATGACGACTGGGTCAAACCGCAGATCGGGGTTGCCAGCTCGTGGAACGAGATCACGCCATGCAACCTGTCGCTGGATCGACTGGCCAAGGCGGTCAAGGATGGTGTGCACGCTGCAGGTGGTTTCCCGCTCGAGTTCGGGACCATCAGCGTCAGCGACGGCATCTCCATGGGGCACGAGGGCATGCACTTCTCGCTGGTCAGCCGCGAGATCATCGCCGACTCCGTAGAGACCGTCATGCAGGCCGAGCGTCTTGACGGCTCCGTTCTGCTTGCCGGCTGTGACAAGTCGCTCCCGGGGATGCTCATGGCCGCTGCCCGGCTCGATCTTGCCAGTGTCTTCCTGTATGCCGGGTCGATCCTGCCAGGCATCGCCAAGATGAGCGACGGGTCCGAGCGAACGGTCACCATCATCGACGCCTTCGAGGCGGTCGGGGCCTGCGCCGCGGGCCGAATGAGCCGCGACGACGTGGACGCCATCGAGCGCGCCATCTGCCCTGGCGAGGGTGCCTGCGGAGGCATGTACACCGCCAACACCATGGCGTGCGTCGCGGAGGCCATCGGGATGTCGCTGCCCGGCAGTGCGGCACCGCCGGCCACCGACCGCCGCCGCGACGGCTTCGCGCGCAAGTCCGGCGAGGCTGTCGTCGGGCTTTTGCGCCGTGGCGTCACCGCCCGCCAGATCATGACCAAGGAGGCGTTCGAGAACGCGATCGCCGTCGTCATGGCCTTCGGTGGGTCGACCAACGCCGTTCTGCACCTGCTTGCCATCGCGAACGAAGCCGAGGTCGAGCTCTCCCTGGACGACTTCGCGCGGGTCGGGGCCAAGGTCCCGCACCTGGCCGACGTCAAGCCGTTCGGCCGCTTCGTGATGACCGACATCGACCGCGTTGGCGGTGTCCCCGTCGTCATGAAGGCGCTCCTGGATGCCGGGCTGCTGCACGGCGACTGCCTGACTGTGACCGGTCGAACGGTCGCAGAGAACCTCGCGGACGTCCGTCCGCCCGACCCCGATGGCCAGGTCCTTCGTGCCATGTCCGCGCCGATTCACAAGACAGGTGGCCTGACCATGCTGCGCGGTTCGCTGGCTCCCGAGGGCGCGGTGGTCAAGTCTGCCGGTTTTGACGCAAACGTCTTCGAAGGGCGCGCGAGGGTCTTCGACGGGGAGCGTGCGGCGATGGACGCCGTAGCCAACGGCTCCCTGAGCGCCGGGGATGTGCTGGTCATCCGGTACGAGGGGCCCAAAGGTGGTCCGGGGATGCGCGAGATGCTGGCGGTCACCGGCGCCATCAAGGGGGCTGGTCTGGGCAAGGACGTGCTGCTGTTGACCGACGGTCGTTTCTCTGGTGGCACCACCGGGTTGTGCGTCGGACACATCGCTCCCGAGGCCGAGGACGGTGGCCCCATCGCCTTCGTGCAGGACGGTGACCGGATCCGGCTGGACGTTGCGGCCGGCACGCTCGACGTCGACGTGACGCCAGAGGTGCTGGCGGAGCGCGCGGTCGGCTTCACCCCGCCCCCGTCCAAGTACCCGCGAGGCGTCCTGGCCAAGTACCGCAAGCTCGTGGGAAGCGCCGCCCAGGGAGCGGTGTGCGGCTAACGTCCAATTGTCGGACAATGGGTCCGAATGTTGAGATCGCGCGCACGAGCGGTTGACACTGCACCGCCAATCCCTGCACGGTTGGCGCGTGGCCCGAATCCTCGTACTTCCCTAGCGCGCAGACTCTCACCCGAGTCAGCGCGCTGCCCCTCATGTCCGCATCCGGACCGGGGGGTTTTTTGTGCATGAGGTTCGTCATCTCGGACCGTTTCGGATCATGGAACTCCCAAGAGACGCTAGCTCTTGAAAGCGGTGACGACAGTGACTGATGTCAAGGCCCCCGGGCCAGACTCGACCCCAGACGCGTCCGGGCGGCAGGGTCCCTCGCCGGCGGATCTTGCAGGTTCGAGCCGCGCTGGAGGCGCGACCGCCCCCGAGCCCGCACCCCAGGTCACGGGCGCCCAGAGCCTGGTCATGGCCCTGGAGGCGCTGGGCGTCGACACCGTGTTCGGGATCCCCGGTGGTGCGATCCTTCCGGCATACGACCCGCTGCTGGACTCCACCAAGGTGCGCCACATCCTCGTACGCCACGAGCAGGGCGCCGGACACGCGGCGGAGGGTTACGCCTCGGCCAGCGGCAAGGTCGGGGTCTGCATGGCCACGAGCGGTCCGGGCGCGACCAACCTGGTCACGCCGATCGCCGATGCCTACATGGACTCAGTCCCCATCGTCGCCATCACCGGTCAGGTCACGTCCAGGTCCATCGGGACCGACGCTTTCCAGGAAGCCGATATTCGCGGTATCACGATGCCGATCACCAAACACAACTATCTGATCACCAACGCCGACGCCATACCGCGTGCCATCGCCGAGGCATTTCATATCGCCGCCACCGGGCGTCCGGGGCCCGTCCTGGTCGACATCAGCAAGGACGCCCTGCAGGCCCTCACGACCTTCGAATGGCCGCCGAAGCTGGACCTCCCCGGATACCGCCCGGTGGCCAAGCCGCACGGCAAGCAGATCCGGGAGGCCGCGCGTCTCATTGGTGAGGCGCGCCGTCCGGTCCTGTACGTCGGTGGAGGAGTCATCCGTTCCGGCGCCAGCGAGCTGCTGCGCGAGCTCGTGGAGCTGACCCAGATACCGGTGGTCACGACGTTGATGGCACGCGGAGCTGTTCCTGACAGCCATCCGCTACACCTCGGCATGCCGGGCATGCACGGATCGGTGGCGGCCGTCACCGCCTTGCAGAAGTCCGATCTGCTGATCGCGCTGGGCGCCCGCTTCGACGACCGGGTAACCGGTCAGCTGTCGACGTTCGCCCAGGGCGCCAAGGTGATCCATGCCGACATCGACCCGGCGGAGATCTCCAAGAACCGCGTCGCCGATGTGCCCATCGTGGGCGACTGCAAAGACGTGATCGGCGACCTCATCACGGCGATCCGCGCTGACGTGGATGCAGGCCGTCCGGGTGACTACGAGTCCTGGCGCCAGCAGGTTGCCGAGTGGAAGGCCACGTTCCCGCTGGGCTACTCCGCGCCTGATGATGGTGCTCTCTCGCCGCAGTACGTCATCGAGCGCATCGGCGCGATCAGCGGGCCGGGGTCCGTCTTTGTGGCCGGCGTCGGCCAGCACCAGATGTGGGCGGCTCAGTTCATCAAGTACGAACGACCGCAGAGCTGGATCAACTCCGGCGGGCTGGGCACGATGGGCTTCGCGGTGCCCGCAGCGATGGGGGCCAAGGTCTCCCAGCCGGATCGGACCGTCTGGGCCATTGACGGCGATGGCTGCTTCCAGATGACCAACCAGGAGCTTGCGACCTGTGTCATCAACAAGATCCCGATCAAGGTCGCGATCATCAACAACTCGAGCCTTGGCATGGTGCGACAGTGGCAGACGCTCTTCTACAACGAGCGCTACTCGAACACCGACCTGCACACCAGCCACGCCGAGGTCCGGGTTCCCGACTTCGTCAAGCTGGCCGAGGCATATGGCTGCGTGGGGCTGCGCTGCGACTCACCGGTCGATGTCGACTCCACGATCAAGAAGGCCATGGAGATCAACGACCTGCCCGTGGTGCTGGACTTCGTCGTCCACCGCGATGCGATGGTGTGGCCAATGGTTCCCTCCGGAGTCAGCAACGACCAGATCCAGACTGCGCGCGGGCTGACGCCGGTGTGGGACCGCGAGGACTAGGCGCCGTGAGCATCGAAGCGAAGCGAGGAGCGGAGCGGGGTCTTGTCGTCGCGGGAGAGCTCGGAGGACTAGGCGCCGTGAGCATCGAAGCGAAGCGAGGAGCGGAGCGGGGTCTTGTCGTCGCGGAAAAGCTCGCAGGACTAGGCGCTGTGAGCATCGAAGCGAAGCGAGGCATCATCCTCGCAATCGGGAACAGTGGACTTGGAGGATCAACGTCATGAACAAGCACACGCTGTCAGTCCTGGTGGAGAACAAGCCGGGGGTCCTGGCCCGTATCGCCGGGCTGTTCTCCAGGCGCGGTTTCAACATCGACTCCCTGGCGGTGGGCCCGACCGAGCATCCAGAGGTGTCTCGCATGACGGTCGTCGTCGACGTCGAGGATCTGCCGCTCGAGCAGGTAACCAAACAGCTCAACAAGCTGGTCGAGGTACTCAAGGTCGTCGAGCTCGATCACAACGCATCCGTCCAGCGGGAGATCCTCCTGGTCAAGGTTCGCGCCGACATGCAGACGCGCTCACATATCCTTGAGACCGCCCAGCTGTTCCGCGCCAAGGTTGTCGACGTGGCCACTGACGCCGTGACCATCGAGGCGACCGGCAGCAGCGACAAGCTGGACGCTCTGCTGCGGATCCTGGAGCCCTTCGGCATCAGGGAGCTCGTGCAGTCCGGCCGGGTGGCCATCAGCCGTGGCTCGCGCTCCATCACCGACCGCTCGCTGCGGTCGGCCTAGATACTCGCAACATCCGACAACGACGCAAGGGAGCCCGCTGTGGCTGAAATGTTCTACGACGATGATGCAGACCTGTCCGTGATCCAGGGGCGCAAGGTCGCCGTGATCGGCTACGGCAGCCAAGGCCACGCCCACGCGTTGAACCTGCGTGACTCCGGCGTCGACGTTCGCGTCGGCCTGGCCGAGGGGAGCAAGTCCAAGGCCAAGGCAGAGGCAGAGGGCCTGAAGGTCGTGTCCGTGGCCCAGGCGGTGCGCGAGGCCGACGTCGTGATGATCCTGACGCCGGACCAGGCTCAGCGCTCGGTCTACGCCGAGTCGATCGCCCCCAACCTCAAGGATGGGGCGGCACTGTTCTTCGCCCACGGCTTCAACATCCGGTTCGGCTACATCCAGGCCCCGGCAGGTGTCGACGTTGCGATGGTGGCACCCAAGGGACCAGGTCACCTGGTACGCCGCGAGTACGTCGACGGTCGCGGTGTCCCGGTGCTCGTGGCCGTGGAGAAAGACGAGTCCGGCACTGCCTGGGCCCTGGCCAAGTCCTACGCCCGCGCGATCGGCGGGCTGCGCGCCGGCGGCATCCGGACGACCTTTACCGAGGAGACCGAGACCGACCTGTTCGGCGAGCAGGCTGTGTTGTGCGGTGGCGCTTCGCAGCTGGTGATGTACGGCTTCGAGACCCTGGTCGAGGCCGGCTACCAGCCTGAGGTCGCCTACTTCGAGTGCCTGCACGAGCTCAAGCTGATCGTCGACCTGATGGTCGAGGGTGGCATCGCCAAGCAGCGATGGTCTGTCTCGGACACCGCTGAGTACGGCGACTACGTCTCGGGTCCGCGGGTCATCGACGAGCGCGTCAAGGAGAACATGAAGGCGGTTCTCGGGGACATCAAGAGCGGCGCGTTCGCCAAGCGCTTCATCGCCGACCAGGATGCCGGCGCCCCGGAGTTCAAGGCCCTGCGCGAGAAGGGCGCCGCCCACCCGATTGAGGCGACCGGGCGAGAGCTGCGTGGCCTGATGAGCTGGATCAAGCCGGCTGACACGGACTACGTCGAGGGCTCCGCCGCGCGCTGACCCCCGCAGCATCCTCTCGTTGCTCCGAAACCACCGAATCGACGTCCGCGATCGGTGGTTTCGGTGGTTTCGCCGCAAGAAGACGGAGGTGCGTCCCACATCGCGGGCCGCTGCGGGCGACATGGGCTGGCGCCCTAAACTGGCTGAGGGCACAACGCGGTGCCGAGGAATTTGCTCTCTACCGGCCAAACCGCAAACCTGGACTGGCCGCTCCCTCCAGCTGTGAAGGACAGGTCCATTGACCAAGCCCGTTGTCTTGATTGCCGAAGAGCTCTCGCCCGCGACCATCGACGCCCTGGGGCCGGACTTCGAGGTTCGACACTGTGATGGCGCAAACCGTGCCGAGCTGCTCGCCGCTCTCGCTGATGTCGACGCAGTGCTGATCCGCTCAGCAACGAAGATGGACCAGGAGGCGCTCGGCGCCGCAAAGAGGCTCAAGGTTGTCGCCCGTGCTGGCGTCGGCCTGGACAACGTGGACGTCAAGGCAGCGACGATTGCCGGCGTCATGGTTGTGAACGCCCCAACGTCGAACATCACCTCTGCCGCCGAGCTGGCCGTCGGCCTCCTGCTGGCCACGGCCCGAAATATCGCGCCGGCCAGCCAGGCCTTGAAGGCCGGCAAGTGGAAGCGCAGCCAGTACGGCGGCGTTGAGCTGTTGGGCAAGACCGTCGGAATCGTGGGCCTGGGCCGCATCGGAGCCCTGACGGCCGAGCGCCTCGCGGGCTTCGGTATGCGACTGCTCGCCTACGACCCCTACCTGAGTGCGGCTCGAGCAGGTCAGCTGGGCGTGCAGCTTGTCACCTTGGAAGAGCTGCTGGCGGAGAGCGACTTCATCACCATCCACCTGCCCAAGACACCGGAGACCCTGGGCTTGATCGGCGAGGAGGCCCTCAAGCTCGTCAAACCGTCGGTCCGCATCATCAACGCCGCACGCGGCGGGATCGTCGACGAGCAGGCTTTGGCCGACGCACTCAGGGAAGGTCGGGTCGCCGGCGCCGGCATCGACGTCTGGTCGAAGGAGCCGTGCACGGAGTCCCCGCTCTTCGAGTTCGAGTCCGTCGTGGTCACCCCGCACCTTGGCGCATCGACCGAGGAGGCACAGGAGAAGGCCGGCGTCGCCGTTGCCAGGTCGGTCCGGCTGGCCCTGGGAGGCGAGCTGGTTCCAGACGCGGTGAACGTCGCCGGGGGTGTCATCGCCGAGGAGGTTCGCCCCGGGATCGCGCTCGTGGAGAAGCTGGGTCGCATCTACACCGCGCTGGCGGGGTCGGTTCCTGCTCAGCTCGACATCGACGTTCGCGGGGAGATCACCGAGTTCGACGTCTCGATCTGGAAGCTGGCTGCTCTCAAGGGCCTTTTCCAGGACGTGGTCGAGGACCAGGTGTCCTATGTCAACGCTCCGTTGCTCGCCCAGGAACGAGGCTGCGAGGTTCGCCTCCTGACCGACCCGAACAGCGAGGACTTCCGCAACGTCACAGTGCTGCGCGGGACGCTGGCTGATGGCAGCGTCATCAGCGTTGCCGGCACCCTCACGGGTCCGCGGATGATCGAGAAGGTCGTGGGCGTCAACGGGTACGACCTCGAGGTCCCCATCTCGGGTCACATGGCCTTCTTCACGTATGCCGACCGGCCGGGTGTGGTGGGTCACGTCGGCCGGGTGCTCGGTGAGGCGGGTATCAACATCGGAGGCATGCAGGTGGCGCGAGACGCCGCCGGTGGCCAGGCCCTGGGTGTGATCACCGTTGACTCACAGATTCCGGCAGCAGTCCTCAGCGAGATTGCACAGGAGATCGGCGCGATGACGGTCCGGGTTGTCGACCTCGACCAGTGAAGTCGTGGTCAGTCCGTCTCAATTACCGAGATCGCGTCCCAGATAGTAGGACGCTTGAGTACCCTCGAGGGCAGAGACTGCGGCTCACAAGCTTTGCTGTGGTCAGGCCAGCTAGTCAGTGACTTGCCCGCGGAGACCCCGCACACGCTGCCAACCGGCCGGGGCAGGACTCGATGGCCTTAGGGCGCCTCGATATCAGCGCGTGAGCCCAATGGGGAGACGGTGATCAATATGAGCGAAGAGGAACTGGCTGCCCGTCGGGCGCTACAGGAGTCGATGGACCTGCGTGACCAGGGTCACTCGGACGACTGAGCCGCCTCGAGCAAAGGATGGACGGCGTCGGATCACATCCGGCGCCGTTCGTCATGTGAGACGCACGGTCCAGGATGCAAGACTGCTCCTACTCTGGTGAGCATGGCTGAGACGCAGGAACGAGTTTCGCTGGATATCGCGGTCATCGGGGGCGACGGTATCGGCCCGGAGGTCGTGGCCGAAGGCCTCAAGGTCCTGTCGGCGGTCACCTCCGGCAGCGGACTGAAGGTCAACACCACCGAGTACGACCTGGGCGCCCGACGTTGGCACGCCACCGGTGAGACCCTGCCGGACTCGGTCCTCGAGGAGATTCGCGGTCACGACGGGATCCTGTTGGGTGCCGTGGGTGACCCGGGAGTCCCCAGCGGGGTCCTCGAACGTGGCCTGCTGCTCAGGCTGCGATTCGCTCTTGACCAGTATGTGAACCTGCGTCCGGTGCGGCTCTATCCCGGGGTGCTGAGCCCATTGGCGATCGAGCGGGTGGCTCCCCATGGCATCGACTTCGTCGTCGTACGAGAGGGCACCGAAGGCCCGTACGTCGGCAATGGTGGCGCGCTGCGGGTGGGTTCGCCGGCTGAGATCGCCACGGAAGTCAGCATCAACACCCGGTATGGCGTGGAGCGGGTCGTGCGCGATGCCTTCGCTCGAGCGAGGGCGAGGGGACGCAAGCACCTCACCCTCATCCACAAGCACAACGTCCTGGTGAATGCCGGCGACCTCTGGCGCAGGACGGTGGATGAGGTGGGCGCCGAGTTCCCCGAAGTGGCAACGGCCTACCAGCACGTTGACGCGGCAACAATCTTCATGGTCACCGACCCCGGTCGATTTGACGTCATCGTCACGGACAATCTCTTCGGCGACATCGTCACTGACATCGCGGCGGCGATCGCGGGTGGCATCGGACTGGCGGCCAGTGGCAACATCAACCCCGAACGCACTTCGCCCAGCATGTTCGAACCGGTCCATGGCTCGGCGCCCGATCTCGCCGGTCAGGGCAAAGCCGACCCGACTGCTGCGATCCTTTCCGTCGCCATGCTCCTGGACCACCTTGGGCGACCCCAGGATGGCCAACGGGTCGAGCAGGCCGTGGCTTCCGACCTGAGCACCCGGGGGACCACCCCCCGGTCGACTTCGCAGGTTGGCGACGCCATCGCCGCTCTCGTGGGCTGATCCACCCTTCGCTGGGGCTCAGCGACGCATCCCGGTAGCCTTCGGGCAGGCAGAAATACGCGCACGCCCTGGAGGACCTATGTCAGTGTCAGCACTCTCGTTCACCGTCGAGCTGCGTTCGGACCCCCTACCGGACGACCAACGCGCGTCCGTTCTCTCCGACCCGGGGTTCGGCAAGACCTTCACAGATCACATGGCCCTGGCCACATGGACCAAGGGCCGGGGTTGGCATGACGCCAAGGTCACCGCCTACGGGCCGTTGGCGCTCTATCCGGCAGCGGCGGTGCTGCACTACGCCCAGGAGATATTCGAGGGGATGAAGGCCTACCGTCATGCTGACGGCTCGGTCTGGACCTTTCGCCCGGAGGCGAATGCGGCCCGATTCGCCCGTAGCGCAAAGCGTCTGGCTCTTCCTCAGCTCTCAGAGGCGGATTTCATCGAGTCGTTGCGGGCCCTTGTTGAGGCCGATGAGAAATGGGTTCCGGAGGAGGGCGGTCGCGAGGCCACCCTTTACCTACGCCCGTTCATGTTCGCATCAGAGGCTTTCCTGGGCGTGCGTCCTGCAGCAGAGGTCACCTACTGCGTGATTGCCTCGCCCGCAGGCCCCTACTTCGCTGCTGGGCTGAAGCCGGTGTCCATATGGCTGTCCACCGAGTACACCCGTGCCTCACCGGGTGGGACCGGTGCGGCCAAGACTGGTGGCAACTATGCAGCCAGCCTTGCCGCACAGGTGGAGGCAACGACCAATGGATGTGACCAGGTAGCGTTCCTGGACGCAGTCGAGCGCAAGTGGGTCGAGGAGCTTGGCGGGATGAACCTCTTCTTCGTCTACCGCGACGGCACCATCGCGACTCCCGCATTGACCGGCACGATCCTTGAGGGCGTGACGCGATCCTCCATCATCGAGCTGGCCGAGGATCTCCATCTCAAGGTGGACGAGCGTCGCATCTCGATCGATGAGTGGCGCGAGGGCGTCGAAACCGCAGAGATCACTGAGGTATTCGCGTGCGGGACAGCTGCAGTCGTGACTCCGGTGGGGCGGTTGGCCTGGCAGGGCGGCGAGGTTGTCATCGGCGATCACGAGGTCAACCAGGGAGTCGGGCCGGTGACCAAAGCCATCCGTCAGGCGCTGCTGGACGTGCAGTATGGCCGCGCGGAAGACTCTCGTGGGTGGCTGACCCGCCTGGTCTGAGAGGCAGTGGCCGCAAACCCCGTCTGACCAAAACGTGAGACCGGATAGCCAGATGCCGGATGCGCATGCGACGCTGCTGCCGTGAGCAGCTCAGGGACGGGTGTGGCTACCGCCACCATCATTATCGAATAGCGCGACGGGGCTTTCCCGCCGCGCAGACCTCCCACACCCTGGGGGGTCTTTTTCGTTCCCGGGC
>JBDTYK010000061.1:0-12433 GCA_040005715.1 Actinomycetota bacterium | reverse complement strand
CAAGCTTTCTAGCTGACGCCAGGAACTAGGCCGAAAGCGAGCCTAGGCTGACGGAACTCAGAGCTCGCTCAGGCGGCGAGGGTAAGTTCGGTGCTTTTTGAATTGGCACCTATTGTTTTGCAAGGATCGTTAACGAGATAACCCTGCGTCCTCGACCCGCTTCTCCTGGAATGACGATCAACGTCGAAACCGATCACCCCCATGGGGTGGCACACGTCACGCTGTTCACTTGTCAACACTGGCCTTACGGTCAGTCCTGGATCACTGGCCTCACGGCTAGCCCAGGACTCCAGCCTATCCGCCCAACCCGACAGAGCACCAAAACATTCCAAAGGACGCTGACCACAATGACGACCAGCCTCGAATGGCACCTCACCCGCCGCCCGCACGGAGTTCCCGTCGATGAGGACTTTGCCCTTGTCAAGGTCGAGCTGGCCGCGCCGGGAGCGGACGAGATCCTCGTGAACAACACGTTCTTGTCCGTCGACCCCTATATGCGTGGGCGGATGAACGATGCCAAGTCGTATGTCCCGGCGTTCCAGCTCGACCAGCCGATGGATGGTGACGCCGTGGGGGTCGTCGAGCAGGTCGGGGAGGCCGCAGTAGACAGCAACGGCTCGATGATTCAGGTCGGCGACACCGTGATCCACCGGATGGGCTGGCGCACGACGTCATTGGTGCCAGCCAAGGGTGCCCGCGTCCTGGACACCAGCCTGGCGCCCGCGCAGGCCTACTTGGGAGTCCTCGGTATGCCGGGTCTGACCGCCTACGCGGGTCTCCTGCGCATTGGCCAGTTCGTCGAAGGTGAGCGTGTGTTCGTCTCGTCCGCCGCGGGCGCTGTCGGGTCGCTGGTGGGCCAGCTGGCTCGGCTCAAGGGCGCATCGCAGGTCGTCGGCAGCGCCGGTGGACCTGAGAAGACCGCCTGGCTGCTCGACCAGGCCGGCTTCGACGCAGCCATCGACTACAAGGCGACGCCGATCCGCAAAGGCCTCGCCGAGGCTGCCCCTGAAGGCATAGACGTGTACTTCGACAACGTCGGCGGTGACCATCTCGAGGCCGCCATCTCGGCGCTTCGCCCGGGGGGTCGAGCCGCCATCTGCGGGATGATCTCGGTGTACAACGCCACAGAGGCGGCGGCGGGACCGCGAAACCTGCCGATGATCATCGGCAAGCGCCTGACCCTGAAGGGCTTCCTGGTCTTCGACCACGCGGATCTCCGCCCCCAGTTCGAGGCCGAGGTCGGTCAGTGGCTGGCCGAAGGCAAGATCGCCTGGCGTGAGAGCTTTGTCGAGGGGATCGACAACGCGCTCAACGGCTTTCGCGACCTGATGGCCGGCACCAACAAGGGCAAGATGCTCATCCGCCTCTAACCGGGGCGAGGCCGGCAGGAGGGTTGAGCGGTGGCTCGCAGCCCCGCAAAGGGAGCCTGCGAGCAGGGCAAGAGCCAACCCTCCACCCGACGGTCAACCAGGATGTATGTCGTCTCGCTAACCGCGCCCTGATCCGAGGGCTACCAGGATCCGCCGCCGCCCCCTCCACCGCCACCACCGGAGAATCCGCCACCGCCGAAGCCACTGCCGCCCGAGGAGCCAGGCGTACTGGTGAAGGTGCCGCTGGCCATGGTGGAGAACGAGTCGATGCCCGACGCGATCCCCCCGAAGTTTCCGAAGCCACCGCCGCCGGAGAAGATGTACCAGCCCGGCATACCGATCGACTGACCCGCTGCGGTCGCTGCTTCGGCGACCTCGGAGAAGGTGCCTGCCCAACGGTCGGCCACGCCGAAGACGATGGCATAGGGCAGGTAGCGGCTGAAGATGTCCTGGGCCTCCTCAAACCTGATCTGACGAGCTTCGGCAGTCACGAGATACTGCTTGAAGCCCAGAGACTGGGCCAGGACCGCGCTGCCGACGGCAGTCTTGGCCGCCATCCGCTTGCCGAGCAGATAGATGATGCCACCGGCGACCAGCAGTCCCAGGGCCAGCACGATGCCAGAAGGGATGACGAGGCTGACTCCGCCGACCCGGTCGATCTGGGCGCTCTGGATTCCCAGGAACCATCCCGACACCAGGCCTGCGCCCATCACAACAGTTCCCAGGCCCATCCATCCCCGGCGAGCCTTCTCGGGGGACTTGCGGAACCAGCCGATGCGGGTGACCTCCGCGTACATCTGCGACTTGGCGGTCGTCAGCGTGGTGTGGAACTTGTTCTTCAGGGCCGAGAGGAGGACAGGGTTGGAGTCGGCGAAGATCCCGACCATGAGGGTCTCCTCGTAGGGCAGAAGCGCCTCGGCCTGTTCAGGTGGAACCAGCTTGGTGAGCTGCCAGTCGGCGCGCCTGAACATGCCCCCCGGGTCGACCTCTTCGATCCGCAGGAAGCCGCGAACGGCCAGGTCGACCACCGTCGCTGAGACGTCGATCGTGTTCGCCTCTTCATCGATGATGGTCCCGACCAGCCCCGGGCGAACTCCCTTCGGCGGCGCGAACTGCACTGCAACCGGGCCGCTTTGGCCATGTATGACAGGACCGGGTGCACCCTCGACCGGGGTGAGTCCCGGTGTCAGACCTGCGTACTGCTCGTCGCGGCCGCGCTTCCAGACGAGCGTGCCCATGAGCGCAGCCGCCAACAGCGGGAGGGTGAGCCCGCCGCCATACCCGAGCAGGCTCAGCGACTTGGCCATCGAAGGCGACACCGACGAGCCCGGGTCCGCACCACTGAATCCGGTCTCACCATCCCGGAGGTCGGGCGTGGTGTCGGTGATGGCCGACGGGGGGAAAGAGGCCACGATGGTCACCTGTTCGCGCGGGCCGAGGCCGGATGCGGCGTACCTCGCCGTCGGCCCGGCGCTGGCTTCACAGGAGGCAGCAGAACGGTCAGCACCCTTGAAACACAGGGCATTGGTCACTGCAGCCGGTCCATGCACGCTGGCCTTGACCAAGTCAATGGGGATGTCGAAACGCGCCCCGGTGACGTTCCAGTAGAGCTCCGAGTGATCGGGGAAACCGTTGGCAACGTGGGCCAGACGGTACTTCAGGACGTACGTCTGCTGCTGGGCTCCCTGAAACGGCTGGGTCGGGCTGCCGATCCGGATCAAGTCGTCGGCGCCGAGCTCAGAGACGTAGACCTCGGAGCTTGCCCCGGTCGGGCTGCTCACAGAGACGTCGCTCATCTCATAGAGGCGGTACTTGCCGGGCGGGCTCGAGACGCCCTGTCGCACCGTGACGTTTCGCTTGATGCCGTGATGCTCACCGGCGCCGAACTGCCACACGATCGTCTCTGTGACGCCCATGGAGCCGTCGGGGGCCAGGTTGTAGTCGGCCGTGAACGACAGGATGCGCTCGCCAGTCGCCGCCTGGGCGCCGGCGGCCACGTGAACCTGAGCAACCCCGAAACCGAGCATCAGTGCCAACGCCGCCAGCGCGCGCATCATCGCGCCGAGCCTCCCCCTTGGTCGCATCGGTCTCACCTTTCCCGTCGCGCCGAGATCGCCCGTTGCGACTCGCGCTCGTCCTGCTTCGCCCGCAGCGTCTGCCGCTTGTCGTACTCGCGCTTGCCCTTGGCCAGGGCGATCTCGACCTTGGCGTAGCTGTCCTTGAAGTACATCGAAAGTGGCACGATGGTACGCCCGCTCTCCTTGGTCTCCTTGATCAGCTTGGCGATCTCAGCCTTGTTCAGCAGCAGCTTGCGTCGCCGCCGGGGGGCGTGGTTGTTCCAGGTGCCCTCGGTGTACTCGGGGATGTGTACGCCCTCGAGCCAGATCTCACCGTCCAGGACCACCGCATACCCGTCAACCAGCGAGGCCCGGCCTGCGCGTAGGGACTTGACCTCGGTGCCGCTCAGGACCATGCCTGCCTCGAAGGTGTCCTCGATGAGGTAGTCGTGATAGGCCTTGCGATTCCTCGCAACGACCTTCTGACCCTTGTCCTTGACCACCGTCGCCATCCCTTCATCAGGTTGTCCGCGCCGCGGATGGATCACTGCCATCGACGCCGGCCGGGCGATGGGGCCCCAACGCTACCTGTGCTGGACCCCTTGCTCAGTTCAGGCCGCTCAAGAGGCCGATTCTGGGGCCGAGGACCGGCCTGAAGTGAGCAAAGCGGCCTGAAGTGAGCAAGCAGATGTCAGAGCCAGTTGCGCGGGTTGACCGGCGTGCCATCCTGACGGGTCTCGAAGTGCAGGTGACAGCCGGTCGAGAACCCGGTCGTGCCTGAGTACGCCACGACCTGACCCCGGCTCACATGGCCCCCCGTGACCACGAAGCTGCTGAGGTGGTTGTAGGTCGTGGTCAGGTCGACACCACGCAGGAACCCGTGGTCGATGACCAGCCGGTTGCCATAGCCACCTGAGGCATACTCCGGCGTGACCATGATGACGTCACCATCGGCCGCAGCGTGGACCGGCGTTCCGCAGTTGACGGCGAAGTCCAGACCGGCGTGCAGCTGGTAGCGCTGCATGACGGGGTCGAAGCGCATCCCGAACTCCGAGGAGGTCGGGCCATTGACCGGATAGCTCAGGTATCCGTTCGAGCTTCCCAGCGATGAGCTCGGGGGCACGGGGCGATGGGCCGCGCGAGCAGCAGCCTCGCGGGCCGCCTGCTCCCGAGCTGCCTTGGCCCGGGCCGCCTTGGCTCTGGCAGCCAGCACTGCCGCCAAAGCGTCCGACTGCGCCTTCATCGTCTTGATTCTCGTGATCTCGCTGGCCTTCTCGGTGGCCACCTTGGCGGCGTAACGAGTCTGGGCGGCATACAGGAGGTCAAGCTTGGTCTTGGCGGCCGCGGCCAGGTCGCGGGCGGAGGTGGCCGCCACCAATGCGGCCTGCGCCTTGACCTTCAGCGCCGCCACCTGCTTGCGCACAGCGACCAGGTGGACCTGGACGGCCTTGCCCTCGGCCTTCATCGTGCTCAACCCGCGCAGGGTCGCCCCCCTGACGCGCATGACGGTGTCCATCATGACCATGCGGTTGGTGAAGTCCTCCGGGCTCTGGGCCTCGAGCGCGATCGAGAGACCGGAGACCGCTCCCTGTTGGTAGGCGTCGCGAGCCATGTTGCCGAGCTGGTCCTCAACCACCTGGGTGTCGCGAGCATTCTTTGCCAGCGAGTCCGCGGCCTTGGCCTCATTGGCCTGAGCCAGGGCGAGCGCATCGGCCACGTCGGCATTGTGCTGGTCGGCGACGACCTGGGCGGCCGAGGCGGCAGTGAGCGCAAGCTGCGCGCCCGGCAGCTCTGCCTTGGTGCGGTGCAGCTCGATGAACGCGTCGGCCAGACTCTTGGAGGTGTCCTGCAGCTGGGTGCGAAGCTGGGCGATCTCGGCATCGAGCTTCTTCTTGTCACCAACGGTGCTGGCCGAGCCGAGGGGGGCCATCCCGATGGTGAAGGCGAGGGCGAGCACGACGCCTAAACCCACCCAACGCACCGTTGGTCGGCGGGCAGGGCGCGGCTTTTCCAAGAGGGACATCATCGTCAACATTCGTACCACAGACCCCTTGAGCAACACCGGAAGTCGGCGGTGACGCTGCGGCGTGTCTAGACCTTCAGGTAGCGGCGCAGGGTGAACCACGCGGTCAGGGTCGCCAGGGCCGCGGCGGTGACCAGGAGCCAGGGGGTGACCAGCCATACATCGGAGAGACTGATGAAGTTGATTGGCAGCTTGCCGGCGAGATAGCGGATGCCGTACCTGACCATCCCCCAGAGCAGCCCGATGGCCAGGGCGGACCCGACCAGGGTCGCGACGAGAGTCTCAAGGATGAACGGCAGCTGGATGTTGAATGCCGACGCGCCGACCAGGCGCATGATGCCGGTTTCCCGCCGCCGGCTGAAGGCCGTCTGACGGATGGTCGTGGCCACCAGGAGCACCGAGCACAGGACCATCAGCCCGGCCAGAGCCAAAGCCGAGAAGGAGAGGCCACGCAGCACGTTGAACAGCGGGTCGAGGATGCGGCGTTGGTCCTGCACGTCGCCCACGCCTGGCGCGCCGATGAACGAGCTGGTGATCACGTCGTACTTGGTGGGGTCCGACAGCTGAACCCGAAAGCTCTCGGGCATCTGCTCAGGCTTGATGTCGCGGTAGCTCGGGCTGTCCTTGTACTGGGCCTTGAGCCGGTTGTACGCCTGCAGCTGGGACTCGGGGAACACGCCCTTGACCAGCGGCTTCATCGCGTCGAGCTGGCTGCGGATCTCGGCGCGCTGGGGACCCGTGACGGCCCCGGTGGAGCAGTTGGGCAGGTCGGACTTGGCGGTGCACAAGAAGATCGAGACCTGGACCCGGTCGTACCAGTAGTCCTTCATGGTGTCGACCTGCCGCTGGGTCAGGACGCCGAGCCCGAGGAACAGCACAGACACCATCGTCACGAGCGCGACCGAGATCGCCATGGACATGTTTCGGCGTAACCCGATTCCGATCTCGCTGAGGATGAACTGCAGTCGCATGGCTCCCCTTCGGTCCCTTCTTCTGTATGTCGTGTGGTCACGGCCAGATGGCCGGCACCTCGCGCGGGCGGCGCCGATGGGCGGAGCTAGCGGCGCACCCCGTAGACGCCGCGGCTCTGGTCGCGGACCAGCTCGCCATTGTCGAGCTCAACGACACGCTTGCGCAGCTGGTCGACGATCTCGCCGTCGTGGGTAGCCATCACGATGGTGGTTCCGGTGCGGTGGATCCGGTCGAGCAGACGCACGATGTCCAGGCTGGTCGTGGGGTCGAGGTTGCCGGTGGGCTCGTCGGCCAGCAGGATCGCCGGCCGGTTGACGAACGCCCGGGCGATGGCGACCCGCTGCTGCTCACCACCGGAGAGCTCGTTCGGCATCCGCTTCTCCTTGCCCTCCAGCCCGACCATCTCAAGGCTCTCGGGAACGACCGCCCGGATGTCCTGACGCGACCGGCCCAGCACCTGAAGGGCAAAGGCGACGTTCTGGAAGACGTTCTTGTTGGGCAGCAGCCGGAAGTCCTGGAAGACCGTGCCGATCTCGCGGCGAAGGGCAGGCACCTTGCGGTTCGGCAGGGTGGACAGCTCGCGGCCGGCGACCAGCACATTGCCGGAGGTCGCTGCCTCTTCACGCAGGATGAGGCGCAGCAGGGTGGACTTGCCCGACCCGGACTGTCCCACCACGAAGACGAACTCGCCGCGCTCGACGTCCAGGGAGATGTCTTTCAGAGCCGGTTGGCTCGAGCGGGGATAGGTCTTGCTGACCTTCTCGAAGCGAATCATCGGTGCGACGCGCCTTTGCGGACTTGGGGACAGGACGCCCCGCCGGTCGGGGCCGCCCCACCGCGCAGGAAGTCACCCGGCAGAGGCACCTCCGAGCGTACGACGGGTTGCCGGGTTTGGTGGGACTGTCCGGTTCCCCGGCGTTGCGGATTCACGGCTCGTCGCGCTCGGCGCTGCGCTTCCACCGAATCCCGGCCTCGATGAAACCGTCGATGTCCCCGTCGAACACCCCGCTGGTGTTGCCGACCTCGTACTCGGTGCGCAGGTCCTTGACCATCTGGTAGGGGTTCAGGACGTACGAGCGCATCTGGTCCCCCCAGCTTGCCTTGACGTCTCCGGCCATGGCCTTCTTCACGGCGTGCTCCTCGGCCTGGCGCTGAAGAAGCAACCGGGACTGAAGGACCCGCAATGCGGCGGCACGGTTCTGGATCTGGGACTTCTCGTTCTGCATCGAGACCACGATGCCCGTGGGGATGTGGGTCATCCGCACCGCCGAGTCGGTCGTGTTGACC
This sequence comes from Actinomycetota bacterium, assembly GCA_040005715.1. GTDB lineage: Bacteria > Actinomycetota > Actinomycetes > Actinomycetales > Dermatophilaceae > UBA4719. The sequence continues at coordinate 4,724 of JBDTYK010000061.1, read as the reverse complement.
GACTGGCCACCGGGGCCGCTCGAGCGGAATACGTCGACCTTGATCTCGTTGTCGGGGATCTCGATGCTGTCGGTGTCCTCGATCAGCGGGATGACCTCGACGGCGGCGAACGAGGTCTGGCGCCGCCCCTGGTTGTCGAACGGCGAGATGCGCACGAGGCGGTGGGTGCCAGCCTCGACCGCGAGGGTGCCGTACGCGTAGGGCACCTTGACCTCGAAGGTGGCCGACTTCAGCCCCGCCTCCTCTGCGTAGGAGGTGTCGAGCACCTCGGTGGGGTAGCCGTGCCGCTCCGCCCATCGCAGATACATGCGCATCAGCATCTCAGCGAAGTCGGCTGCATCGACGCCCCCGGCGCCTGAGCGGATCGAGATGACCGCCTCACGTTGGTCGTACTCGCCGTTGAGCAGGGTTCGAACCTCGAGCTCGCCCACGGCCTTGGTCAGGGCGTTCAGCTCCCTCTCGGCCTCCCTCATGGTGGCCTCGTCGCTCTCCTCGACGCCCAGCTGGACCAGTACCTCGAGGTCTTCGATGCGGCTGTCCATCGAGGTGATCCGCTCGAGCTCGGAGTTGGCGCGTGACAGGCGGCTGGTGACCGCTTGGGCCTTGTCCGGGTGGTCCCACAGGTCGGGTGCGCCGGACTGCTCCTCCAGCTCGCTGATCTGGGTGCGCAGGGAGTCCAGATCGGTGACCTGGCGCACCGACTCCATGGTCGCGCGCAGGTCCTTGAGTACGAGTCCAAAGTCAACAGCCACGAGAAGTCAGACTACGCGACCTCTACCTGATGGCCGACCGTGCCCGCGACTCGACGGTGATGCGCACCGAGCCCCCAAAAGCTGCCACCACCGTGGCTGCGATCGGGATGTCGGCGGTGCCCTTCAGCCGGATGACTGCAGTCTGCCCGTCGGGGCTGCCGGTGCCGTCCACCAGCTCCCACGACGAGATGCCGTGGGGGCGAGGCTGGACGACGAGGTACTGCGCCGCCGAGCGCCGCACGGAGTCGGTGCTGACCTCGATCGCCGATCTCAGGCCCCTCCCGTATGCCGTTCCGTTGTCCAGCGCATCGGAGGCGTCCAGGGCGGCACCGTCCGCGGCATCCAGCAGCCGGGTGCGAGCGAGCTGAACGGCAGTCACGTCGACTCCCCCGATGATGAGCATCAGGGCGATGACCGTGTACCCGAGGATCAGCAGACTGATCTGACCTCGTTCGCGTCGGCCCGCGGCGGCACCGGCCGGCCGTCGACCAAGGCGCTGGCGCACGCCGGGTGACGTCATCGCTGTCCTCCGAAGCGATCGACAGTCGCTACATGCGTCGCCGAGACCGGTATCTGCATGGGGACGATCCCGGCGAAGAAGGCCGGAACCAGCGGCATCGGGACCTGGAGGGTCGCCGTTACTCTCACCCGACCCTCCGGGCGCATGCACGGCGTCCCGTCGCACGTGATCTGGATTCTGCCCTCGCGCGCGAAGCCCTGGTCGGCGAAGGCCAGTCCCGCCGCCGAGCGAGCTCGTGTGGGCGCTCCGATCGCCATCGGAGCGGTGACGTATGCGCGGCCCGCCTCGCGCGCGGCCGCGCTCACGGCATACGCGCCGGACTGCAGACGAGCGAGCAGCATCACCAGGAAGAACAGCGGGACCATCATCAGGACTGCGAGGAAGACGAACTCCACGACAGCGCTCCCTTCCTGGGCGCCGCCAAGTCGCCGCCCGAGCGGGCGCCGGCGAGACCGGGCAATGGCAGAGTGCCGGCGCCATCCGGAGGCGGCGGCGATCATTGGCTCTCCGAGAATGCCCGGGCCTGCACAGACAGGACCCGGTCCGGTCCGAGCGGACCCACAACCGGCAGCGGCGCCTCAACACGAACCTGAAGCACCCGGATCCCGTCGACGGTCGTGGTTGTCGCAGTGATGTGGTGTGCGTAGCGACCAGTCAGGCTCGCGGTGATCAGCTGGCTGGCCCGGGCCACGGCGTCCTGTGGCGTGGCGTTGGCACGAGCGCCGTATCGTGCGCCTTCTGACGCGCATGAGATCAGGGTGTTGCGGATGTGCAGGGCCACGCCGAGCTGGAACACGGCCAGGAACATCAGGCTCAGCAGCCCGGACACCATGGCAAAATCGGCCACGGCCGATCCGGACTCGCGACCACCGATCGGGGACGTGTGGTTCCGGGAGGTCGCACACGACGATGACCGATCGGCTTGTGAGCCACCTGATCGGGCAGCGAGCTGTCGGATCGGACCGTAGACGGGAGAGGTCATGAGGGGCCGGCGAGCGCTACGGGCCGGTGACACTGCCCATTGCCTGGGTGAACAGAGCCGACAGCTGGTCGCCGGCGAGCCTCCACAAGATCGTGACCAGACCGGCAGTCATCAAGGTGATGAGCACCCAACCCGGGACGTCACCGCGATCTCGGTCAGCCGTGCGTCGGGTGCGGCCGGCGAAGGCGATGTGCGCCCCGGTCAGGCGGGCGGTGGCGATATCGGCCAGTGACTGGAAGAGGTTCATGCGCGTTTCCTTGTGTGTGGATCGGACAACGATAGACGGGCCTTAGATCGAGAACTTCAGGAAGGCAACACCGGGATAGATCGCGAACAGCACGGTGACCGGGAGGACAAGAAAAACCACGGGAACCATCATGGCGATCTCCTTCTTGCCGCCCTGCTCCATGACGGACCGGCGACCTGCCTCTCGGACGTCCTGGGCCTGCGCGCGCAGAACATCGGCCAGCGGCGTCCCGCGTTCGACGGCAACGACGATGCCGTCGACAAATCGGGCCAGACTGGCCAGCCCTGTGCGGTCTGCCAGACCCTGCAAGGCGGTGGCCAGGTTGGCTCCGGCTCGGGCGTCAGCGAGGCACTGCCGCAGCTCGCCCGCCAGCTGTCCATGCGAGAGCCGGCAGACCCGTTCCAGCGCCCCGGTGGCACCCTCACCTGCCCCGACAGCCAGGGCGAGCAGCTCGGCAACAGTGGGGAACTCGGCGAGCATCTGCTGCTCGCGCTTGTTCGCCGACCGCGTCAGCCACTGGTCCCGGGCCACAATCCCGAAGCCGACCGCGCATACGACGAGCAGCACCAGGGGGATGATCGAGCCGCCGTCCCTGAGCCACATCAAAGTGGCCACCAGCAGCCCCAGCACCCCGCCGCCCAGGCCCCATACGACCTGCTCGGCGCGGAAGGTCTCCACATCTGGTCGCAGGCCGGCGCGCTCCATCCGGCGTCGGACCGATGAGGCGCCTCCCAGCAGCCGTTCAACCCAGCGGCCAAGATCGCGGAGCACCGGTCGCAGAATGATCAACAGCCCGGGACCGCCGGTATTGCGCGGGATCGCGAGCAGTCGCGACGGCCGTGCAGCGTCGCGCAGGTATGGCGCCAGCCGGGCTTCGAGCCCCGGGCGACGGTTCGCCGGAAGGCCGATGGTGAACAGGAGCCCGCCTGCGGCGAGCATCGCGCCGAGCCCGGCCCCGAGCCAGGACCAATCCCCGCTTATCAGGGTGCTGGGCGAAGGGCCGGTCATCGCAAGACCCGTCCTTCTTCTGGAAGACGGCCGATGCGGACCATCAGGCGATAGGCGACCAGGGTGAGCGCAGCGCCGACGGCCAGGACCATGACGCCGGCCGGGCGGCTGTAGGCCTGCAGTGAGTCGGGCCGGGTGGACAGCATGGCCAGAACGATCCACGGAGCGGCCACGGCCAACCTGGCAGCGTTGATGGTCCAGCCCTGCCGGGTCTCGAGCTCGGCGCGGGTCCGGGCGTCCTCGCGCAGGAATGCCGAGAGTGTGCGCAGCAGCCGGCCAAGGTCGCTGCCACCGACCTCTCGGGCGATCCGCAGGGACTCGATGAGCCGGTCAGCCACAGGATCGCTGAGCCGTTCCTTCAGCCGGTCCAGGCATTCCTGGAACCGGCCCGTGGCGCGGTAGTCCTCGGCAAAGGCGGCGAACGCCGGTCGAAGCTCTTGGGGACCACGGACCGTCAGCTGGCTCAGGGCCTCGGGCAAGGCAAGGCCGGCCCGGACCGCCGATCCGATGTTGTCGACGATGTCGGGCCAAAGGTCGCGCATGACCGATCGATGCCTGCGAGCACGCATACGCACCAATACAATTGGCGCATAGCCGGCCATCAGTGCGAAGCACAGTGCGATCGGCAGGACCCTTGTCGTAGCCGCGAAGACCAGGAAGACCAGCACGAAGGCCAGCGTGCAGGCGACAAGCAGGCTGCGCGGTGTCACGACGTCGAAGCCTGCCTGAGCCAGCTCGTCGGAGAGCCGGCTGACAAGGCCAGAACGGCGGCTGGTGCCGGCCGACTCCCCTCGAGGCCAGAACGACCACCAGACCAGGAACAGCCCGAGGCCAAGCACCAGACCCAGTCCGACGCCCATCACGGTTCAGTCTCCTTGCGCCAGGAGGGCGGCGACGTCATACCCGGCCCGTTCGAAGCGCTCGGCGTGGGGCGGGAAGCCATCCGCTCGCACGAGCTGGCCGCCACGGGAGGTGAAGAGGTCAGCGGTCTCGATGACGTCGCCCTCCACGCGGCCTGGCACGGCCACGATCTCGCGCACGCGGCGTACACCGTCTCGTTCGAGCGCAATCTGAATGACCAGGTCGATGGAGCCGGCCACCGTGGGCACGACGAATCGACTGCCGACGTTCTCGCCGGCGAGCAGCGGAAGAGTGCACATTTTGGTGATGGCCTCGCGTGCACTGTTGGCGTGCAGGGTGCACATCCCCGGGAGC
>JBDTYK010000060.1:0-12464 GCA_040005715.1 Actinomycetota bacterium | reverse complement strand
AGCTCCGGATGGACGAGGCCGAGCTGCGCGCCGTCGACAAGATCGTGTTCATCGCATGTGGCACGGCGGCCTATGCCGGCATGGTCGCCAAGTACGCACTCGAGCACTGGACCCGCATCCCGTGCGAGGTCGAGCTGGCCCACGAGTTCCGTTACCGCGACCCGGTGGTCAACGAACGGACACTCGTCGTCGCGATATCGCAGTCCGGCGAGACGATGGACACCCTGATGGCGGTCAAGCATGCGCGCCAGCTGGGCGCCCGCGTCATCTCCATCTGCAACACCCACGGCTCGACGATCCCGCGGGAGTCGGATGCGGTGCTCTACACCCATGCGGGCCCGGAGATCGCGGTGGCCTCGACCAAGGCCTTCCTCGCACAGATCACCGCCTGCTACATCCTGGGTCTCTATCTCGCCCAGCTGCGCGGAGGCACCTATGCCGACGAGGCGCAGGCCGTGATGAAGGACCTGGCCGAGATGCCGGCCAAGATCCAGACCGTCCTGGACGGGCAGGACAGGGTCCGTGAGATCGCCCGGTTCATGGCCGACACCCGGTCCGTGCTGTTCCTGGGCCGGCACGTGGGCTATCCGGTGGCCCTCGAGGGGGCGCTCAAGCTCAAGGAGCTGGCGTACATCCACGCGGAGGGCTTCGCAGCTGGTGAGCTCAAGCACGGGCCGATCGCCCTGATCGAACCGGGGCAGCCGGTCTTCGTCATCGTCCCCTCGCCCAGCAGCGAGCACGGGCTGCACGGCAAGGTGATCTCCAACATCCAGGAGATCCGTGCCCGGGGAGCCCGCATCATCGTGATCGCCGAGGAGGGCGACGAGGACGTGGTCCCCTTCGCCGATGTGATCATCCGCGTGCCCGCGACCCCGCCCCTGCTCGCGCCACTGGTGACGATCGTGCCGTTGCAGGTGTTCGCCAGCGAGCTGGCAGCGGCCAAAGGTCTGGACGTTGACCAGCCGCGCAACCTGGCCAAGTCGGTCACGGTCGAGTGACTGCCGCAGACGAATGACGGCCGTCTCGCCATGATCATCGGGATCGGGATCGACGTCGTTGACGTTGCGCGTTTTGGCCAGACCCTTGCACGCACGCCGCGCCTGCTCGAACGGCTGTTCACCGCCCCTGAGCGCTCACTCGGGCTCAACTCTCTCGCGGCCCGCTTCGCCGCCAAGGAGGCGCTGGCCAAGGCGCTTGGTGCACCAGTGGGCCTGTGCTGGACAGATGCGCAGGTCCTCAGTGGCGAGGACGGCCGGCCGGACCTGAGGATCTGGGGGACGATCCAGACGCGCGCGACCTTGCTGGGCGTGCACAACCTGCATATCTCCCTGTCCCACGACGCCGGGATCGCCTCGGCCGTCGTGATTGCCGAGACGAAGGACTAGGTCTCCGATGATCCGCGCCTACTCCGTGTCCTGCGTTCGCTCGGCTGAGGCGGCTGCCATGGCCGACCTCGAAGATGACGTGCTGATGGCTCGGGCGGCATCCGGGCTGGCGGCCGTTACCTCCTCGCGACTGGGTCACCCAGGCGGGCGACAAGTTGTCGCAATGGTCGGGGCCGGCAACAACGGCGGCGATGCCCTGTATGCCGCAGCTCTGCTCGCGAGGGATGGCGCGGCCGTGGTCGTGCTCAAGGTCGCGGACGTGGTGCACGAGGGTGGTCTCCGCGCCGCGCGAGATGCTGGGGCCATGGTGCTCAATGCCGTTGGTGTCCATGCCGATTCGCTGTCCCTGGTTTCGTCGGCCTTGTCCACTGCCGAGCTGCTCATCGATGGCATCGTCGGTATCGGCGGCCGACCAGGTCTGTCGCCGGAGATCGACCGCCTGCTGCGCGAGGTGAGCGACACGGCATACGTCCTGGCCGTTGATCTGCCCAGCGGGGCCGACCCGGAGGGCGAGGTGGCCGCGCGGTCGTGCGTGTTCGCCGATGAGACGGTGACCTTCATCGTTCCCAAGCCGGTTCACTTGTTGCCGGCCACGGAGCCTGCGGTCGGACGACTCACCGTCGTGGACATCGGCGTCGAGATCGGGGGGACACCGGTGGTCGAGCGGGTGACCCCTGAGGACGTCGCCTGGCTCTGGCCCCGCCCCGGACCGTCTGACGACAAGTACTCCCGCGGCGTGCTCGGCATCGTTGCCGGTGGCGAGGGCTACACAGGGGCAGCACTGCTGGCGGTGACGGCCGCGGTGTGCTCGGGGGCTGCGATGGTGCGCTACATCGGCCCTGCGTCGCCCACCCTGCTGGTGCGGATGCAGGTGCCCGAAGCCGTCATCGGCGAGGGCAAGGTGCAGGCTTGGCTGCTTGGCCCCGGGGTCGACGTCAGCGACGAGTCGAGCGCTGGACGAGCCCAGCGGGTCGCGGCCCAGAGCGCCCTGGACTCAGGTCTCCCGTGCGTTGTGGATGCTGGCGGCCTCGAGCTCATCCAGGGCCAGCGGTCCACCCCGACCCTGCTGACGCCCCACGCTGGCGAGCTTGCCCGCCTGTTGACCCGGCTCAACGCCCCTGTGGATCGCGCAACGGTCAACCAGGCGCCTCTGGCTCACGCCCGACTCCTGGCCGATCTGACAAACAGCACGGTCCTGCTCAAAGGGGCCACCACGCTGGTGGCCTCCCCCAGCGGATCAGGTCTGCCCGTGCGTTCTCAGGCCGACGCGCCATCGTGGCTGGCAACCGCAGGATCGGGGGATGTGCTGGCGGGCCTGGCTGCAACCTTGCTGGCATCTGGCCTGTCCCCCCACGACTCGGGCAGCGTCGCAGCGCTGGTACACGGGCTGGCCGCGGATGCCGCGAACCCCGGCGGGCCGGTTCGCGCCCTGGGCGTAGCACAGGCCATCCCCGGCGTGGTAGCCGCCTTGTTGGCTCGAAGGACCGCCCAATCCTGAGAGAATCTCCTGGTGACTGAAGAGATTGCTGGGTATGTTGACCGGTTTGTCCCCCCTGCCGGTAGTGTCCGCGTCGAGGACCGCTCGCCCGCGCGCGCGACCGTGGATCTGGACGCGATTCGCGGCAATGTGGAAGTTCTGGGTCAGCACGCAGGGTCGGCTGCGGTCATGGCGGTGGTCAAGGCAGATGGCTACGGGCATGGGCTCGTGCCCAGCGCCCGGGCCGCCCTGAGGGGCGGAGCGACCTGGCTGGGAGTTGCCCAGCTGAGCGAGGCCATCGCCCTGCGAAACGCAGGGATCCACGACCGGGTCCTGTCATGGCTTCACGTTCCCGGCACCGACTTCGCCGCCGCGATCGCTGCCGACGTCGATCTGTCGGTCTCAGCGCTGTGGGCCTTGGCAGAGGTGGCTGAAGCAGCCCGGACACTCGGGCGGACCGCGCGGATCCACCTGAAGGTCGACACGGGCCTGGGCCGCAATGGCGCGTTCGGCGAGGACTGGCCGATCCTGCTGCAGGCCGCCCGTCGCCTCGAGGCCGAGGGTACGGTCAGCGTTGTCGGCATCTGGTCACACTTCGTGTACGCCGATGAGCCGACGCACCCGACAGTGCGTGCTCAGCAGGAACGATTCGGGCAGGCCGTGCATGATGCCGAGCGGGCCGGGTGCCACCTTGAGGTTCGGCACATCGCGAACTCCGCGGCCACGCTGACCAACCCCAGCGCGGCCTTCGACCTGGTTCGACCGGGGCTGGCCGTCTACGGACTCTCACCGATCCCCTCGATGGGTGACCCGCGCCACTTCGGGTTGACCCCCGCGATGACCCTGAGCGCCGATCTTGCTGTCACCAAAGCGATCCCGGCAGGCCAAGGCCTGAGCTACGGCCACCAGTACGTCACCTCGCAAGACACAAGGGTCGGTCTGGTGCCGATGGGCTACGGCGACGGCATCCCGCGCAATGCCACGAACGTGGGGCCTATCAGCCTGCGAGGCCAACGGCATACCGTCTGTGGTCGGGTCTGCATGGACCAGTTCATCGTCGACCTGGGTCCGGAGAGCGAGGCCCAGCCGGGGGACAGGGTGACGCTGTTCGGAGCCGGCGATGCCGGGGAGCCGACCGCACAGGACTGGGCAGAGGCAACTGGGACGATCTCCTACGAGATAATCACCAGAATCGGATCGCGTGTTCCTCGGGTCTACGTCGGAGGTCAGCAGTGAGCCGCAACCGCCGAAACGGTCTCATCGGACTCGGTGTCGGAGTGGCCGCAGCGGCGGCTGCAGGAGCCGCGGGTGTTGCCGCCGAGCGACTGACTCGCGCACGCCTGACCGCCAAGGCCCTGGACTCCACCGACACCTACGAAGAGCCGGCCACAGCGGAGATCATCGTCCTTGCCTCCGACGGCGTGCCGTTGCATGTCGAGATCGACGAGCCGCAGGACCCGCCCGAGCGACTGCCCAAGGGCGCAGCTGTCCCCACGGTCGTGTTCTGCCACGGCTACACCTTGAGCTTGCGCAGCTGGGTGTTCCAACGGCGGGCGCTGAAGGCGGCCGGATACCGAGTCGTGCTCTGGGACCATCGCGGCCACGGTCGGTCGGGCGCGGGCTCCAAGGAGTCCTACGACGTTGACCAGCTCGGCCTCGACCTGGCGGCAGTCATCCGCCAGGCCATTCCCGACGGCCCATTGGTCCTGGTCGGCCACTCCATGGGCGGAATGACGTTGATGGCCCTGGCGCTCCAGGAGCCTGAGCTCATCAAGGAGCGCGTTCTAGGGGTCGCGTTCGTGGCAACCAGCCCCGGGGGCCTCTCGGCGGTCTCGTGGGGCCTTGGCAGCGTCCTGGGCAAGGCGGTGCACCGGCTGGGGCCGGTGGCGGTCGGGCAGCTGGCCGGACGGCAGGGTCTGGTGAACTCGGCACTCAGGGCGGGCAAGAATGTCGAGGAGTTCTTTGTCGACCGTTACTCGTTTGCCTCGCCGGTCCCGCTCAGCATCGTGCGGCTGACCGCCGACATGATCTTCGGCACCCGCATCGAGGTCATCTCAGACTTCATGGAGACATTCGACCGACACGACAAGCGCGACGCACTGCAGCACTTCATCGGGGTGGAGACCCTGGTGCTCAACGGAGTTCAAGATCTGCTCACGCCGCCGAAGCACAGCGAGGAGATCGTCCGTCTGATCCCGGGCGCAGAGCACGTCCTGATCAACGATGCCGGCCACATCATCATGCTCGAGCACGGCGACGTGGTCAGTGAGCAGCTGCTCTCCCTGATCGGGCGTGCCCAGCGTGCCGCTGCCGCACACATCGACCTTCGCACCAAGCCGCGTGTTCGGCGGCTGATCACCGACCTGGCCAAGAAGCGACAGATCGAAAGGGCCATTCAGGAACGCCGCCAGAGCTCTTCGTGAAACGCCGATGACTCGCGAGAGCCCCCCCGCATCCGGCGCCTCAGCCGGGTCCCGCCAGATACGGCTGAACGCTGTCGAGGACACCCACGCATGGGGTGCCAGGCTCGGTGCGGTGCTCAGGGCCGGGGACCTGGTGCTGCTCACCGGTGATCTAGGGGCCGGCAAGACCACCCTGGTTCAGGGCATCGCGGTCGGCCTCGGAGTCCGCGGTCCGATCACCTCTCCGACGTACGTCATAGCTCGAGTCCACGCCTCCCTGGCCAGCGGGCCTGAGCTCGTCCACGCCGACGCCTACCGCCTGGCCGGGCTCGCGGAGCTCGACGACCTGGACCTCGACGCCTCAATCGACGGGGCTGTCACGGTGGTCGAGTGGGGACATGGCCTGGCCGAGCTGCTCAGCGAGGACTATCTCGAGGTGACCATGCGCGGTCATGACGCACGGATGGTGAGTCTGGTCGGCCATGGTGCCCGGTGGTCAGGTCAGGCGGCTTGGGCAGCCCTCGACGACCTCGTCTCGTTAGCCTGAACCTGTGCTCCTGCTAGCGATCGACACAGCCACCTCCGCAGTCACCGTTGCCCTGCATGACGGACAGACCGTGCTCGCCGAGCGCACCACGCTGGACTCACGGCGCCACGGAGAGCTGGTCGCTCCCGCGATGGCCGGGGTTCTTGCAGAGGCTGGTCGCACGCCCGGGGATGTCAGCGCGGTGGTTTCCGGGACCGGCCCGGGCCCGTTCACGGGGCTGCGAGTGGGGCTCGTGACCGCGCGAACTTTTGCCTTCGCCCGCGCCATACCTGTATTCGGTGTGTGCAGTCTGGACGCGATGGCTCACCAGGCGTGGCTCGAGGACGAGGTGGGTGTGGGCCGGTCCTGTGTGGTGGCAACCGATGCGCGCCGTAAGGAGGTCTATTGGGCTCGCTATGACATCACCGCCGGAGGAGCGGTGCGTCGAGGGCAACCGATGGTTGCGAAGGCGAGCTCGATCGCCGCCCAGGTGCAAGGTCTGCCAGTGATCGGCCGAGGCGCCATCCTGTATGCCGATTCGTTCGGCCCGGTGGTTGGGCCGCTCGATGTCAGCGCCGGCGCGCTCGCTGACCTCGCCGCGCGGATGATGGCGGCCGGCCACGAGCTCCATTCTCCCGAACCGATGTATCTGCGTCGCCCGGACGCGATACCCCCGCCCCCGCGCAAGGCTGCGCTGCCATGACCGCTGGCGAGCTGACCCTGGGTGAGATGACCCTCCGGGACCTGAATATGCGTGAGATGACCTGGCGGGACATTGCGGTCCTCGAGGTGATGGAGCCCGTGCTCTTCGCCCAGGACGCCTGGTCGGAGCGGACCTGGTGGGCCGAGCTGGCGGGCCGGCCGAGGCGCTGCTACGTCGTGGCCGAACAGCATGGGGTCGTGGTCGGCTATGCCGGCGTCGACCGTCGAGGTGAGGTCGCTGACGTCATGACCGTTGGGGTGGCTCCGGGGGCTCAGGGTCACGGGCTGGGCCGACTGCTGATGGACTGGCTGGTGGATGCGGCTCGAAGTGCTGGTGCAGAGCATCTGATGCTGGAGGTCCGGGCCGACAACGTTGCGGCACAAAGGCTCTACTCCAAGATGGGCTTTGTCATGCTGACCGTCCGACGCAGGTACTACCAGCCAGGTGACGTGGATGCCCACATCATGCGGCTTCATCTCCAGACTCCGAGCGACGGAATGACCTCGGAGGCGACCAGGTGAACGACGGCCCTCTGGTCCTCGGCATTGAGACATCTTGCGATGAGACCGGTGTGGGGATCATCCGCGGCCAGACCCTGCTCGTCGACGCCGTCGCCAGCAGCGTCGAGCTGCACGCGCGGTTCGGTGGCGTGGTGCCAGAGGTGGCCAGTCGCGCCCACCTCGAGGCCATGGTCCCGATGCTCGACCGGGCCTGCCGGGAGGCGGACATCCGCCTGGAAGAGCTGGACGCGATCGCGGTCACTGCTGGTCCGGGGCTGGCTGGCGCTCTGCTCGTGGGGGTGGCCGCAGCCAAGTCTCTTGCCGTGGCTTTGGGCAAACCTCTCTACGGCGTCAACCACCTGGCGGCCCACGTCGCGGTCGACATTGTCGAACACGGAAGCTTGCCCGAGCCGACGCTGGCGTTGCTCGTGTCCGGCGGGCACTCCAGCCTCCTGCTCGTCCCGGACGTCACCAGTGACGTCCGGTCTCTGGGTAGCACGATTGACGATGCAGCAGGAGAGGCCTTCGACAAGGTAGCCAGGGTGCTGGGACTACCGTTCCCCGGCGGCCCAGAGGTGGATCGGGCTGCGACAGCGGGCAACTCAGCATTTGTGCGATTCCCTCGCGGGCTCACATCAGGCCGTGACATGGAGCAGCACCGTTTCGACTTCTCGTTCTCCGGTCTGAAGACCTCAGTGGCCCGATGGGTCGAGGCACGCGAACGCTCCGGTCAACCAGTGCCAGTGGCAGACGTGGCAGCAAGCTTCCAGGAGGCAGTTGTCGACGTCTTGACCCGCAAGGCGGTCCTGGCCTGTCGGGCGCACGGCATCGATGATCTGCTGGTCGGTGGTGGTGTCGCCGCCAACAGTCGCCTTCGTGCCATTGCGCAGGAGCGCTGTGACGCTGCCGGTATCCGACTTCGGGTGCCGCGACCCGGTCTGTGTACCGACAATGGCGCCATGGTGGCCGCACTCGGCGCCCTGATGGTGGCCAGGGGCAGGGAACCCTCGACTCTCGGGCTCCCTGCCGACTCGTCGATGCCGGTGACCCTGGTCCAGGCATGACTCCCATTCGTCGACCGAACACCCCGCAGGCACCGTTTTTGACCACCGAGGGCCCTGAAACGGTGCCGGAGAGGTGTTCGGATGGGTCGAGCCGGCCCACGCCGGTCATCCTCGATGTCGACACCGGTGTAGATGACGCTTGTGCGTTGCTCCTGGCCGCGTTGCATCAACAGCTGTGGCTGCGCACGGTGGGGGAGGCCACTCCTTGATGGGACGGGTCATCGTGGTCGGATCGCTGAACGTCGACCTTGTCATACGAGTCGAGAGGCTGCCGAAGCCCGGCGAGACCGTCTTGGGTAGTGGACTGGAGCGATGGGCAGGCGGCAAGGGAGCCAACCAGGCCTTGGCAGCGGCGGCAGCAGGCGCCTCAGTGATCATGGCGGGCTGTGTCGGGGCTGACGAAGCCGGCTCCGCATATATTGCAAGGCTTTCGGCTCTCGGCATCGATACCGCATGCATCCGGGTGGAGCCCGACGTTCCGACTGGACATGCCCTCATCACCGTTGACGAGCTGGGCGAGAACTCGATCGTTGTCGTTGCCGGGGCCAATGCCGCGATGACAGTCGACGACCTTGGGCCACTGGACCTTTTGGGTCCAGGCGACGTCGTGCTGCTGCAGCTGGAGGTCCCGTTGGGGGTGGTCATCGCAGCGGCGCGGCGCGCCTCGGCCCGGGCTGCCCGGGTCATCCTGAACCTCTCCCCGTATGCCGTCCTGCCACCAGACATCGTGGCGATCGCCGACCCCCTTGTCGTCAACGAGCACGAAGCGCTGATGTTGGCCGACTCCGATGCGACGCCTGCTTCACTGGTCGTGACGTTCGGTCCGGCCGGGGCCGCCTGGGATGGTGCCCAGCTGGCCGGGCCCGTGGTCGAGGAGTCTGACGTGCTCGACACCACCGGTGCGGGTGACGCCTTCTGTGGTGCGCTGAGTGCCGCGCTGGCAGCAGGCACCGGTCGTCACGAGGCTCTTGAGGCCGCACTCGCCGCCGGTGCTGACGCGGTCAGGCACCTTGGGGCACAAGCAGACCCCGCACTTTGATCGCCGGGTGTGGCAGGATCGCCAGCGTGAATCCCTCGACCGCCCTAGCCACGGTCGTGGTGGACGAGCTGGTCCGCAACGGGGTCCGCGAGGCTGTTCTGTGTCCCGGTTCACGTTCGGCCCCTTTCGCCTATGCCCTCCAGGAAGCCGACCGGGCCGGGCGACTACGGCTGCACGTCCGTGTCGACGAGCGCTCCGCTGCCTTCCTGGCCCTGGGCATGGCCAAGCTCACCCGTCGTCCCGTGCCCGTGTTCACCACGTCAGGTACGGCAGTCGCCAATCTTCACCCGGCTGTTCTCGAGGCCAGCCATGCCGGTGTGCCCTTGGTCACCGTCACAGCCGACCGCCCGCCTGAGCTGCGCGGAACCGGCGCGAACCAGACCACCGATCAGGTCCACCTGTTCGGCACCGCGGTGCGAATGTTTCACGAGCTGGGAGCACCAGAGAGTCGTGGAGGCCAGAACGCGGTATGGCGGTCAGTGGTCTCCCGGTTGTGCACGGTGGCTGTCGGGGGCAACGGTCAGGACGCCGGACCCGTACATCTCAACGTGCCCCTGCGTGAGCCGCTCGTGCCCGACCTGGACTCTGGCGTCGAGTGGCCCGAGAACCTTGATGGTCGCGTGGACGCCGCCCCCTGGGTCAAGGTGCAACCCTCACGAGTCCACGCTGAAGGCGTAGCCAGCATTCCCAGAACCCTTGTTCTGCTTGGTGATCTGCCCGATCCAGCCATGGCCGTCGCTGTGACGAACCTCGCCCGCGCCTCGGGATGGCCGTTGGTGGCCGAGCCGTTCGGTGCCCATGACGGCATGGATCTGGTCCCGCAAGGTCCGCTGTTGCTCACTGCCGATCAATGGCTTGGGCGCCATCTGCCTGATCGGGTCCTGGTCGTCGGGCGGCTCACGCTCTCGCGTGCAGTGGGTGCCCTTCTGCGCAACCCGGCGATAACGGTGGAGATCGCCGCGGTGCAGTCGATCTGGCCGGACCCCTCGCACGTCGCCTCGGTTGTCTATCCGTTCGAGGCCATCAGCGCATCCATTGCGAACGGCCGCCGTGTGGACGAGCAGTGGGCACGGAAGTGGGCGGACGCGGGTGAGCTGGTCGCTGCGGCCGCGAGCTCGTTCATTGACCAGTCGTGGCCCAGCGGACTAGCTGTGGGGGCGAGCGTCCTGGCCGGGCTTCCAACAGAGTCAACGCTCTTTGTCGGTTCCTCCAACTCCGCTCGCGACGTCGACCTGGCCGGGGCTTCGTCCAGGAGAAGCACGCCTCTTACCGTCGTGGCCAGTCGTGGACTGGCGGGTATCGATGGCTGCATCTCGACCGCCATCGGCCTCGCACTCGCGCAAGCCGGGAAGCCGACATACGCCCTGCTGGGCGACCTGACGTTCCTGCATGACAGCAACGGTCTGGTGATTGGCCCGGATGAGCCGCACCCCGACCTGACCATCGTCGTGACCAACGACGACGGAGGGGGCATCTTTGCCCTGTTGGAGCCTGGCGAGCCAAGCAGGGCAACAGATTACGAACGCGTATTCGGCACCCCTACCCGCGCTGCGATCGTCGATATCTGCCGTGCGCATGGGGTGGCGCACACCCTGGCCTCAACCGCGCCCGAGCTCGGCACCGTCCTCGGGCAGCGTCCAGAAGGGCTTCGCGTTGTCGAGGTCCGCGTTGATCGCTCAGGGCACCGAGAACTCCACGCCGGGCTCCGCGCGGCCGCAGCCAACGCCCTCACCTAGAGGGCGACGCCTGCTCCGCAAGCACCATCATCGAATCGCCTCGGAGCTCCAACCCGTCGACCTAGAACTCGATGGTTCCGGCGGGCTCCCGATCGCAGCTCATGGCCCGCGACAACCGCATCACCGAGCCTGCCGTCAGCTCGGTCACCAGACCTTGATCGGCTTGTGTGGCAATGGTTCTGGACCCCAGGAAGGCAGCGCCCAGCACCTGGACCGGCAGCCGCAGATCTGCAGTCTTCTGCGTGCGCTCGCAGGTGGCCGCTCCTTGCTCGTCAACGCTCAGCCGCCAGCGGCCCTGGTTCCACGGACACGTCGGGTCGATCACGTCCAGAACGACGTCGCATGCGCCGGAGTAGCCGCGGGCAGCCAGGGCCGCGTCGACGTCGACCAGTCTCAGCCACAGCGAGTCGTACGCCTTGATGCCCAGCGCGCGCGGGCCCCCTGCCCACCACACCAGCGGATCACCGGCTCCTCGCCCGATGATCCTGACGGAGGAGGTCAGGTCGAAGTCCACCAGACGCCGTGCCAGCGCCAGCAAGGTCGCCGGATCTGCGGCGGCCAGCTCGCGAACGTCGACCTTGCCCTTGGCCCTTTCGTCCTTCCACCTTGCTTTGCGGCTGAACACGGCATAACCCGCCGGCTTCCCGTCGACGTGGGCGATCAGCACCTGCCATGGCTCGCGTCCCTGGCGCG
Organism: Actinomycetota bacterium; assembly: GCA_040005715.1. GTDB lineage: Bacteria > Actinomycetota > Actinomycetes > Actinomycetales > Dermatophilaceae > UBA4719. The sequence goes on along the minus strand of JBDTYK010000060.1, from coordinate 939 downwards.
TCAGCGGCAGGTCGACAAACCAGGGTCGGGCCATTCGCGCCGGCCGGGTCACAGAGCCCAGTGATCCCGCTGCGCAGCGAAGGTGCAGCTCGTGGATGACCGCAGCTGCCTTGTCGGAGTCCGCCGGGACGAATCGGGTCGTCACCCGGCTCGCTTGCTCCTCCAGCAGCGGCGCGGCGAGGACGGCTCCCCGTTCCAGCTCGAGCTCGAGCTCGACTGAGCTGATGCCGTAGCCGAACCTTCCGTAGATCGGGACCTCAGCGGCGTGCAGCCCGCTCAGGGCGGCGCCTTCCTCGTGTAGCCAGGCGAAATGGTGGGTCATCATCTCGCGCAGGACGCCGCGGCGACGCTGGTCGGGGTGCACCGACACCCATGACAGTCCCGCCATGGGCCGCTGGGTCAGCCTCCCCCGCGGACCGGGGACAGTCAAAGCCATGTCGTATGAGGTGTAGACGCCTGCCAGCTCATCTGAACCTTCGGGGGTGGCACCGAAGGTTCGTGCCCAGTCGAAGTGGCTGGTGACGATGTCGACCGGATAGGCGTTCGGGTCGGAGAAGAACGCGGCCAGGTCGACAGCGTGCAGGTGCCCTCTGTCAGCAGGGGTGAGGGGCAGGATCGAGGTCGTCATTCGCTGAGCCTTGCGGGAGAGACATGCGAGTGCAACCGAATTCCTGGCTCAGTCGGCGGTGAGCGCATCCCGCATGGGTACGAACTTGGCGTCGGACTCGGCCAGCTCGGAGTCCGGGTCTGAGCCGGCAACGATGCCGCAGCCCGCGAACAGGCGCATCCGGCTCGGGTCTGCGGCGTCTATCGAGCCGCAGCGCAGAGCGATCCCCCACTCGCCGTCCCCTGTCGCATCCATCCAGCCGACCGGGCCTGCATAGCGGCCACGGTCCATCTGTTCGAGCTCGCGGATGGCGATATCGGCGACGGATTTCG
>JBDTYK010000059.1:0-12742 GCA_040005715.1 Actinomycetota bacterium | reverse complement strand
CCGATCCTGAAACCGCAGAGATCACCATCTTGCGCTACTGCGTGGTCCATGACTGCGGTCGCATGATCAACCCGATGATCGTCCAAGGCCAGGTGCACGGTGGCGTCGCCCAGGGCGTCGGCGGCGCGCTCTACGAACGGATGGTCTACGACGACGCGGGCCAGCTGCTCAACGCTTCTTTCATGGACTTCCTGATGCCCTACGCCTCCGAGGTTCCGCATATCGAGACTGACCATCTCGAGACCCCCAGCCCGCTGAACCCGTTGGGGATCAAGGGTGCTGGCGAGGCGGGGTGCATCCCCGTCTCGGCCGTGATCGCCAGCGCCATCGAGGATGCCGAGGGCTTCCCGATCACCTCGATGCCGATCTCGCCGGCCGAGCTGTGGGACCTTCGCCGAAAGCACGACGAGGGGCTGATTCCCGGGCTTCGTCGAGGCTCCAGGTCGACGGCGACGACCACCCAGACCACCCACACGACTCCGATCGCCAGAGAGCAAGGAAGCTGATGAAGATCTCCGGCACCGCCGCACTGAACGCACCGGTCGACCAGGTATGGACGGCGTTCAACGACCCGGCCGTCCTCGCGCGCACCCTCCCGGGGTGCAAGGAGCTGCGCGAGGTGGGACCCGATGCTTACCGGATGACCATCACTGCCGGTGTTGCTTCGATCAAGGGCACCTATGAGGGAGAGGTCGCGCTGATCGAGCAGAATCCGCCAGGGTCCTTTGTTCTGAGGGCTTCGGGCGCGGGGTCGCCCGGGACGGTGGCTGCAGACGTCACGTTCAGCCTGCGGGAGTCGGCGACCGGGGGCACGGATCTGGCCTATGACGCTGACGCCGTCGTGGGTGGGGTGATCGGGGGCGTCGGCCAACGGATGCTCACCGGTGTGGCCAGGAAGATGGCCGGTCAGTTCTTTGCGGCCGTCGATGGCGATATCGCCGGGGTTCGGGTTCCCGTGGCGGTCAGGCACATCGCCGGCGTGGGAGCGATCAGTGGTGCGCCGGCATCCCAGAGCACGTATGCCGGGTCGGCCGCGGGTGGTCGCCCACCGTTCCAGGGCAGGGACTTCCTCTATGGCGCCTTGACCGGTGCCGCGATCGCGCTGGCCGGTGTGGTCGCAGGCATCGTGGCGGGAAGGCGCTGACATGAGGGCCTTCACGGCTGCCGCGGTCCAGATCTCACCTGCACCTGGTCCGCTGAGCCCAGATGTGGTCAAGGCGAACATCGAGAAGTGCGTGGACTGGCTGACCCGTTGCGTCGAGGCGACCGGCGCGGAGCTGGTCGTCCTGCCAGAGTCGGCCACGACCGGGTTCACCCCCGACTGCTCGCCCGAAGAGCTGTGGGACCTGGTCTCCGAGCTGCCGGGGCCGGTGACCGCACCGATCCAGGCGGCCGCGGCGGCGCTCGGCGTCCACGTTTGTGTGGGCACCTATGAGCGCGGCCAGGAGCGCGGGGTGGTCTACAACGCCAGCGCCCTCATCGGGCCCGACGGTTCCCTGCTGGGCGTGTACCGCAAGACGCATCCGTTCTGCACCGAGATCCGGGGTCGCGGCGGCTGGGTCACCCCCGGCGACGAGGTCTGCGTCGTCGACACCGACCTCGGCAAGATCGGAATGATGATCTGCTTCGACGGTGACTACCCCGAGGTGGCCCGGATCCAGGCGGTTCAGGGAGCCGAGGTCATCTGTCGCCCCTCAGCTCTGCTTCGCAGTGCAGACATCTGGGAGCTGACCTCGCGGGCTCGCGCCTATGACAACCACGTCTACGTCATCGGCGCCAACGCGACCGGTGTTGACCCCGCCGGCGTGCTGTACTTCGGAAACTCCCACATCGTCACCCCGATCGCGCACATTGCCGCCAAGGCCGCATCGCAGGAGAGTTGGGTCTGGGCCCGGCTCGACCCGGCCGAAGCGCTCGCCTCGCTCACGCCGGGCTCCAGCGTGGGCCAGGGGTTCGACCACCTGGCGGACCGCAACCTGGACCTGATCAGGCGCTATCGAGATGACCTCGAGGGCCCGGCGACTTCGTCGTTCCCCCACCTGCTGGTCGACTCGTGAGCGGCATCGGGCAGGCACGGCATACCCGTTCGGACGCACCTCGCAACGACGTGCCGACTTCTCTCTCGAGCAGGACACCATGACGGATTCATCCTTGACCAGCCCACCACGTCGCATCCGGATCGGCATCGACACCGGCGGGACCTTCACGGACGTCGTGGCCTTCGACCAGGACTCCGGGGACCTGGTCACGAGCAAGACACCCTCCACCCCGGCCAACCCTGCTGACGGCTTCATCAACGGCATGCACAAGGTCCTCGACCTGCTCGCGGCGACCGGCTCCGATGTCACCGCTGTCTGCCACGGCACCACGGTGGCAACCAACCAGCTGCTCGAGGGAAAGGTCGAGGAGCTCGGCTTCATCACCACCGAGGGTTACGAGTTCATCCTCGAGATCGCCCGCCAGGCAGTCCCGGACGGCTACGGCAACTCCTACTTCTGGGTCAAGCCGCCGCGCATCGTGGCCCCCGATCGGGTCAAGACCGTCGGCGGTCGCTTCGACTTCGAGGGAAGACAGGTCCGGCCGTTCGACGAAGAGGGCGCCACGGGCGTCGCCAGATGGTTCCGCGACGCAGGGATCATGACGATCGGGGTGTGCTTCCTGCACTCGTACGCCAACCCTGAGCACGAGCTGAGGATGCGCGAGATCCTGCGGCGCGAGCACCCGGAGGCAGTCGTCTCGATCTCCAGCGACGTGCTGCGCGAGTACCGCGAGTACGAGCGCTCCATGACCACCCTGGTGGATGCGGCGGTCAAGCCGATCGTCTCGAGGTACGTCGCGAACATTGCCGCTCGCCTCGCGGAGTTCACCCGGTCGGGCCCCGACGGGCATGACACGGAGCGCACCTCAATTCCCTTCTACATCATGAAGTCCAACGGAGGTGTGCTCTCGGCCACCGAGGTGGTGCACCAACCCCTCACCACCGTCCTGTCCGGGCCTGCCGCCGGCGCGCTTGGCGCAGCTCTGATCTGCGGACGGGCCGGGTTCGACAAGGTTCTCACCTGCGACGGCGGTGGCACCTCGACGGACGTCAGTGTCGTCCTCGGCGGCGAGCCGACGCTGACGACCGAAGGCATGGTCGGGGCCTATCCGTCCAAGATTCCGATGATCGACGTCGTGACGGTTGGCGCCGGCGGCGGGTCCATCGCCTGGATCTCACCCGAAGGCACGCTCAAGGTCGGTCCGAGGTCGGCCGGGGCTGATCCCGGTCCGACTTGCTACGGCAAGGGTGGCGTCGAGCCGACGATCACCGACGCCCACGTCGCGCTCGGCCGCATCCCCGCCCACCTGCTCGGCGGGGAGATCCCGCTGGACGCAGCTGCAGCGCGCGCCGGTATCGAGCAGCTCGCGGGCCGGCTCAGCCTGGGTATCGACGAGTGCGCGGCAGGGATCCTGGAGATCTCGGCGTGGAACCAGGCCAACGCCCTTCGCCAGATCTCGGTCAAGCGGGGCCTTGACGTCCGCGACTTCACCCTTGCCACGTTTGGCGGTTCCGGCTCCCTGTTGGCCTGCCGGCTGGTCGACATCCTGGACCTGGCCGGAGTGGTTGTCCCTCAGAACCCGGGCAACGTCTCCGCGTTCGGCCTGCTGACCGTCGACGTCAAGAACGACTATGTGCAGACGTCCGTGTGCAAGCACGAACAGCTCGAGTACACCTCGCTGGAGAAGACCTTCAGCGAGCTCACGGGACGCGCCAGTGCCGCGCTCGACGCGGAGGGCTTCGCCCGCGTCGACCACCGTTACGTCAGGACCGCGGACCTGCGGTACTTCGGGCAGGCGTTCGAGGTGCGGGTCGGTGTCCCCGAGGGCGTGGTTGACGCCGACTTCGCCGCGGCTGTCGCCACTGAGTTCCATGACGCGCACAGGGCGCTGTACGGCTACGACTTCCGCGACGACGCCCGCCAGCAGGTCGAATGGGTCAACCTGAGAGTCACGGGGATCGGCCCGATCAAGCGCCCCGAGCTGAGCGAGATCGCCACCTCCTCCGCCGGCGACGGCGTCGAGCGGGCGCGCACCGGCACTCGTGGTGTCTGTTTCGAACCCGCCGACGGCCGCGTTCAGGCCGGGATCTACTGGCGTCCCGACCTGCGCGCGGGGGACGAGCTGCACGGCCCGGTCATTGTCGAGGAGTTCGGTTCAACGGTTCCGGTGCATCCCGGTTTTACCGCCCGCGTCGACGCGTTCGGCAATCTGCTGATCACCAGGGAGGGCGAAAAGTGAGCCACAGCAACGGGGGTGGCCGCCTGGACCTTCGTGACCCGACGGCCCTGCGCGTCGACCCCATCACGGTAGAGATCATCCAGGGCACCCTGGCCAGCGTCGAGATGGAGGTCGAGACCGCCATCGCGCGGACCTCCCGATCTCCGATGATCCGCGATGCCCACGACTTCCGCGCGGGCATCCACGACCGCCGCCTGCGCAAGCTGACCGGTCGCTCATACAGTGCCCTGGTCCACCCCATTGCGCGTGACTATCCGCTTTCGACAATGCACGAGGGAGACGTCTTCTTCCACAACGACGTGTATGCCTCCGAGGGTGGTATCGGTCACCTTCCGGACCTCTGCGTGACGGTGCCGGTGTTCCACGAGGGTGCCGTCGTGGCCTTCGTCCAGGCCTTCGGCCACCACGACGACATTGGTGGCGCGTGCCCGGGCTCCATGCCCTCGAGCGCCACGAGCGTTTTCGAGGAGGGCCTCATGGTGCCCCCGATCCGGTTGTGGGACAAGGGGGTTCCCAACGAGGCTGCGCTGAAGATCATGACCCGCAACTCCCGTATGCCGGAGTCGCTCGCCGCCGACCTCGACGCCGAGTGCTCCGCGTGCCTGATGGGTGCGGCTCGGCTCTCGGACGTATTCAGGCGCTATGGGCGCGAGACGGTGGAGGCTGCGTTCGACGCGATCCTGGATCGGACCACCGAGACCTATCGCCGCGAGATCCTGTCCAAGATCCCGGACGGCGAGTATGTCTGGGAGGACTACGCAGAGCACGACGGCGTGGACGAGCCAAAGCTCCACACCCAACGAATCACGTTGACCAAGACCAGTACTGGTGGGCCAGGGGATGGTCCACGGCTGATCATCGACTTCACCGGCACCGGGCCGCAGGCCAAGGGGCCGATCAACCACTGTGGCGACTACGCCGACGGCAACTTCCTGAAGAAGTGGCTGGCGCCGATCTTGCGCAACCTCGCGGACACCCCCGAGCGGATGGCTGAGCTGGACGTCAACGAGGGCGTCGTGCCACTGATTGAGATGAGGTTCCCCGAGAAGGGCACCTTGCTGACCCCGATCTTTCCGGCTCCGACCAACGCCCGGACGTTTGTGATCCTGCGGCTGCTCGGAGTTCTGGCCGGCGTCCTGGCCAAGGCTGTGGACGGCCGGATGCCTGCGGACCAGGAGACGATCCGCTATACCGGCGTCTACGGCCAGGATCGGGACGGCAACGACTACCTCATGCGCGAGGTGCTCGGCGGTGGCTCCGGCGGGCGGTACTACGCCGATGGTGAGGACACGATCCACGTCGTCCCGGACTCCCGGAACCTGCCAACCGAGTTCACCGAGAGCAGGTTCCCGTTCCTCGTCGAGCGTCTCGGCCTCTTCGTGGACTCCGGCGGCCCGGGGCGTTACCGCGGCGGCCTCGGCTACGAGAAGCACCTGCGGATGCTCAAGGACGCCAGCTTCATGTCCATCGCGGACCGGTCGATCCTGGCCTGCTGGGGAGTCAAGGGCGGCAAGGCAGGACGCTCCTTCCAGGTGACCATCGACATCGGCGGACCCAACGAGCGTGAGGTCGACGCCCTTGCCGACAAGGAGCCGGTGCTGGCCGGCGAGGTCATCCGGATCCGCACGACCGGAGGCGGTGGCTGGGGCGACCCGCTGGATCGGCCCTACGCCGAGGTGGAGCGCGACCTGGGCTGGGGCAAGGTGTCCTTCGAGGGAGCGAGGACCGGCTATGGCGTCGTGGCGGGCGGAACCAGGGAAGCCGTGGTCATCGACGCGGTAGCTTCGGACGCGTTGCGTGAGTCGATGCGCTCGCAGCGCCCCCCACGGGAGCCATTCTTCGACCGAGGCCCCGGCTACACCCAGCTGTCCGGAGGTGCGACGTCGGCCGCAGTCGACTGGATATGAAGGCCGTACTCACCTGAGGCCGCTTTGCTCACCTCAGGCCGCTCGCGAGTCGAAATATCGGCCGTGAAACCGGCCTGAAGTGAGCAAACCGGCCTGAAGTGAGCAAACAGAAACGAGGTATGACGTGCGGGTTCTTCTCGCGCTTGGCGGCAATGCCATGAGCGCGCCCGATGGCAGCGCGACCCCGGAGGCGCAGCAGGCTGCGATCTCCCAGGCGATGGAGTCGGTGGCCGGGCTCATCGCGGCCGGTCACGAGGTTGTCATCACCCATGGGAACGGCCCCCAGGTCGGCAACCTGCTGGTCAAGAACGAGCTTGCTGCCGCGGTCGTCCCGCCGGTGCCCCTGGACTGGTGCGGGGCGCAGACGCAGGCGACGATCGGCTTCAGCATCATGAACGCGCTGGAGCGTAGCCTCGCTGCCCGAGGCTCTGGCGCCAATGTGGCGGCCCTGATCACCCGCACCAGGGTGGACGTGAACGACCCGGGCTTCGCAGAGCCGACCAAGCCCATCGGCCGGTTCCTGCCGCACGACCGGGCCATGAAGCTGGTCAAGCACGGGCAGGTCTGGCAGGACCGTGGGGACAAGGGCTGGCGCCGGTTGGTCGCCTCACCAAGGCCGTTGGAGGTCCTGGAGACCCGGGCTGTGCTGACCCTGATCGCCGCCGGATACGTCGTGGTCGCTGCAGGCGGCGGCGGCATACCCGTTGTCCGTGACCCCGACGGAACGGTCCGCGGAGTCGAGGCGGTCATCGACAAGGACCTCACCGCAGCCCTGCTCGCCCACTCGGTTCAGGCCGATGTGCTGGTGATCGCCACCGACGTGGACAACGCGGTCACGGGATTTGGAACTGCCGCTGAAGAGGCGATCCACACCGTGACCCTTGAGGAGATGGCGCAGATCGCGGCGGCGGGTCACTTCGCCAGCGGCTCGATGGGTCCCAAGGTCGCGGCGGCCATGCAGTTCGTCGGCCAGGGCGGCCAACGCTCGGTGATCACCTCCCTCGCCCACATCGAGGCGTCGATCACCGGCAACTTCGGGACCGTCATCCAGGGCCCTGTCGACATATCGCAGCACGTGGTTCCGAACAACGAAAGGTGAGTCCGATGCCCGAACCCATTGAGGTCCGCAAGGTCCCCATCCACAGCGTCTCCGATGCCTCCGAGCTGACCAGGCTGATCGACGACGGCGTCCTGGAGGCAAACCGGGTGGTGGCCATCATCGGCAAGACCGAGGGCAACGGCGGGGTGAACGACTACACCCGAATTCTTGCCGACCGCGCGTTCCGCGAGGCACTCATCGCCAAGGGCGCACCGGCCGACCAGGTCAGGGCCATCCCGATTGTCTGGTCCGGTGGCACCGACGGCGTGATCAGCCCGCACGCGACGATCTTCGCCACCATCGACCCGGCCAAGGCCGAGCAGACCGACGAGCCCCGGCTGACCGTCGGCTTCGCCATGAGCGAGCCGATCCTGCCCGAGGAGATCGGATACGTCGCCATGGTCTCGAAGGTCGCGGACGCCGTCAGGGTCGCCATGGAGCGAGCCGGTATCACCGACCCGGCCGACGTTCACTACGTCCAGACCAAGACACCGCTGCTGACCATCCACACCATCCTGGACGCCAAGTCGCGTGGCAAGAAGGTATGGACGGAGCACACGCACGAGTCCATGGACCTGTCCAACGGAACGACCGGCCTGGGGATCGCCTTCGCGCTGGGCGAGATCGAGATGCCCACCGACGCTGACATCATGAACAATCGCGACCTCTACTCCGCCGTTGCCTCTTGCTCATCTGGCGTCGAGCTGGACCAGGCCCAGGTTGTCGTGGTGGGCAACGCCCGCGGCGTGGGTGGTCGCTACCGGATCGGCCACGACGTGATGGCCGACGCCCTTGACGCCGACGGGATCTGGTCGGCGATCAAGGACGCCGGGCTGGATCTGCCCGGTCGTCCACGAAGCAGCGACCTTGAGGGCCGGTTGGTCAACGTGTTCCTCAAGTGCGAAGTCAGCAGGGACGGCATCGTTCACGGGCGCCGAAACGCGATGCTCGACGACTCGGACGTGCACTGGCACCGGCAGATCAAGTCCGCGGTCGGCGGGGTGGCGGCTTCGGTTACCGGTGACCCCGCGGTCTTCGTCTCGGTCTCAGCAGCCCACCAGGGCCCAGACGGTGGCGGCCCGGTGGCGGCCATCGTCGACCTGGGCTCGGGTGAGCCGACCGGATACCGCTACTCCGACTGACCCGCTGAAGGGCCAGCTGGCGGGGTTCGGAGCCAAGGGTTGGGCGACAGCGGGGCTGCCAGGAATGTGTTGACTCGCCGTGATGTTCTTGAGATAGTTGAAAGTCGAACTACTTAGGAGTATGACGTGCCTGCTGTTTCCGTTACCGACCTGACCGTCCTCCCGCGCGTTCCGGAGCCGCTGCCAACCGGCATACAGCGTCCGGTGGTCTCGATCACCAGCGCGCCCTCCGCCGTCGAGGGCCTGGGATTCCCCGTCAAGAGAGCCTTCGCCGGTGTCGACCTGTTGCTGCTGGACCCCTTCATCCACCTCGACGAGATGGGCGAGGTCGAGTACGCGCCCGGTGAGCCGAAGGGGACCTCATGGCACCCCCACCGCGGATTCGAGACGGTGACCTACATCATCGACGGGATCTTCGACCACCAGGACTCCTTCGGTGGGGGCGGCACGATCACCAACGGGGACACCCAGTGGATGACGGCCGGCTCGGGAATACTGCACATCGAGGAGCCGCCCGAGCACCTGGTTGTCTCCGGCGGGCTGTTCCACGGGTTCCAGCTCTGGGTCAACCTGCCCAAGAGCGACAAGCTGATCGCCCCGCGCTACCAGGACATTCGCTCCGGGCAGGTGACGCTGCTCAGCTCGCGTGATGGCGGGACGCTGCTCAGGGTGATCGCCGGGGAGGTTGCTGGCCACCCGGGTCCCGGCTCGACCCACACCCCGATGGCGATGGTGCATGCCACCGTTTCGCCAGGTGCCCAGCTCGACCTGCCATGGCGGCCCGACTTCAACGCTCTGGTCTACGTCATGAGCGGAGACGGTTTCGTCGGCCCCAGCCAGTCGCCGATTGGCACGGGACAGCTTGCCGTGATGGGTGCCGGCGACGCGCTGACGCTGACGGCTGCCACCTCTCAGCAGGAGCGCTACGCCTCGGGGGTGGAGGTGCTGGTGCTTGGCGGTGCTCCGATCCGCGAGCCCATCGCCTGGGCCGGGCCATTCGTGATGAACACCCGCGCCGAGCTGATGGTGGCCTTCGAGGACTACAACGCCGGGCGTCTTGGTCACCCGGCGGCGCACGAGGGGATCGGCGGCGAGGCCTGAGCCTCCCGACCCTCAAAACCCCTTCCGCTTGTTGCCCCGAAACCACCGTCTGAGGCCGTTTTCGGCCCAGCAACGGTGGTTTCGGCGCAAGAAGGCGAGGGTGACGGGCGGGGTATGTCGGGGGCTCGGGTCAGTCGCCGACGCGTGAGTCCCACCGCTGCTCGATGTGGCCGAGCTTCCAGACGAACAGCGCCACCGCCCACGTGCCCACGAACATTGCCGCGATCCAGTAGCCGACGCTGTTGAGGCTGATCGAGCCGATGGTGGCCAGGAGGCCGCTGGTGATCCTGAGCTTGTCGGTCAGCAGGGAGATGAGCTCGATGCCGCCGATCAGCAGGGCGACGGCCACGGACAGGGCCGTGATCGTGAAGTTGTAGTAGATCTTGCGGATCGGCTTGGAGAAGGCCCAGCCGTAGGCGAAGTTCATGAACGATCCGTCGATGGTGTCCAGCAGTGACATTCCGGCCGCAAACAGGATCGGTATGGTCAAGATCCCCCACCAAGGCAGGCTCGCTGCGGCCGCGCCGCCGGCGACCACCAGCAGCCCGACCTCGGTGACCGTGTCGAAGCCGAGGCCGAAGAGCAGCCCGACGGGATACATGTGCACCGGCTTCGTGACCGTCTTGGTGACCCCGCCCAGGATCTGGTTGACCAGGCCGCGCTTGTCCAGCTGGTCGTCGAATGCGGCCTCGTCGTAATGGCCGCGGCGCATCCCGCGAAAGACCTTGAGGATGCCGATCAGCGCGGCCAGGTTGACCAGTCCGATGAGGATCAGGAAGGTGCCCGAGATCGCCGTACCCCAGATGCTCGTTGCTCGCTCAAGTGCGGACTGGTCGTTGCCGAGTGCTGTGGTCAGGGACCGGATGCCGAACGCGAGCAGCGCCACCATGGCGAAGACGACCGAGCTGTGGCCGAGGCTGAACCAGAAGCCCACGCTGAGCGGACGCTTGCCCTCGCCCATGAGCTTGCGGGTGGTGTTGTCGATCGCAGCGATGTGGTCGGCGTCGAAGGCGTGCCGCATGCCCAGCGTGTATGCCGTCATGCCCAGTCCAACCCCCAGGAGCTGGCCGCCGACGGTGTAGCCCCGCGGGGCTACGAAGCCGACCAGCACTCCCCAGCCGACGACATGCAGCAGCAGGATGAAGGCCCCCATGCTCCACAGGGTGCGTCGCTCGTCCCTTGAGACTGCGACGCGAGCGAGAAGGGCCATGTCGCAAAGGTAGGCATCCAGCGGCTCTTGTTGCAAGTCATTCGCAATAAGGAAACGGGACCCCAAAAGCCACGATGTGGACTCGGCAGTCGACGGTTTGCGACCAATGGGTACATTTGCCCTCTCACAGGTAGTGAAATCACACGACAGGGAGTTGCTGTGCGCATTGGTGTGCCCAAAGAGTCGCGGCCGGGCGAGACGCGGGCTGCCGCCACGCCCAAGACCGTCGCGCAGCTGATTGCCCTCGGCTACCAGGTGAGTGTGGAGTCGGGTGCTGGAGGGCTGTCCAGCTTTGCCGACCACTCCTACCAGGAAGCCGGAGCCTCGATCGGCTCCACGAGCGAGGTGTGGGGCAGCGACATCGTCGTGAAGATCAACCCCCCCTCCGACGCCGAGATCCCCCAGCTCAAAGCCGGCACCATGCTGGCCAGCCTGCTCAGCCCGGCCCTGGCACCCGAGCTGCTCGACAAGCTCAGCGCCCAGGGGGTCACCGCGCTCGCGATGGACGCGGTCCCGCGCATCTCCCGGGCCCAGTCCCTTGACGTTCTCAGCTCGATGGCCAACCTCGCCGGCTACCGGGCAGTCATCGAGGCCGCCCACGAGTTCGGCAGCCTCTTCACCGGCCAGATCACCGCAGCGGGCAAGGTCCCGCCGGCCAAGGTCCTGGTGGTCGGAGCCGGGGTCGCCGGACTGGCGGCCATCGGCACGGCTCACAGCCTGGGCGCCATCGTGCGCGCCTTCGACGCCCGGCCAGAGGTCGGCGAGCAGGTTGAGTCAATGGGCGGCGACTTCCTGAAGATCGACATAGAGCAGGCGGCTCCGAGCGCCGACGGCTACGCCAAGGAGACCTCGCAGGACTTCAACCGCCTGGCTGAGGAGCTGTACGCCGCGCAGGCCACTGAGGTGGACATCATCATCACCACCGCACTGATCCCTGGCCGGCCGGCGCCCAAGCTGATCAGCGCCGACATGGTCGCGACCATGAAGCCTGGCAGCGTCATCGTCGACATGGCCGCTGCCAACGGCGGCAACTGCGAGCTGTCCCGGCCCGACGAGCTGGTCGTGAGCGACAACGGCGTGAAGATCATCGGTTACACCGACCTTCCGGGCCGGTTGCCCACCCAGTCCTCACAGCTGTTCGGCACGAACATCGTCAACTTGATGAAGCTGCTCACGCCGGCCAAGGATGGCCAGGTCGTCCTCGACTTCGAAGACGTCGTGCAGCGTGGGATGACCGTGGTCCGCGACGGCAAGAAGACCTGGCCGCCACCACCCGTGCAGGTCTCGGCCCAACCCGTGGCGGTGGCCGCGGCGCCGGTGGCGAAGGTTGAGCCCAAGCCGAAGGACCCGCGCAGGAGGTTTGCCCTCATGGGGATCGGCGCCGTGCTGTTTCTCGGACTGGCGTGGAAGTCCCCACCGGAGTTCCTCGGGCACTTCACCGTCTTCGCGATCGCCTGTGTCGTCGGCTACTACGTCATCTTCAACGTCTCACACGCCCTGCATACGCCGCTGATGTCGGAGACAAACGCCATCTCGGGCATCATCCTGGTCGGCGCCCTCAGCCAGATCGGTCACGGCGGCCTCGTCACGATCGTGTCTTTCGTAGCCCTGGCGGTCGCCAGCATCAACGTCTTCGGTGGCTTCACCGTGACCCAGCGCATGCTCATGATGTTCAGGAAAGGCTGAGTCGAGATGACCACCATCGTCCAGGCGGCATACATCGTTGCCGCCCTGCTGTTCATCATGGCCCTGGCCGGCCTGTCCAAGCATGAGACCGCCAAGACCGGCAACGCCTACGGTGTGGCCGGCATGGTCATCGCCATCGTCGCGACCCTCGGGCTGAGCCTCAAGGCAGCAAATGTCGAGGGTGCTCTGGGTATCGCGCCCACCATCGGGTTGATCGTGGTCGCGATGGCAATCGGCGCGGTCATCGGCATCTGGCGGGCCAGAAGCGTCGAGATGACCGGGATGCCCGAGCTGATCGCGATCCTGCACAGCCTCGTCG
>JBDTYK010000058.1:0-12746 GCA_040005715.1 Actinomycetota bacterium | reverse complement strand
TAGACGTTGTTCGACCAGTTCTGGATGGTCGTGTAGCGAACGCGTGCGTTCTTCTTCACGATGATCTCGACAACCGCTGAGTGCAACGAGTCGGACTTGTAGATCGGTGCGGTACAGCCTTCGACGTAGTGCACGTAGGAGCCCTCGTCGGCAATGATCAACGTCCGCTCGAACTGGCCCATGTTCTCTGTATTGATCCGGAAGTAGGCCTGTAGCGGAATGTCGACGCTGACACCCGGCGGGACGTAGATGAACGAGCCGCCGGACCACACCGAGGTGTTCAGGGCCGCGAACTTGTTGTCACCTACCGGGATCACCGAGGTGAAGTACTCACGGAAGAGGTCCTCATACTCACGAAGGCCGGTGTCGGTGTCGACGAAGATGACACCCTGCTCGGCCAGGTCCTCGCGGATCTGGTGGTAGACGACCTCGGACTCATACTGGGCTGCCACACCACCCACAAGTCGCTGCTTCTCGGCCTCGGGGATACCGAGCCGGTCGTAGGTGTTCCTGATGTCCTCGGGCAGCTCGTCCCAGGTGGTGGCCTGCTTCTCGGTGGACTTCACGAAGTACTTGATGTTCTCGAAGTCGATGCCGGTCAGGTCCGAACCCCAGGTGGGCATGGGCTTCTTGCCGAAGAGCTTCAGACCCTTCAGGCGCAGATCGAGCATCCACTGGGGTTCGTTCTTGCGGCCCGAGATGTCGCGGACGACTTCCTCGTTCAGGCCTCGGCGAGCCGAGACACCAGCCGCGTCGCTGTCGGACCAGCCGTACTTGTACGTGCCGAGACCCTTCAGGCCTGGGTTGAGCTCTTCAACGGTGCTGGTCATCGGGGGGACCTTTCATCAGACGTTGTCGTTCCTGTCGGTGACGTGCTTGCCCTGACTGCCTGGGCACCCAGCGGGTGACCGGCGCTCAAGGGGATGAACGTTGTGCAGACGTGCTCGCCATGGGCGAGGGTCGCCAGGCGCTGGACATGGACACCGAGCAGGCGCGAGAACGCGTCGGTCTCGGCGTCACAGAACTGCGGAAACTCGGCAGCAACATGCTGAACCGGGCAATGGCCCTGGCACAGCTGCACACCGGCCAGCGGCGTTCCCTGACCTACGGGTCGGGTGGAGGCGGCAAAACCGTCGGCGGTCAGTGCCGTCGCAAGTGCCTCGGCTCGCGCCGTAACATCCTGGCCGGCGTCGGCGAGCTTTGCGGCGTAACGCTTCTCGAGCTCTTGGTTGCGTTCGATTGCGAACTCGTGGACGGCGCCAGCGCCGGCGTGTTCTCCCAGGAAGCGCAGTGCCGAGATGGCGACGTGGTCGCAGTCGCTGCCCATGCCGTCATGGCCGGCCTCGGACAGGATGTAGGCACGGGCCGGCCGACCGCGGCGGCGGCCGAGCGCCCCCCTGCTGGCGGGTTGGTGCTCCTCGATCGCCCCCTGTGCGGCCAGGTGGTCCAGGTGACGGCGGACTGCGGCGGGAGTCAGGCCCAGACGTGCCGCGAGCGCGGCTGCGCTGAGCGGGCCCAGCTCGGAGATCGTCTGACGCACCCGGTCCCGGGTGCGCGCCTCAAGGACATGCTGGCCGGGGTTGGGCCCGTCAGCTGAGGCGGAGACACGGTCGGTAGCGATAAACACCACACCAGTGTGACCTAATTCGCCCCAGGAACACTAGTAAGGGTTACCTAACTTCGGTATTGGTGTCGGATGGGGGCACCAGTAAAGCGTGGGGACGTCCTAGACTCCGCCCGTGACCGAGGCCGTTACAGTGCGCGATCTCGCCAAGCGATTTGGCGACACCACTGCCCTTGCGGGTATGACGTGGAGTGCCCGCCATGGGCAGGTGACCGCGGTCCTCGGACCCAACGGTGCGGGCAAGACGACGACCATCGAATGCGCTGAGGGACTGCAGCGCCCGGACTCCGGCGAGGTCCGGGTCCTGGGCGTCGACCCCTGGCGAGCAGGTCCTGACCACCGCGCCTGCGTCGGAGTCATGTTGCAGGACGGTGGTTTGCCCAACAGCACCAAACCGGTACGGCTGCTGCGCCATCTCGCCGCCTTCCATGCCTCCCCCGCCGATGTCGACACGCTGGTGGAACGCCTCGGGATCGCGGCCTTCAGCGACACCACCGTCCGCCGGTTGTCCGGCGGGCAGAAGCAGCGGGTCGCACTCGCGGCGGCTCTGGTGGGCAGACCCGAGGTTGCGTTCCTTGACGAGCCGACCGCCGGCCTGGACCCGCACGCCCGGCTGGACGTCTGGGAGCTGATGCGCGAGATCCGCGATGCAGGCTGCGCGGTGATCGTCACGACCCACTCCTTCGAGGAGGCACAGCGGCTGGCCGACCACATCGTGATCGTCAACCGGGGGCGTGTTGCCGCCCAGGGCACTGTCCCCGAGCTGACAGCGCAACGTTCGCTCGAGGATCTCTACTTCGCACTGACCCGTGACGGTGTCCGATGAACACCGCCGCATCGGCGCGCACCCGGGTCCTGGCCCAGGCTCGCTTCGAGACCGGCAACCTCATGCGCAACGGCGAGCAGCTTCTGGTCGCCATCGTTCTCCCGGCAATGGTTCTGGTGGGTCTCGCCTTAAGCGATACCCCCTCGCTCGGCCCGGGTCGGCGCCTGGACCTGGCTGTTCCGGGGGTCCTGGCCCTTGCCGTAATCTCTTCGGCCTTCACCGCCCAGGCCATCTCGACCGCCTTCGACCGCCGGTATGGCGTCCTTCGCCTGCTTGGCGTGAGCCCCCTCGGCCGCAACGGGCTTCTCGTGGCCAAAGCCTTGGCAGTCCTGACGATCGTGTCTCTGCAGGGCTTGGCGATTGGCGGCCTGGGGCTGGCCCTGGGCTGGCACCCACAGTGGATCGGGCTGTTCGCGGCTGCGCTGATCGGTTTGGTCGGCACCTGGACGTTCGTCGCGCTCGCCCTCCTCCTCGCCGGCACGTTGCGGGCCGAAGGCGTCCTCGCCCTGGCAAACCTGATCTGGATCGCGCTCCTGGGTCTGGGGGGCGTCATCATCCCTCGCACCCAGATGCCAGCTGGGCTCTCCCATCTCGCTGCACTCCTTCCCTCAGGCGCGCTTGGGGACGGACTACGCGAGGCATTCATCAACGGGCGAGCAGCCGTCATACCCCTTCTCGTTCTTCTTGTGTGGGGAGCGGTGGCCACGGCGCTGGCATCGCGAACCTTCCGCTGGAGCGACTAGCCTGCGACCACTGCTCTGGAGCGACTAGCCTGCCGCCATGAGTGACGCCCGAATCGCGGACCCCAACCCTGGACAGACCCCCACCGACCCCAACACCTACCCACGGGGCGTGTCCCTCACTGGAGCGGCAAACCCGTGGTTGCGCCGCGTTCTCCTGGCGAACCTCATCCTTGAGGTCGGCATCGTTGTCACCGGGGGGCTCGTGCGCCTCACCGGTTCGGGTCTTGGCTGCCCGACATGGCCGCAGTGCGTCCCTGGCTCATTCACCCCGGTGCCCTACCAGGCACAGGGTTTCCACAAGCTCATCGAGTTCGGCAACCGGTCGCTCACCGGGGTGGTCGGCATCGCTGCGCTTCTGGTGATCGTAGCCGTCTGGCGCTGGACGCCCGGCCGTGTGCGCTGGACGCCCGGCCGTCCCGCGCTGCTTCGAATCTCGGTCCTGCCGCTGGTCGGCGTCATGCTGCAGGCGGTCCTCGGCGGCGTCAGCGTCCTGACCGGCCTCAACCCCGGGATCGTTGCTGCTCACTTCCTCACCTCGATGGTGCTGGTCTCCCTTTCGGCCTACCTCCTGTACCGCGTGAACGAGGGCGATGCGCGACCCGTCCCGTTGGTGCGGGGCGAGATCCGGTCACTTGCGTGGGCCACGGCTGGCATCGGCGCCTTCATCCTCGTGCTCGGCACGGTGGTCACCGGATCAGGCCCGCACTCAGGCGATGCCAGCACACCGCGCTTCGGTTTCGACCCACGAACGATCGCATGGCTGCACGCCGACGCGGTGATGCTGTTCGCCGGACTCGTGGTCGCCGTCCTGCTTGCAGTGCATCTGAGTGCGTCCGACTCCCGGCCCCGGCGGGCCTGGCGCGCCGTCCTGGTGGTCACGCTGTTACAGGGGCTGGTTGGCTACACGCAGTACCTCACCGGGCTGCCGGAGGCCCTCGTGCTGGTGCACATGCTCGGCGCATCGCTGCTGGCGGTGTCGCTGACGTATGGCGTGCTGAGCCTGCGCCACCGCTGAGCCGAAGCACTGGCGTCCTCAGGCGCGGAGACGGACGCGAGCGACCCGTGCCAACCCTGCGCTCCCGACGATAGGCTCAGAGGGTCGTGACCAATGACGCAGATGCCGGGGCGGTTGGGGAGTTCGTGCGCACGCCACACACCAGCCGTAGCCGCGAGAGGGAGTCGAGTAGTCCGTGACCGACCAGACCACCAACAATGCTGAAGAAGGCGCCATGACGAGAAGCCGCGACACCTCACTGGCCGCTCCGGTCGCCACCCGCGCCGGATGGACCGACCTGGATGTGCGAGCCGTCGACACAGTGCGACTGCTCGCCGCCGACGCGGTCCAGAAGGTCGGTAACGGCCACCCCGGGACCGCGATGAGCCTGGCTCCCCTGGCCTATCTGCTCTACCAGAACGTCATGCGCCACGACCCGGCCGATCCGCTGTGGCTCGGTCGTGACCGCTTCGTGCTGTCGTGCGGCCACTCAAGCCTGACCCAGTACATCCAGCTGTACCTCTCCGGCTACGGTCTCGGGCTCGATGACCTCAAGGCGCTGCGCACCTGGGGCTCCCTCACCCCCGGACACCCCGAGGTCCATCACACCAAGGGTGTCGAGATCACGACCGGGCCGCTGGGTTCCGGCCTGGCCTCCGCTGTCGGCATGGCCATCGCCCAACGCCGTCAGCGTGGCCTGTTCGACCCTGACGCCGCACCCGGCCAGAGCCCGTTCGACCACCGCATCTACGTCATCGCCTCCGACGGCGACATCATGGAGGGCGTCTCACACGAGGCCAGCGCCCTTGCCGCGCATCAGGAGCTCGGAAACCTGACCCTCATCTACGACGAGAACCACATCTCCATCGAGGATGACACCGACATCTCGTTCTCCGAGGACGTGGGCAAGCGCTACGAGGCCTATGGATGGCACGTCGTCACCGTCGACTGGCGGAACAGCTGGAGCCACGGAGGGGCCGACGCCTACGTCGAGGACGTCGATGCCCTGCTTGCGGCCATCGAGAGCAGCAAGGACCACGACGACAAGCCCACGCTGGTGATTCTCAAGACCGTCATCGCGTGGCCCGCCCCCACCAAGGCGAACTCCGGCAAGGCGCACGGCTCAGCCCTTGGCACCGATGAGATCGCCGCGACCAAGACACTTCTCGGCTTCGACCCAGCGCAGACCTTCGAGGTATCCGACGCCGTCCTGAACCACGCGCGTCAGGTGATGACCCGCGGCAGGGCCGCCCACGCCGAATGGGACAAGGGGTATGCAGACTGGCGGGCTTCCCACGTCGAAGGCGCCACCCTGCTGGACCGCCTGGTCAGGCACGAGCTTCCCCAGAACTTCGCAGCTGCCTTCCCGACGTTCGCCGCCGACCCCAAGGGCATCGCCACCCGCGCTGCTTCCGGCCAGGTGCTGAGCGCCCTTGCCGATGTCATGCCTGAGCTGTGGGGTGGTTCGGCCGACCTGGCCGAGTCCAACAACACCACCATGGCAGGGGCCGCCAGCTTCATCCCGACGAGCAAGCAGACGCAGACATGGAAGGGCGGACCATACGGCCGGACCCTTCATTTCGGCATCCGCGAGTTCGGTATGGGCTGCATCCTCAACGGCATCACCCTCGAGGGGCTGACGCGGGCGTACGGCGGCACCTTCCTGGTCTTCTCCGACTACATGCGCCCGTCAGTTCGGCTGGCCGCGATCCAGAACCTGCCGGTGACCTTCGTCTGGACCCACGACTCGATCGGTCTTGGCGAGGACGGGCTGACCCATCAGCCGATCGAGCACCTGGCCTCTCTGCGAGCCATACCGGGCCTGGATGTCGTGCGTCCTGGGGACGCCAACGAGACCGCGGTCGCGTGGCGCACCATCCTGGAGCACCACGACCGCCCCGCCGGGCTGGCCCTGTCCCGACAGGCCATGCCGACCCTGGACCGCGAGACGTTCGGGTCGGCCGAGGGCACGGCCAAAGGCGCCTACGTCCTGGCCGAGGGCTCGGCGCCATCCGGACCGGCAGTCATCCTGATCGCAACCGGCTCCGAGCTCAGCGTCGCCGTCGCGGCACGCGAAACCCTTGAGAGCCAAGGGATCTCGACCCGGATCGTGTCGATGCCCTGCCGAGAGTGGTTTGACGACCAGGACCAGGGCTATCGCGACGAGGTTCTCCCCCCGGCCGTCCGCGCCCGGGTGAGCGTCGAAGCCGGCGTTCGGATGGGCTGGCGCGACATCGTCGGCGACGCCGGCCGCATCATCAGCATCGACCACTACGGCGCGTCGGCCGATGCCGCGACGCTGTTCCGTGAGTTCGGTTTCACCCCTGCTGCCGTCGTGGCTGCAGCCCGCGAGTCCATTCAAGCGGCGGAAGGCCGATGACATGAGCGACGACAAGATGCCCGACCGCCTCCAGGAGCTGTCCGCA
The DNA here is from genome assembly GCA_040005715.1 of Actinomycetota bacterium. Taxonomy (GTDB): domain Bacteria; phylum Actinomycetota; class Actinomycetes; order Actinomycetales; family Dermatophilaceae; genus UBA4719. The sequence continues at coordinate 6,133 of JBDTYK010000058.1, read as the reverse complement.
CAAGGCGTATCCATCTGGCTGGACGACCTCAACCGCCCGTTGATCACCAGCGGCGGCCTCCAGAACCTCATCGACAACAGCAGTGTCGTGGGCGTTACCACCAACCCCTCGATCTTCGCTGCAGCCCTGTCCCAGGGCGGTGCTTACGACGAACAGATCAAGGTGCTTGCCGCTGAGAACAAGACCGTGGACGAGGCGGTGTTTGCACTCACCACCGATGACGTCCGGAACGCCTGCGACATCATGCTGCCGGTCTACGAGGCCACCGACGGCCAGGACGGTCGCGTGTCCATCGAGGTGGAGCCGCGCCTCGCCCATGACACGGCCTTGACGGTGGATCAGGCTCATGAGCTCCATGCCGCGGTCGCTCGTCCCAACGTATACATCAAGATCCCGGCCACCGTGGAAGGCCTGCCCGCGATCTCGCAGACGCTCGCCGCGGGCATCAGCGTGAACGTGACCCTCATCTTCTCGCTCGACCGGTACCGCGGTGTCATGAATGCCTTCCTGACGGGGCTGGAGCAGGCTCGGGAAGGGGGCAAGGACCTTTCGCAGATCCACTCGGTCGCATCCTTCTTCGTCAGCCGGGTCGACACCGAGGTCGACAAGCGCCTCGACGCGCTGGGGACCGACGAGGCCGCGGCGCTGAAGGGGAAGGCCGGCGTGGCCAACGCCCGGTTGGCCTACCACGCCTACGAAGAGGTCTTCTCAACGCCTCGTTGGGCGAATCTGGAGGCTGAGGGGGCACACCGGCAACGCCCCCTGTGGGCATCCACCGGGGTCAAGAACCCCGCGTACAAGGACACGATGTATGTCGTGGACCTCGTCGCGCCCAACACCGTCAACACGATGCCCAGGAAGACCATGCTCGCCGTTGCCGACCACGGCGAGATCGCCGGAGACCAGGTGACCGGCCACTATGACGAGGCCGGAAACGTGCTGGACGCCCTTGAGCGGCTCGGGATCCCGTACGCCGACGTCACCGCAGTTCTGGAGCGCGAGGGGGTCGACAAGTTCGACGCCGCGTGGGCAGAGCTGTTGGCCGGCGTGCAGGTTGAGCTCACCAAGGCCCCGCTGTGATCAAGGGCGCGCTGTGACCCACGTCGCCCTTGGGGTCCTGGCCTCCGGGCCGGCGGCAGATGCCGTGACCCGTCACGTCCCGGGGCTGGTGGCTGATGGCTTCGCCGGCAGGCTGTTCGCCAAGGACCCCACTTTGTGGGGCCCCGATGCGGAGTCCGAGTCCGCCATCCGCCTTTCCTGGGTCAGCCTCGGGCGGACCTCGCGACCACTCGTGGGAGAGGTGGCCGCCCTGCGCGACCATCTGGCTGAGCAAGGCCTCGACCACGTCGTCCTGTGCGGGATGGGGGGATCGTCCCTTGCCCCGGAGGTCATCTGCGCGACTGCCGGCGTGGAGCTGACCGTGCTGGACTCCTCCAACCCCGACCAGGTTCGCCAGGCTCTGGGCGATCGCCTGGAGCGCGCTGTCGTGGTGGTGTCGAGCAAGTCCGGGTCCACGATCGAAACCGACTCCCAGCGTCGAGCCTATGAGGACGCGTTCCGGCGCGCTGGTATCGACCCGACCCAGCGCATCGTCATCGTCACTGACCCCGGCAGCCCTCTGGACAAGCAGGCGCGAGCAGCCGGGTATCGCGTTGTCAACGCCGACCCCCTTGTGGGTGGGCGCTATTCGGCCTTGACCGCCTTCGGACTGGTGCCCAGTGGCCTGGCCGGCGTCGATCTCGAGCAGCTGCTGGACGAGGCCGAGTCAGTGGCCGACCTGCTGGCCGACGACGACGAGGCAAACCCAGCCCTGCGCCTTGGTGCAGCACTGGCCGGCACCGACCCGTTGCGCGACAAGCTGGTGCTCGTCGACGAAGGCTCCGGGATCAACGGGTTCGCCGACTGGGCCGAGCAGCTGATCGCCGAGAGCACGGGTAAGAGCGGCACCGGTGTCCTGCCGGTGGTGGTTCAGAGCGAGCAGGACCCTGAGGTCGTTTCCCCGGCCACCGATGTCACTGTGGCCCGCCTCCTCGGCGATCTCCCAGAGGACGACCTCGCCGGTGATGAGGACGCTGGAGACGAATCGGGCGACAACCTCGCCAAAACGCTCGATCCCGCAGCCGTGGACCGCACCCGCTCGGAGATCCAGGTCAGTGGCTCGCTGGGCGCGCAACTGCTCCTGTGGGAGGTCGCGACCGCGGTGGCCGGCCGGATCCTGGGCATCAACCCCTTCGACCAGCCCGATGTCGAAGCCGCCAAGAAGGCGGCACGCACCCTGCTCGAGGACACCGGCGGCTCGCCGGACCCGGCCTCCTTCACCGACGGTGCCATCGAGGTGCGCGCTCTGGGAGGCGACTGGCTCGGCGAGGCCACGACAGTTGCGGGCGCTCTGGACTCGCTTCTCTCCCGGATGGACCCGCGCCATGGCTACGTGGCGGTCATGGCCTATCTCGACCGGCTCGCCGACGCGTCGCTGGCGGGATCTCGGCTAGCTCTGGCAACCCGCACCGGACGTCCCACGACATTCGGCTGGGGGCCCCGCTTCCTCCACTCGACCGGTCAGTACCACAAAGGCGGTCCCTCCACCGGCGTGTATCTGCAGATCACCACCACGCCGCACGAGGACCTGGCCATCCCAGGCCGCGCGTTCACGTTCGGCGACTTCATCGCCGCGCAGGCCGGCGGCGACGCACAGGTCCTGGCCGACCACGGGCGCCCGGTTCTGCGGCTGCATCTGAGGGACCATGACACCGGCCTGGCTCAGCTCGCCCGGGCGCTCGGCCTCACCTCCACCACCCACCCTGGAGAGTCCTGATGAGCCCTGCCCGGGTCGCCCGCGGACAGAACCCCCTTCGAGATCCCAACGACAAACGGCTCCCCCGTATCGCCGGTCCCTGCAGCCTCGTGCTGTTCGGCGTCACTGGGGACCTGGCGCGTAAGAAGGTCATGCCGGCGATCTATGATCTGGCCAACCGCGGCCTTTTGCCCCCTGGTTTCAGCCTGGTGGGGTTCGCGCGCCGTGACTGGGCCGCCGAGGACTTCGGCAAGATCGTCCGCGAGTCCGTCCGCGCACACTCCCGCACACCCTTTCGCGAGAACGTGTGGCGAACCCTTGAAGAAGGATTTCGATTCGTACCAGGCACATTCGATGATCCGGCGTCTTTCGACCTGCTGCGCGAGACGGTGCAGAACCTCGACCACGAACGCGGGACAGGTGGCAACCACGCCTTCTACCTTTCGATCCCCCCTACGTTCTTCTCCACCGTCTGCGAGCAGCTGGATCGCAGTGGCCTGAGCCATGGGACGAAGACCGGCTGGCGGCGAGTCGTCATCGAGAAGCCGTTCGGCCACGACCTCAAGAGCGCCCGTGAGCTGAACTCCATCGTCCAGACGGTCTTTCCCGCGGACTCGGTGTTCCGCATCGACCACTACCTGGGCAAGGAGACGGTTCAGAACCTCCTGGCCCTGCGCTTCGCGAACGAGATGTTCGAGCCCGTCTGGAATGCCAACTACGTCGACCACGTGCAGATCACCATGGCCGAGGACATCGGCATCGCGGGGCGCGCCGGCTACTACGACGGCATCGGCGCCGCCCGCGACGTCATTCAGAACCACCTGCTCCAGCTCCTGGCCCTGACGGCGATGGAGGAACCGGTCTCCTTCCTGGCCGAGGACCTTCGAGCTGAGAAGGAGAAGGTGCTCTCGGCCGTGCGGCTGCCGTCGGACCTGGCCCGGTCCACCGCACGCGGCCAGTACGCACGGGGATGGCAGGGCGGTGAGCAGGTCATCGGCTACCTGGAGGAGGAGGGCATCAGCAAGAGCTCCACCACCGAGACCTATGCCGCAGTGAAGCTCCAGATCGACACCCGTCGCTGGGCCGGGGTCCCGTTCTACCTGCGGACCGGTAAGCGCCTTGGCAAGCGCGTGACCGAGATCGCCGTGGTCTTCAAACGCGCGCCGCATCTTCCGTTCGACCAGACCGCGACCGAAGAGCTCGGCCAGAACGCGATCGTCATCCGGGTCCAGCCTGACGAGGGCATCACGCTGCGTTTCGGCTCCAAGGTGCCCGGCACTGCGATGGAGGTCCGCGACGTCACGATGGACTTCGGCTACGGCAAGTCCTTCACCGAGTCCAGCCCAGAGGCCTATGAACGGCTCATTCTCGATGTCCTGCTGGGCGACCCGCCCCTCTTCCCGCGTCACCAGGAGGTCGAGCTCGCCTGGCAGATCCTTGACCCGCTCGAGAACTTCTGGTCCAGGCAGGGACGTCCCGACCCCTACCCCGCTGGAGGGTGGGGACCGGTGAGCTCCGACGACATGATGGACCGCGATGGGCGCATCTGGAGGAAACCATGATCGTCGACCTGCCGGGGACAACTACGGTTGCGGTCAGCAAGAAGATGGTCGAGCTTCGCAACGACGTCGGTGCCATGACGCTCGGGCGCGTCCTCACGTTGGTGATCGTTGTGGACGACGCCGGGGCCGACGAGGCGATCGAGGCTGCGAACGACGCCAGCCACCAACATCCCTGTCGCATCATCGCGCTGGTACCTGGCAGCAAACGTGGGGCCAACCGGCTAGATGCCCAGATCCGCGTGGGGGGAGACGCCGGGGCCAGCGAGGTGATCGTGCTGCGGTTGCATGGCGCCCTCGCCGGACACGGCGACAGCGTGGTGCTGCCCATGCTGCTGCCCGACTCCCCGGTGGTGGCGTGGTGGCCCAAAGAGGCTCCGGCCGACGTCTACGCGTCGACTATCGGCCAGATGGCCCAACGCAGAATCACTGACGCGGCAGAGGTGCGGAGTCCACGGGCCGAGCTGAAGCGTCGAGCGGACAGCTACCAGCCTGGCGACACCGACCTGGCGTGGACCCGCATCACCTTGTGGCGGGGGCTGTTGGCCGCGGCGCTGGACCAACCGCCCTACGAGCCCGTCGTATCCGCAACGGTAACCGGCGCCAGCGACTCCCCCTCGACGGACCTCCTGGCAGCGTGGCTTTCTCAGGCACTGAGCTGTCCCGTCAGGCGCGCCCGCAGCCGCGCCGGCACCGGCATGGTGAGTGTGCAGCTGGAGCGACGCACCGACAGCATCGACCTCACACGCCCTGATGGTGATGTGGCGACGCTCACCCAGACCGGCCAGCCACTCCGCCGGATCAGCCTCAGCCGGCGGCCACTGGCCGACTGCCTTGCCGAAGAGCTGCGCCGGCTCGACCCGGACGAGACCTACGCCGAGAGCTTGACCAAGGGCCTGACCAAGGTCGGGGTCGGACACCTCAAGGGCTCATCATGAGCCGCGGACCCATCGTGGTCGTCCACCGCGACAAACAGCTCCTGGCGGACGCAGCCGCAGCTCGCCTGGTAACCGCCATCGTTGACGCCCAGTCCTCCCGGGGAGAGGCCGACATCGTCCTTACCGGGGGCTCCATGGGTTCAGCCCTGCTGGTCTCGCTGAGCCAGCTTCCGGCCAGGGACGCGATCGACTGGGCCCGGCTGAACGTCTGGTGGGGTGACGAACGCTTCCTGCCGTCCGGGGACCCTGAGCGCAACGAGACGCAGTCGCGGGCGGCGCTTCTGGATGCCGTCCCCGTGGACCCTGTACGGGTCCACGCGATGCCGGCCTCCGACGGACCTGCAGGGTCGGACGTTGATGCGGCGGCTGCGCGCTACGCACGGGAGCTCGCCTCCGCTGCCCCGAGAGGGCAGGACGTTCCCGAGTTCGACATCCTGCTGCTCGGTGTTGGCGGGGACGCCCACGTGGCATCGCTGTTTCCAGGGCACCCCGCACTGCACGAGATGGATACGTCGGTGATCGGCGTTCGCGGCGCGCCCAAACCGCCGCCGACACGGGTGTCCCTGACCTTTCCCAGCCTGTGCGCGGCGCGGGACGTCTGGTTCCTGGTCGCGGGGACGGGCAAGGCCGCAGCGGTCGGGCTTGCCCTGTCGGGTGCCGGTCCCTTGCAGGCTCCGGCGGCCGGCGTATCTGGCAGTCGGTCTACTACGTGGCTCCTGGACCGGGACGCCGCCACCCACGTACCCAAGCCACTGATCCGGCTTGCCAGCCCTTGAGGCGACCTAGCTGTACTGACCACGGAGGTTAGGTACGCGGTCGGCTGGTGATTTGCCTCCGAGTGC
>JBDTYK010000057.1:0-12759 GCA_040005715.1 Actinomycetota bacterium | reverse complement strand
CACGGCCGCCAATACGCAACCCACCCCATCAACCACCACCAGCTCGCCGCCTGACGCGCTTCGCACTATTCGTCCGCGCTTCGCACTATTCGTCGACGAGGTCCAGCGCAATGTCGAGAATCGGCGCCGAGTGGGTGAGCTCACCGACGCTGAGGAAGTCAACACCCGTCTCGGCATACGCTCGGGCGACCTCAAGGGTCAGACCACCAGTCGCCTCGATCTCCACCTTCTCGCCGGTGCCCCTGACGGCCTCGACAGTGGTCCGGATCAGCTCGACAGACATGTTGTCGCACAACAGGAAGCGGGCCCCGATGCCTACAGCCTCGAGTGCCTCAGCAGTCGTGGTGACCTCGACCTGGACGTCCACAGTCGGGTAGTCCCGGTGAACGGCCTCGAAGGCCGCCGAGACCGAACCCGCGGCCAGCTTGTGGTTGTCCTTGATCATCGCCACGTCGTACAGGCCCATCCGCTTGTTCGTGCCTCCGCCACAGCGAACCGCGTACTTCTCCAGCGCCCGCAGGCCGGGTGTGGTCTTTCGGGTGTCCAGGACCCTGGCACCGGTTCCCTCGAGGGCATCGGTCCACGCCCGGGTACGGGTCGCGATTCCCGACAGCCGGCTGATCAGGTTCAGCATCGTGCGCTCGCCCGTGAGGATGGCCCGGGTCGAACCACGCAGCACCCCGATGATGTCGCCTCGCTTGACCACCTCCCCGTCCTGACGGAGAAGCTCGATAACGACCCCGGCACTGCCGAACCGCTCGGTTACCGCATGGAAGACCAGGGAGATCAGGGGGAGCCCGGCGACCACGCCATCTGCCCTCGCCACGACGTTGGCGACACTGTGTTGGGTCGCGCTGATGGTGGCTGAGCTGGTGACGTCCACACCTGGGAAGCCGTCGAGGTCCTCATCGAGTGCCCCATCGACGACCATCCCGGCGCGCTGGACCGGGAATGCGCCCAGAACCTCCCCCGGGGACTCGGCAAGCGGCTGGGTTGAAGCGTGCCCGGACAACGGCCCTGGGGCGGAGACGGGGTGGAAGGACATGCTGATCGACCCGTCGAGCTCGCGGATGGCATGGGTGTTTCCCAGCCAGTGCACGTCATCACGGTCAGTGAAGTCCGAACGCATGTGTCCACCGCGGGTCTCCTCACGGCGCACGGCCATGGCGGTCAACAGCTGTCCCACGTGCAGAAGGTTGGAGGTCTCCCACGAGTCAGGATCCCCCGTTGTCTCGTGCGCCGTGTCGGCGATCACCTGCATGGTGTTGGCCGCCTGGGACATCGAGTCGCCCGAACGCACCGCCCCGGACCCAGTGGTCATCGCCCGCTGGATCTCGACCCGTCGCGCGCGGTCGACCAGCGTGGACTCCCGAGCCGGCGCCAGGGGTTCGGTCGGCCGGAGGTCTCCTGCGGACAGTCGGGTGGTGATGTCATCAGCAATGCGATGGGCGAAGACCAGGCCCTCGAGCAACGAGTTGGAGGCGAGCCGGTTGGCGCCGTGCACTCCCGTACATGACACCTCCCCGCAGGCATAGAGCCCAGTCAGGCTGGTGCGCCCGACGTGGTCGGTGAGCACTCCACCACTGGCGTAGTGCTGGGCCGGAGCCACGGGCAGGAGCTCGCTCACCGGGTCGAAGCCCAGCTCGCGACAACGCGCGACGATGGACGGGAAGCGCTTCTCGAGGAACTCCTTGCCGAGATGCCGGGCATCCAGGAAGACATGGTCTGCGCCGGTCTGCGCCATACGGGCGACGATGGCCCTGGCCACGATGTCTCGAGGTGCAAGGTCCGCGAGCTCGTGCACACCCTGCATGAATCGCACTCCGTCACGGTCCACCAGGAAGGCGCCCTCACCGCGCACCGCCTCGGAGATCAGCGGTTGCTGGCCGCTCGATCCCTCACCCAGCCAGAGCACAGTGGGGTGGAACTGGACAAACTCAAGATCGGCGATCACCGCGCCAGCTCTCAAGGCTGCCGCCAGGCCGTCGCCAGTGGCCACGGACGGGTTCGTGGTCGCCGAGTAGACCTGCCCGATCCCGCCCGTGGCAAGGACGACGGCTCGCGCACGAGCTGCGCCAACGCCATCCAGCCTGCCCTCGCCGATGACGTGCAGCGTGACGCCACAGACCCGAGCATCCCTGTCCTGCAACAGATCCACGACCAACGCGTGCTCAAGCACCTCGATGCCCGGGTCGTCCAGGACCGCGTCGAGAGCCGCGATCAGCGCCCGGGAGATCTCCTTGCCGGTTGCATCTCCCCCGGCGTGGGCAATGCGGTCCCGGCGGTGCCCGCCTTCTCGCGTGAGCGAGATCTTGCCGTCCGGCCCGCGGTCGAACTCGGCCCCCAGGGCCACGAGCTCGCGGACGCGCGCGGGACCTTCCGACACCAGGATGCGAACGGCCTCCTGGTCGCAGACCCCGGCGCCGGCCAGCAACGTGTCATGAAGATGTTCCTCTGGCGAGTCCGCGGGATCCAGAGCCGCAGCGATGCCACCCTGAGCCCACTGCGTCGAGCCGTCCGGGAGCACGGTCTTGGTGACCAGCAGAACGCGGTCCACGCGCTGGCGCAGACGCAGCGCGGCGGTAAGGCCGGCAATACCCGAGCCGACGACGATCACGTCGGCCGACGTGACCCAGCCGGGCGCCGGTGCCGTCAGCCGGGCCGGGATCCGCAGCGTCACGACTGACCTCGCGACGTCCCGCTTGACTCGAGTCCGAGCCCGCCGGGCACGGAACCAGGATCACCGCCGACCTGGAGAATGCGGTTGTCGTGGTCGACGAACACCACGCGGGGCACGTAGGTCCGCGCCTCCACCTCGTCCATCTGTGCGTAGCAGATGATGATCACGATGTCCCCGGGCGCGATCAGGTGGGCGGCTGCGCCGTTGATGCATACCTGCCCCGAGTCGGCATCACCCTCGATCACGTAGGTGCTCAACCGGCTGCCATTGGTCACGTCGACAATGTCCACACGCTCGCCTTGCAGCATCCCCGCGGCTTTGAGCAGGGTCCGGTCGATGGTTACCGAGCCGACATAGTTCATGTCCGACTGCTTGACCGTAACCCGATGGAGCTTGGCATAGATCATGGTGCGCTGCACGACGACGTCCTTCAGTTCAGAGGGATCAGGGACCCGGGCGGTTGGTTATGGGAGCACGTTGCCGTCAGGGTTGGCCGGAGGTTGGTCGTGGCCCGCGCTCTCGGAGAAGACCTCGAGCAGTCCTCCCCCGGGCCCCACTCTGACCGGGATGTTGTCGATCAGCCGGGTCGTCCCAACGCGCCCCGCGACCGCAAGCAGGGCCTCCCCGCGATACCACTCCGGCACGTCCTCCAGCGTTGAGGGATGCACGAGCACCAGGTAGTCGATCAGGGCCAGGGGCTCCTTGACGACGACGGCGCGTGCTGCGCGGCGTACCGCTGAGGGCCCTTCCGCTGCGGCCGAGGCTCCGGCTCTCAGCGCCTGGAACAGGCACAGTGCCGTATCACGGTCCGACGCCGTGAGGTACATGTTGCGGCTGCTCATCGCCAGTCCATCGGCCTCGCGCACGGTCGGCGAGGTGACCACCTCGACAGGGAAGTCGAGGTCGCGCGCCATCCTGCGGATGAGCAACAGCTGCTGTGCGTCTTTCTGGCCGTAGTAAGAGCGGTTGGCGCCGGTGAGATGGAGCAGCTTGCCCACCACGGTCAGTACGCCGTCGAAGTGGCCGGGCCGGGCCTGACCCTCCAGCACGTTACCGAGCGGCCCCGCAGAGACCCGCACCCCTGGGTCGCCATCGGGGTAGATGACATCGGGAGTCGGGAGGAATACCACGTCGACGCCCTCACGCCTGCAGATCTCCAGGTCGGCGTCCACCATCCGGGGATAGCGCGAGAGGTCTTCGCGGGGACCGAACTGCAAGGGGTTGAGGAAGATCGTGACAATGACGTGCTTCTCCCTGGCCCTCGCCCGGCGGATCAGGGTCGCGTGTCCCTCATGCAGGGCGCCCATCGTCATGACCACCCCGACGCCGCCGTCCCCAATCTTGGCCCGGGCGGCTTTGAGCTCAGCACGGGTCCGGGCAACGATCGTCCCCGTGCCGGCGGCAGCCAACCCGCCTGCCTCACCCGTCGAGCTAAGCGTGCTGTCAAAGGTCTCGGTCACGGTTACTCCTCCGGAGTGGCAAGGATGTCGAGCAGAGGCTCGGCATCGGACGCCGTCAGGCGCCCGCTGGCGAGCGCCCGTTCTGCGGTAGCACGGGCCAGCGCGACGTAGGTCGGCCGGATGTCCGGGGTCTGCTTGTTCAGCTGCTCCAGGTGCGCTGCCACCGTACCCGCATCGCCACGGGCCACCGGCCCGGTCAGTGCAGCGTCGCCGAGACGGAGGGCGTTGTCCAGGGCCGCCTGCAGGAGCGGTGCGATCAGCCGTCGCGGCTCCTGCACTCCGGCCGACGCGACCACCTGCATCGCCTGCGCCACCAGCGTCACGAGGTGGTTGGCCCCATGGGAAAGCCCTGCGTGGTACATCGGCCGGTCCTGCTCCTCGATCCACACCGGTTCGCCCCCCATCTCCACCACGAGCGCTTCGGCGACCGGTCGGAGCGGAGCTGGCGCCGTGATGCCGAAACAGCAGTCAGCAAGGCGCACGAGGTCCATCGACGTGCCGGTGAAGGTCATCGCCGGGTGCAAGGCCAGCCCCAGCACGTGGTGACCGGCCGCGGCGTCGAAGACAGCGGCGCCATACCGACCTGACGTGTGCACGACAAGCTGTCCGGCCTGCCACGAGCTGGTGGCGCTGAGACCGGTGACCAGACCAGGCAGGACGTCGTCAGGAACAGTGAGCAGAAGCAGCTCGGCCCGGGCGACGACCTCCTCCACCGACATGACGGGTATGCCGGGTAGCAGTGTCGCTGCTCGCCCGCGTGACTTCTCGCTGACGCTCGAGACGGCCACGAGTCGGTGGCCCGCTTGCTGAAGTGCCGCCCCGAGCACGGCGCCGACGCGGCCGGTACCGACAATGCCGACGTCGAGCCTGGCAGGTCTTTCACTGGCCAACGGCAGGTCGCTCACGCCCGAAACGCTAGTCCCTCCAGCGCGACGTAACGTACTGCCCGTGACGTGGACACCGTGGATGCAGGCATGGGACCAGGCCCTCTACGGCCAAAGCGGCTTCTATCGTGAGGCCTCCGGACCAGCCGGCCACTTCTCGACCGCCTCCCAGGGAATCCCCCAGATCGGCGAGCTGCTGGCCCGCGCCCTGCTGAAGCTGATGGATCAGGAGGGCCTCGACACGTTCGCGGACATGGGGTGTGGCCGCGGTGAGCTGCTCGAGCAGGTCCACCGGCTGGGCCCGCACGTGCGCTGCATGGGTGTCGACATCGTCGCCCGACCCGAGCTGGCCCATGGCATCGGCTGGCTTCAGTCTCCCGGCGGCGCTCAGCTGCCCGACGAGCTGGGCGACCTGACCAACACGCTGGTCTTCGCGAACGAGTGGCTGGATGTCGTGCCCTGCCCGATCGCCGAGATGGACGACGACGGAACGCTCCGGCAGGTTCTTGTCGACCCGGCATCCGGCAGGGAGCAGCTTGGCGATCCGGTCTCCAGCCCCGATGGTCAGTGGTGTCAGCTGTTCTGGCCGACCGACGCTCTGGAGCCGGGGGATCGCGTCGAGATTGGACGGACCAGGGACGACGCGTGGGCCGACCTGGTATCCCGGGTCACATCCGGTGTCGCCGTGGCAGCGGACTATGGCCACACCACCGGCTCGCGGCCCGCGTCGGGCACGCTCACCGGATTCAGACGCGGGCGCCAGGTTCGACCCGTTCCCGACGGAGCCTGCGACCTGACAGCACACGTCGCCATGGACTCGCTGACCCACGACACGCTCATGGACCAGCGGACAGCCCTGCGAGCACTCGGAGTCAGCAGCCGGACCCCCCCGAATGACCTGGCCCATGTGGACCCCGCCGAATACCTTCAGAGCCTGAGCACGGCCTCGGTCGCCGCGATGCTGACAGCCAAAGGCGGACTCGGCGACTTCCTGTGGGCCCTCGCCCGGGTGAGCTGACCTCCGGCTGCGGGGCCAGTGAGCGAGTGGCCCCTTCTGGTCCGGCCGCAGAGCCCAGGTAACAACCGGCGCCTCCGAGTCCGTTCGGCGGGCATGCCAGACTGCCGGTATGACCACACAGCAAGAGCTCACCGTCGGAGTGGGTGCTGGCGCGCTGGTGACGGCCGACATGGTGCTCAATGTCGGCCCGCAACACCCTGCCACACACGGTGTTCTGAGGTTGCGGCTGGTGGTGGACGGCGAGCGCATCGTGAGCGCCGAGCCGATCGTGGGCTACATGCACCGTGGTGCCGAGAAGCTGTTCGAGGTGCGCGACTACCGCCAGATCATGGTTCTGGCGAACCGGCACGACTGGCTGTCGGGGTTCGCCAACGAGCTGGGGGTCGCTCTCGCGGCTGAGGCGATGCTTGGCATGGAGGTGCCTGAGCGTGCCACCTGGGCCCGCACCCTGCTCGCTGAGCTCACTCGCGTCCTGAGTCACCTGGTCTTCCTCGGCTCCTACCCCCTCGAGCTCGGCGCGATCACACCCATCTTCTACGCCTTCCGTGAGCGGGAAGAGCTTCAGGCAGTGCTCGAGGAGGCCACGGGCGGGCGCATGCACCTGATGTTCAACCAGGTCGGCGGCCTCCGCGAGGACTTCCCGGCCGGCTGGCTCGGGCGGGCCGACGCGGCGATCAAGACGGTCAGACGGCGGCTGCCTGATCTCGAGACCCTTCTGGTCGGCAACGAGATCATCCACGCCCGCGCTGCCGGGGTGGGCGTTCTCTCCCGCGAGACCGCTGCGGCCTACGGCGTCTCAGGTCCCATCGCCCGCGCATCAGGACTGGACATGGACCTGCGCCGCGATGAGCCCTACCTGGCATACGGCGAGCTCTTTGCCGAGGGTGGACCGGGTCGGGTCGTCACCCGCACGGCCGGCGACGGTCTGGCCAGGCTGGAATGTCTGCTTGAGCAGGTCCGCGTGAGCCTCGATCTGGCCGAGCACTGCGTGGGTGTCCTCGGCTCACTGCCGCAGGGGCCGGTCAACCAGAAGCTGCCGAAGATCCTGCGGGTGCCCGAAGGCCACGTCTACCTGCAGACGGAGAACCCGCTGGGCTTCAACGGCTACTACCTTGTATCGCGCGGCGACAAGACTCCCTGGCGACTGAAGCTGCGCTCAGCGTCGTACAACAACGTCTCGGTGATGGCAAGGATCCTGCCGGGCAACCTCCTGTCCGACATGGTCTCCATCCTGGGCTCGATGTTCTTCGTCGTCGGAGACGTCGACAAGTAAGACGGCCCGCGGTCTGCATCTCTTGGCAATGCCCTCTCAGAGGGCGCGGCTCTGGTTCTGGTTGTCATGGGGGTCGTCCCCGGCATCCCCGGCGTCGCCCATATCCCCCTTGTCCACCCGGCACATCCTCTGGGTCAACAGTCCGGCGACGGCCAGCAGGACTCCCCCCGCGCTGAGGGCACATAGGCGGAGCACGAGGGTGCGACGCGACTCGATGTCGAAGTCGGGCAACAACACCAGAGCCTGCGCCAGGTACCAGCCGGCGACCATCCCCCCCGTCAGCGCAGCCGCCTGTGCAAGCACCAGGGTGCGCATGGCGCGCATCGGGTTGAGCGACTTCCTGGACCGTCCTCGCAGGAAACGCCGGACCGGCAGTCCGGCAAAGAACACGCCACATGCCATGAACACGAGCACGATGAGGGCGCCCCAGGAGGTCTGGAGCAGGAGGCTGTTCTGCAGGTCCCAGATACGCAGGCCCAGGTAGGCAAAGCCGGTGACAACCAGCCCGAGAGCCACTACCAGCCGGATCGTCACGCCGCGTCCGTCCCTCACCATGAAGGGCTCCAATGCGGGCCCGGCCGGATGCCGTCCTGATCTACCCGCTCGAGCAGCTCACTGACCGGGAGCATGGCTTCGCCAACCCTCAGCAGGGCCTCCGCGTCCAGCTGCCGCCATGGCACCAGCACGAAAGCCCGCTCGTGCGCGCGTGGGTGAGGCAGCATCAGGTCGGGGTCCTCACTGATGACCTCGGTGCCCGTCTCGGGATCGCCATACTGGATCAGGTCAAGATCCAAAGTTCTTGCGCCCCAACGTGTCTCACGAACTCTGCCACGATCTGCCTCAATCGCGTGGAGCTCCGAAAGAAGCGCGAAGGCTCCCAAACGGGTCCGGGCCAGGACGACGGCATTGAGGTAGACGGGCTGTTCGGGACCGCCCACCGGGTCACTCTCGAAGAGCTCCGAGACCGCACGGATCCGAATTCCGTCCACATCGGCCAGAGCTCGAACGGCAGCCACCAGGGTGGCCTGAACCTCGCCGAGGTTTGCGCCAAGGGCGATCACGACCGGCTCGTCACGATGGCGCTCCACCTGCACCACGACGTCACCGACGGGCACAGCCACGGGGGCGTGGGGCTTGTGCACCGTTACCTCCACTGCCTGGACCAGCGGGCGTTTCAGGACGGCCAGGGCGATCTTGTCCGCCAGCGCCTCGATCAGGTCCAGCGACGGCCCGGTGATCAAAGACATGACCTCGACCGCCACCTCGCCGTAGTCGACGGTATGTGCGAGGAGGTCGCTGCGCCCCGCCCGGCGTAGGTCGACCTCAAGGACCAGGTCCACGACGAACTCTTGTCCGTCCGTCTTCTCGAAATCGTGCACCCCGTGGTGGCCGCGTGCCGAAATTCCCTGCAGCACAATGCGATCCGACATCAAGCTCCTTCCATCGCTGCGACCACCCGGAGGGCGTCGACACTAGAGGCAACGTCATGCACGCGGACCCCCCAGACTTGCGCGAGCCCTGCTATGACTGTGGTGGCTGCGGTTGCGACATCCCGCTCAGCAGGAGGTCTTGCCTCTGCCCCCTCTGGGACCCCAAGGCGGCCCAGGAACGACTTACGTGATGTTCCGATGAGCACGGGCTGCCCGAGCGAGGCAAGCGCATCCAGATGGGCAAGCAGGGACCAGTTGTGCGCCGGCAGCTTGGCGAAGCCGAAGCCAGGATCGAGAATCAGCTGGTCCAGTCCGACCCCGCGTGCACACAGGTCGGTCACGCGCTCGCCCAGCTCCCGGCATACCTCGGCAACCACGTCGACGTATGACGCGCGATCCTGCATCGAGTGGCTGTGGCCACGCCAGTGCATGACGACGAATGGCACCTGCGCGGCCGCAACAACCCGTGCCATGTCCGGATCGGCCAGGCCGCCGCTCACGTCGTTGACGATGGACGCGCCCGCCTCGAGGGCCCGCTGCGCAACCGAGGCCCTCATGGTGTCAACCGAGATCCGTGCCCCGCCGCGGGACAGCTCACGGACCACCGGGATGACGCGCCCAAGCTCTTCTTCCTCGCTGACGCGGTCGGCGCCTGGGCGGGTGGACTCCCCGCCAACATCCAGGATGTCGGCTCCCTGTTCCAGCAGCTCCAGCCCGTGATCGACGGCAGCGTCGGGGGTGAACCACATGCCTCCGTCGCTGAACGAGTCCGGCGTGACATTGATGACGCCCATGACCAAGGTGCCCATGATCACGCCCCGCTGAGCCGGCGCAGATGGGGCCACGTCAGGAACGCCTCAGCCTCGAGTGCCGCAACGGCGATGCGGGGTAGGTCGCGAGCGGCCGGATAGACGATGAAGCGCGGCACCCAGGTCGGCTGGAACTTGGCGTTGAACCGGTACAGGCTCTCGATCTGGAACCAGCGGGAGGCAAACAGCAGCACGGCGCGCCATCCTCTCAGGAACGGCCCGGCCCCAAGGCGTTCTCCGCGCTCCAGAGTTGACCGGAAGGCCGCAAAGTTCAGGGACACGCGGTTGACACCCAGCTCCGGGCACGACCTGAGGGCGTCCACGATGAGCAGCTCGTTCACGCCGGCCTCAGCAGTGCGGTCGCGGCGCATGAGATCGAGGGACATCCCGTCGGGGCCCCAGGGGACGAACTGCAGAAAGGCCCGCATGACGCCATCCTTACGGGCAACCACAAAGACGGCGTCGGGGTCAACGGGGTCCACCAGCCGACCCAGGGCCATCGAGAAGCCGCGCTCGGTCTCGGTGCCCCGCCAGGCATCCGCGTCGACCAGGGCCCGCCGCCGCTCGCCCTCAGAGACGGTTCCGGCGCGAACAACCTGGGTCGTATAGCCGGCCCGCTCGATCCGCTTGACCATCTGCCGGACGTTGCGCATCGGTCGACCGTCCAGTGAGAATGTCGCCACATCCACCACAGCCTCGTCGCCGAGCTCGAGGGCGCTGAAGCCGGTCGGCCGACACCAGCTCTGGCCGGCTCGCTCCGAACAGCCGATCACCGCCGGCGTCCAGGCATGAAGCTCAGCCTCAGCCAGGAAGTTGGTAATGGCCCCGGGCCATGCCTCGGGATCCCCCAGCGGGTCACCGCTGGCCAGCATCACCCCTGAGACGACCCGGTAGGCGACCGCCGCCTTGCCCGAGTCGGACCAGACCACGCTCTTGTCCCGGCGCAGGTTGAAGTAGCCCAGAGAGTCCGGGCTCCGCGCAAGCAGGGAGCGCATAGCCGCTTCGTCGGCATCGGTGAGCACCGGTCGCGGCTCCGGGGAACGAAGCGCGAGGTAGATGGTCGTGAGCGCAGTCATCAGGCCGAGACCGAGCAGCACCGCACCGACGAAGTCGGTGGTGCGTTCATCGCGAAAGGCCAGCGGCCCGGTGAGCCCGACCAGACCGCTGAGAACCTCCTGGACGGTGTCCCACCAGCTTGGCGGCCCCCCCACCACGCGACCACGCAGCACGGTCAGCATCAGTGCACCAACGGCAAGGCTCGCGCCGGTCAGCACCAGGAGGGCCCGAATCGCCCGCCACCGGGTCCGCGGGTCCCCAAGCGCCCGGAACTCCGCGCGATAGACGATCAGGGCGACCAGCAGTGCCGTCGACATCATCACGGCAAAGAGCTCGAGCTTGACGCCATGAAGGACGACACTCACCGCCAGCAGGACCAGAGCCGCCCGCCAGGCCCGGCGCTTTCGTCGTCGCAGGGCATGGGCCAGCAGAAGCAGGAGTATGCCGGACACGACCGTCACAGCCGAGGCTGCGGCGACAGCGCCCGGCAGCAGGCCGATCAGAGGATGAAGCCGATGGCGCCAGCCCGGCGCGACGCCGTAGGCGATGTCGGTCACGCCGACCAGGTAGGTCAGGGCGCCAACGACTGCGGGCGCCCGGGAGTGTTGCCTGGCGAGCTGGTGCAGAGGCGGGAGGTGATGCGGGGGCGTGCGCGACAGGGCGCGATCGCTCACCGGGAACCGCCCAGCACCAGACCCATCGCCTCGGCACGGGTCGCCGGGTCCCGCAGCTGGCCGCGCACCGCCGAGGTGATGGTTCGCGACCCGGGCCGGTGAACTCCACGCATGGACATGCACAGATGTTCGCACTGGACGACCACGATGACCCCCTGAGGCTTGAGGAACTCGACCAGGGCGTCAGCGATCTGCGAGGTCATCCGTTCCTGCACCTGGGGGCGTCGTGCATAGACGTCGACCAGGCGCACCAGCTTCGACAGACCGGTCACCCGACCGTCCCTGCCAGGGATGTAGCCGACATGGGCAACGCCGTGAAAGGGCACGAGATGGTGCTCGCAGGTGCTGTAGACCTCGATGTCGCGCACCAGGATCAGCTCCTCGTGTCCGATCTCGAAGGTCGTGGTGAGCACGTCCTCGGGGCGTTGGTTGATTCCCGCGAAGATCTCGCCGTAGGAACGAGCCACGCGGGCAGGCGTGTCCTTCAGCCCATCGCGGTCGGGGTCCTCCCCGATCGCAAACAGCAGCTCGCGAACTGCACGCTCGGCCCGTTCCAGGTCAATTGGAGCTGGGGTCGACATAGCCGCCCTCTGGGACCTCGATCACCGCAGTGGTGGGATGCTCGACGACGGGTGAGTCCTGTGGCTTGGACCCGTTGGACATTGCGGCCCGCTCAGCGGGGGTCATGACCGGCGGCTGGTCGCTGACGTGGCGACGATCGCTGGAGAGCCACACCGGCCGGGCAGGGCGCTTGACCACGTTGGTGAAGAGGACCTTGAGCTGGTCCTTGTTCAGCGTCTCCTTCTCGAGGAGCTCGAGAACCAGCGCATCGAGCACCGCTCTGTTGTCGTTCAGCGCATGCCAGGCCTCGTCGTGAGCAGCCTCGATCAACCGCCGGATCTCCTCGTCAACAACACCGGCAACCGTCTCGGAGTAGTCGCGCTGGTGACCCATGTCACGGCCGAGGAAGATCTCGGCTCCCTGGTCCTGGCCCAGCTTGATGGCACCGATGCGCTCGCTCATTCCGAACTGGGTGACCATCCGTCGGGCCAGGCCCGTGGCCTTCTCGATGTCGTTACCGGCGCCGGTGGTCGGGTCGTGGAAGATCATCTCCTCGGCCACTCGTCCGCCCAGGGCAAAGGCCAGCTGGTCGAGGATCTCGTTGCGGGTCGTGGAGTACTTGTCGTCAAGCGGCATGACCATCGTGTAGCCCAGGGCCCGGCCGCGCGGCAGGATCGTGATCTTGGTGACGGGATCGGTGTTGAGCATCGCCGATGCGACGACCGCGTGGCCGCCCTCGTGGTAGGCGGTGATCTTCTTCTCGCGCGCGCTCATGATGCGGGTGCGCCGCTGAGGACCCGAGACAACGCGGTCGATCGCCTCGTCCAGGGCCTCGTCGTCAATCAGCTTTGCGTTGCCGCGCGCCGTGAGCAGGGCAGCCTCGTTGAGGACGTTGGCCAGGTCGGCACCGGTGA
>JBDTYK010000056.1:0-12839 GCA_040005715.1 Actinomycetota bacterium | reverse complement strand
TCTTCCAGGCCGCCATCAGCAGCGGGAAGTTGAACGGGATGATCTGCCCGACCACGCCCAGCGGCTCACGGAAGTGGTAGGCCACCGTGTCCTTGTCGATCTCGGTGGACGAACCCTGCTCGGCGCGCGCCGCAGCAGCGAAGTAACGGAAGTGGTCCACCACCAGCGGGATGTCGGCGTTCAACGTCTCCCGCACCGGCTTGCCGTTCTCCCAGCTCTCGGCAACAGCCAGCATCTCCTTGTTCGCCTCGATCGCGTCTGCGATCGCGTTCAGGACCGCAGCGCGCTCAGTGGTCGAGGCCTCGCCCCAGGCGTCCTTGGCGGCGTGGGCCGCGTCCAGCGCCAGCTCCACATCCTCGGGGGTCGACTCAGCCACCTCGGTGATCGCCCCAGCGGTGGCCGGACACAGGTCGGTGCGGTACTTGCCATGGGTGGGCGCCAACCACTTGCCGCCGATGAAGTTCTCATACCTCGGTTCGACCGTGACAATGCTTCCGGGCTGTCCGGGTGGGACATATTTCATGGTGTTGCTCCTTAGAGATGTGAACTGTGGAGTTGTCTGCTTGATTTCGGGTGCGCGCCACCTGGGAGATAGCTCGGCGGGTGACACGCTGCCGCGTCAGGATGCGGCTGGGGCTTTGTCAGTACTGGATGACGACCCGGCCGTCGATCTTGCCGTGCTTCATCTCGTCGAAGATCGCATTGATGTCGCCAAGGGGCCGGGTGGCCACGGTCGGGTGGATCTCACCGCGGGCATAGAACTCCAGTGCCTCCACCAGATCCTGACGGGTGCCCACGATCGAGCCGCGGACGGTCAGGCCCTTCAGGACGATCTCGAAGATCGATGCCGGGAAGTCCCCCGCGGGCAGTCCGTTGAACACGATGGTTCCTCCGCGGCGGGACATGTGGATGGCCTGACCGAAGGCAGAGGGATGGACCGCCGTGACCAGCACGCCGTGGGCGCCACCGGTCACTCGCTGAACGACCTCGATCGGGTCCTCGTTGGCCGCGTTGACCAGCAGCTCGGCGCCGTGCTTCTTGGCCAGCGCCAGCTTGTCGTCGGCAATGTCGACGGCGGCTACCCGCAGGCCCATCGCCTTGGCGTACTGCACCGCGATATGGCCCAGCCCGCCGATGCCGGAGATGACCACCCACTGGCCGGGGCGGGCCTCGGTCATCTTCAGCCCCTTGTACACCGTCACGCCAGCACACAGGATCGGGGCAACCTCGACCAGGTCGGCGCCCTCAGGGATGATCGCCGCGAACTTGGCATCCACCAGCATGTACTGCCCGAACGAACCGTCCACGCTGTAACCGGCGTTCTCCTGGGCCTCGCACAGGGTCTCCCAGCCGATGTTGCAGTACTGGCAGTGGCCGCAGGCCGAGAAGAGCCACGCGTTGCCGACCAGCTGGCCGATCTTCAGGTTGGTGACGCCCGCGCCCAGGGCCACGACCTCGCCGACGCCCTCATGGCCGGGGATGAACGGCGGGTTCGGCTTGACCGGCCAGTCGCCCTCAACGGCGTGCAGGTCCGTGTGGCAGACCCCACTGGTGATCAGCTTGACCAGCGCCTGTCCGGGCGCCGGCGTCGGCACCGGAACCGCCTCGATGATCAGATCCTTGCCGAACTCCTTGACTACAGCTGCTTGCATCGTTGTCATGTTGATGTCCCTCAGACGTCGTTGTCCAAAAACTCGTGACCTGACGCTACGCTTCCAAAGGTTGCATCAACGTTGCGCCCCTGATCACGGGCGGCGCAGAAGTCCATGGACCGACGGGGTGATACTGAGCTCCCGGTCGAGCCGGGCGAGCTGCCCAGCTGCGAGCGGCCGCAGGGGCGAGTCCACTACTAGTGAGTCGAGCTGAGCCCGCCACATGTCGTAGTCGTCCGCACCCCAAGATGACCGGGTCCAGGTGGACATCAGGTCGGGCTCACGGCTCTTGAGCACCGCCTGCCGCAGCGACGCCTCGACATACTCACGCAGCCGTACCACTCCTGGCGCGGTCGAGCCCGGAAGCAGCGGTCCGCGATACATGCGCACCGCTGCGGCCACGTCCCCCGCAGCAAGATGCGCCTCGACCGCGAGCCAGTCAGCGGTGAGCTCAGCCACCAGCCGGTACGGCCTTGATGCGAGCAGCTGCTCGCCGAGCAGGTGGCGCAGCCGGTTCAGCTCGGCCCTCAGGGTCGACGCACTGCTGTCCTCCTCATAGAGCAGGACCGCCAGCTCGTCGCCCGACAGGCCACGCGGTGTCGAGGCCAGCAGGAGGAGGATCTCGCTGTGCCGGGGACTGAGCCGGATCATCTGGCGCCGGCCGAGACCACCGTCGATGGTCAGCAGGGAGTCCGCCCGCCCCAAAGACTCCAGGACCACGAACAGGCTCCCGTGTCGGTGCTGTTCTTCCCTGCCACGGCGAGCCAGCACCTCGCGCGCGAGCTCGGACTCGGCCATGCGCGCCGCCGCGCGCACCATCGCCATCGTCTGCGGCACCACGATGGCATCACCGCCGGTGATGTCGAGCACGCCGAGCAGCGACTGCGTGGTTGGGTCATGGATGGGCGCGGCCGCGCAGCTCCAGGGCCGTACGGAGTGGCGAAAGTGCTCAGCGCCCATGATGCTCACCGACTGGTCAAGGGTCAGCACCATGCCGGGTGCATTCGTGCCGGCCAGCCGCTCGTCCCAGTTGCTGCCCTCAACGAAACCCATCGACTCGGCCCGGCGCAGGACACTGGGCGAGCCGCAGATCCAGAGCAGCTGCCCGGCAGCGTCCGAGACCGCCATGATGGCGTCGCAGTCGCGCGCCGCCTGGCCGAGGACGTCGTCCAGAAGCGGGAAGACCTGCGCCAGCGGATGTGCCTCGCGGTGGTCGTGCAGGGCGTCGCTGGGCAGCGTTATCGGAGCATCGACCGTGTCAGCCTGAACACCTGCGGCGGATGAGCGGAACCATGACTCAGCAACCTGCGCTCGTACCGGCCTCTCGGAGGACATGGACTCCATTAGAACAGCCCACGCGGTGGTTACGAATTCGCTCGGGCGGGCGGGGACCTGGTTCGATCGCGATATCGTCTGCATCCATGACGACCGTCGATCTGGACGTTCAATGGATCCATGGCGCCGACTCGGATCCTGCGCTGCAGACGCATCTGGCTGCGCCGGGCACCTGGATCCTTCGGCAGAGCAAGAAGCTCAACTACGAAGGGCCGTTTCTCTACCTCCTTGCTGGAAGCACCCGGGCGCTGCTGGTGGATACCGGCGCGACGGCGGATCCGGCGCTGTTTCCGTTGCGGCGCACAGTCGATGAGCTCATCGGCCCTGACTTCCCACTCGTCGTCGGGCACTCCCACGCCCACGGTGACCACATCGCCGCCGATGCCCAGTTCGCCGGACGGCCGAACACGATCGTCGTGGGACACTCCGCCGCAGACGTTGGAGGCTTCTTCGGGATCACCGACTGGCCCGCCCAGCAAGCTTCGTTTGACCTGGGCGGGCGAGTGCTTGCCGTCGCGGGAATCCCCGGGCACCAGGACGCGTCGATCGCCATCTACGACACGGACACCGGGTTGCTCCTGACCGGCGACACCGTCTACCCCGGACGGCTGTACGTCCAGGACATGGCGGCGTTCATTCAAAGTCTGGATCGTCTCGTCGCGTTCACGCACGCTCACGAGGTCACCCATGTCCTTGGATGCCACATCGAGATGACCGCCTTGCCCGGGCGTGACTATCCTCTCGGCAGCACCTTCCAGCCTGACGAGGCGCCGCTGGCGATGACGGCGGGGCAGCTGGTCGAGGTGCGCGACTGCGCCCGGAGTGTCTCCGGCCGTCCGGGCGCGCACCAGTTCAACGACTTCGCAATCTTCAACGGACCATGCCGCGCGGCGGTTGCCCGACAGTGGGCACGACTGCTTACCGCCTCCGCGATGCGCGCCATCCAGCGTCGCACCTGAACGCTCTTGGCATGCCGACGGGCACGATGCCGAAACGGGCCAAGTCGATCTCACGACGAGGACGACCACCGGCGGTCTAGGGTCTGGGCATGGACGAGAAGACGGCAGACGCCCCGAAGGAGAAGGACCGCGAGGCCTCCACCACGACGGTTCCCGCCGACCCGGTCGACGACCTGGTCACGACGGAGCACACGCTGCGGATCGGTCGCACGAACCTCGTCTACACCGCAACGACGGGTCGCATCGTCCTGCGCGAGGAGGTGTACGAGGACGGGGCATTCACCGGGCTGAAGGCCAAGGCCGAGGTCTCCATCACGGCATACGTCGCAAAGGCGAGCGGTGACACGCCCCGGCCGGTGACCTTCGCCTTCAACGGAGGGCCGGGTTCGAGCTCGGTCTGGCTGCACCTGGGGCTGATGGGCCCGCGCCGCGTCGTATCGGGCGACGTCGGGTCTCTCAAGGCCCCGCCCTATGGACTCACCGACAACCTCGAGACCCTCCTGCGCGTCACCGACCTCGTCTTCATCGACCCGGTCTCGACCGGCTTTTCGCGCGCCGTCTCAGGTGGCAAGCCGAAGGACTACCACGGCTTCACCGCCGACCTTGAGAGCGTCGGAGAGGTCATCCGCCTCTGGACCACGCGCAACAGCCGTTGGCTCTCACCGAAGTTCGTTGCTGGCGAGTCCTACGGCACCGTGCGCGCGGCGGCCCTCGCAGAGCACCTCCAGACCCGTCGCGGGATGTTCCTCAACGGCATCATCCTCATCTCGAGCGTCATCGACCTCGGGTCGATCGGCCTGGAAGAGCCCGAGGACCGCGGCTACGTGGGCTACCTCCCCACCTATGCGGCCGTCGCGCACTTCCACGGCAGGCACGCGAAGGCGTCACTGCGCAGCGTGCTCGACGAGGCCGAGGAGTATGCCGAGCGCACCTATCCGTGGGTCCTCTCACGCGGGAACCGGCTCACCACGAAGCAGCGCGCCGAGGCGGCGCAGGCCCTTGCCCATCTGACCGGGCTCAGCGAGGAGTATGTCGACCTGTCGAACCTTCGCGTCGAGCACCTGCACTTCTTCGTCGAGCTGCTCCGCCGGGAAGGGCGCGTCGTCGGCCGGCTCGACAGCCGCTACACGGGGCCGATCGGCAACGCGGTCGCGGAGAAGATGGAGGCCGACCCGAGCATGGACGCGATGGTTGGTCCCTACTCCGCAGCCTGGAACCACTACGTCCGGGCTGAGCTCGGCTACGAGAACGACCTGCCCTACGAACAGCTGTCGATGAAGGCCAACGAGGAGTGGTCATTCAAGGAGTTCGAGGGTCGGCCGGTCAACGTCAGCGACAAGCTCGCCCGCGCGATGCGCGCCAACCCACACCTCAAGGTCCACGTCGCCTACGGCTACCTCGACGGCGCCACGCCTTACTACGCCGCACAGGAGACCTTCGCCCACCTGGACGTGCCCTCCGAGCTGCTGGCCAACATCGACCACGCGTACTACCCCGCGGGCCACATGATGTACGTCCATGAGCCGAGCAGGGTGCAGCAGAGCAAGGACCTCGCCGCCTTCATCCAGGGCGCTGCGGCGCAGTAGCCTGCGCGACGGCCGGCAAGGGTCAGTCGCGTCGGCCAGGAGCGTGGCAGCCGAGCCGACTGCCCTGCCGGATCAGGGATGCCCGGTGACGAGAGCCGCCATACTCCAGAGGTGGAGCATTCGCGAGTCCCGAGCGTTCGGCCGACGTTGAGGTCGTCGGCCTACGTGACTGCTGTCGCCTTGATCGCCGCCGTCGGGTTCACGGGAGGCTCACCGTGGCCCATCCTGCTCGCCGCGATACTCACCCTGCCCGCGAGCATCGTTGCGGTGCCTTGCTACTACCTCGCCTACGGCATCCTGGCGCTTATACCCGGAGCGAACCCGTCCAGCAGTACGGGATCCGCGATGCAGTATGCCCCCGCAGGTCCCATCACCTCGGTCGTGACCGGAGAACCCGCGGCATGGTTCTCCGTCACCGCCCTGGTCGTCGGGATCCTCACGATGACCGTCGCCGCGATCCTCAATGTTCTTCTGCGCCGGGCATTCGAGGCTCGAAGGGTTGAACAGCGCAGCCGGGCCCCCCAGTAGTCCGAAGAGAAGGTACCGGCCGGCCGGCCGGCTCGGGTGCGCCTGATCTTGATTGATTCCAGAAGATGGGCTAACCTCACAGATCGTGTCCATGGCTGCGGAGTTCGAGCGCATGTTGCGCAGGGTGCGGCTGCGTGTCACGCGCCCTCGGGTAGCGGTGCTGACCGCGGTGCACGACCATCCGCACGCCGATACGGACTCGATCATCGGTGTGGTCCGTCAGGATCTTGGTGGCGTATCCCACCAGGCCGTCTACGACGTGCTCCGAGCGCTGACCGCCGCCGGCCTGGTCCGCCGGATCCACCCGCAGGGCTCAGTGGCACGTTACGAGTCGCGGGTCGGAGACAACCATCACCACGTCGCCTGCCGGACGTGCGATGCCATCGCCGACGTCGACTGCGCCGTGGGCCTGACGCCCTGTCTGACCGCTTCCGACGACCACGGCTTCGCGATCGACGAAGCCGAGGTCATCTACTGGGGTCTGTGCCCCAGCTGCTCGACCACGCCCAGTTCCTGAGCAACCCTCTGGTCCCGAAAGGATTCCCGTGTCTGATAGTCCTGACGCCGTTGTTGGAGAGATGAACGAGAGCGAAGGCGGGTGCCCGGTCGCGCCAGGGCGCCCCAGCCAACAGAGCGGGCTCGCGGGCAACCGGGCCTGGTGGCCGGACCAGCTGAACTTGGCGATCCTGCGGAAGCACCCGGCCATGGCCAACCCCATGGGCGAGGACTTCGACTACTCGGCGCAGTTCAACACCCTCGACCTCGATGCCCTGCGCAGGGACATCGATCAGGTGATGACCACCTCCAAGGACTGGTGGCCGGCCGACTTTGGCCACTACGGTCCGCTCTTCATCCGGATGGCGTGGCACAGCGCGGGCACCTACCGCATCAGCGACGGCCGCGGGGGCGCCGGTGCGGGCATGCAGCGCTTCGCGCCGCTCAACAGCTGGCCCGACAACGGGAACCTCGACAAGGCGCGCAGGCTTTTGTGGCCGGTCAAGCAGAAGTACGGTGCGGCGATCTCGTGGGCCGACCTGATGATCTTCGCGGGCAACTGCGCCCTGGACTCAATGGGTTTCAAGACCTTCGGCTTCGCCGGTGGTCGCGAAGACGTCTGGGAGCCCGATGAGGACGTCTACTGGGGCCCCGAAGCCACCTGGCTGGGCGATGAGCGTTATACCGGTGACCGGGAGCTGGAGAACCCCCTCGCCGCCGTTCAGATGGGCCTCATCTATGTGAACCCGGAGGGCCCGAACGGGGTCCCGGACCCGCTCGCCTCCGCCGTCGACATCCGCGAGACGTTCCTGCGCATGGCGATGAACGACGAGGAGACCGTTGCACTCATCGCGGGCGGCCACACCTTCGGCAAGACCCACGGGGCGGCTGACCCGAACCAGTACGTCGGCCCCGAGCCCGAAGGGGCCCCGATCCAGGAGCAGGGCCTCGGCTGGAAGAACACGTTCGGCACCGGCAAGGGCAGGGACGCGATCACCAGCGGTATCGAGATTGTGTGGACCCCAACCCCCACGTCGTGGGACAACAGCTTCTTCGAGACCCTGTTCGGTTATGAGTGGGAGCTGACCAAGAGCCCGGCCGGAGCCAACCAGTGGATGCCCAAGGACAACGGCGGGGCCGGCGCAGTGCCCGACCCTGAGGGCGATCCGTCGCTGACCCGACCCCCGATGATGTTGACGACGGACATCGCGCTCCGGGTCGACCCGGTCTACGAGCAGATCTCGCGGCGATTCCTCGAGCACCCCGAGGAGCTCGCCGACGCCTTCGCCCGGGCCTGGTTCAAGCTGACCCACCGTGACATGGGGCCACGAGCGCGCTACCTCGGGCCGCTGGTCCCCCACGAGAGCCTGCTGTGGCAGGACCCGCTCCCCGACGTGACGCACGAGCTGGTCGAGGCGCAGGACCTCGCCAACCTCAAGGGCCAGATCCTGGCCTCGGGGCTGTCAGTCTCCCAGCTCGTCTCCACGGCGTGGGCGTCAGCCTCGACGTTCCGTGGCAGCGACAAGCGGGGTGGGGCGAACGGGGCGCGCATCCGTCTCGAGCCCCAGATCGGTTGGGAAGCCAACAACCCGGCCGAACTGGCGGTTGTGCTGCGAACCCTGGAAGGGATCCAGGCGGGCTTCAACAGCTCCCAGGCCGGGACCAGGAGCGTCTCGCTTGCCGACCTGATCGTGCTCGGCGGATGCACGGCAGTCGAGCAGGCGGCTAAGGACGCCGGCCACGAAGTCGACGTCCCCTTCACCCCGGGACGCGTGGATGCGTCGCAGGAGCAGACCGACGTCGAGTCCTTCGCCGCCCTCGAGCCGACCGCGGACGGGTTCCGCAACTACCTCGGCAAAGGTCAACGGCTACCAGCCGAGTACCAGCTGATCGACCGCGCGAACCTGCTCACTCTCAGCGCCCCCCAGATGACTGTCCTCCTCGGTGGCCTACGCGTCCTGGGCGCGAACTTCCAGCAATCCCCGCTGGGGGTGTTCACCTCGACGCCCGACTCGCTGACCAACCAGTTCTTCGTCAACCTGCTCGACCAGGGCACGACGTGGAAGCCGACCTCGCAGGATGCGGAGACGTTCGAGGGCCGCGACCTTGCCACCGGCCAGCTCAAGTGGACCGCCAGCCGCGTTGACCTCGTCTTCGGCTCGAACTCTGAACTGCGTGCAATTGCAGAGGTCTACGCGAGCAACGACTCGCAGGGGAAGTTCGTTCGCGACTTCGTGGCCGCGTGGGGCAAGGTCATGGACCTCGATCGGTTCGACCTCGGCTGACCCGCTGAGATTGCCATGGCCTGGGCACAGGTCGCGCCCTTGAGGGTGCTTGGGCTTGGGCCACGAAGGGTGGGGCGTCGCCTCGCTATCCGGGGTCCTCGAACGGACGAACCAGACGCCGGGAAGTTGCTGAGGTAGACCCGCTCGTCGTGCCAAATCGCTTGACGAGGGTAGTGGCAAGGGTGGCCGCGAGCCCCAAATGTTGGCACGATAACTGGGTGACCTACCCAGGCGACCATACCTGCCCGGATCGGTCGCCTGACCGAGAAGGTGGGTCGAATGATGAGTGAACAAGATGAGCGCAACCCGAGGAACGCCGTTGAGCCACAACCGATCTTGACGCCCTTGACGGCGGCGTCGATGTTCCTGGTGCTGACGGTGACCGATGGCGCCGAAGACGACGTGCGCGGCCTCTTCCCCGACGTCGCAAGCCTGACCCGAGCCGTCGGTTTCCGCGCTCTTGACGGCGGACTCGCCTGCGTGGTCGGCATCGGATCCCAGCTCTGGGACCGTCTGTTCGCAGAGCCTCGCCCGGCTGGACTTCACCAGTTCCACGAGATCGTCGGACCAACACACAAGGCGGTCTCGACCCCGGGCGACCTGTTGTTGCACATTCGAGCGAACCGGATGGACCTGTGTTTCGAGCTGGCAGGTTTGTTGTCCCAGCGACTCTCGGGCCGTTCGGATGTTGTCGACGAAGTCCACGGCTTCAGGTACTTCGATGAACGCGACCTCCTTGGTTTCGTCGACGGAACCGAGAACCCAACCGGGATCGCCGCGGCCGCCGCCGTCCTGATCGGCGACGAGCAGCCCTACTTCACCGGAGGTAGCTTCGTGATCGTCCAGAAGTACGTTCACGACCTCGAAGCCTGGAACGCGGCCTCGGTCGAGGAGCAGGAACGTGTCATCGGGCGCCGAAAGCTCAGCGACGTCGAGCTCGCCGAAGATGTGAAGCCGGCGAACTCGCACGTCGCGTTGAACACGGTGCTCGACCAGTTCGGCCAGCAGCGGCAGATCGTCCGCGAGAACATGTCCTTCGGAAACATCGGCAGCGGTGAGTTCGGCACCTATTTCATCGGCTACTCGAGCACCCCTGAGGTCACCGAGCAGATGCTGACCAACATGTTCTTGGGCCGGCCGCCGGCAGCCCACGACCGGATCCTGGATTTTTCGACCGCAGTGACCGGCAGCCTCTTCTTCGTGCCGTCAGCCGACATGCTCAAGGATCCGCCCGCCAAAGCCGGTCGGCGCGATGTCGCTGGCACTGGTGAACCCGCCGCCGCCGCTCCCCCGCCGACCAGTCCCTGAGTATCGGTACTACCAGCGGATTCCTGTCAGGACGACCGCGGTTCGCGCAGGTTCCAGCCGGACTGGGCACCTCGTCAATCACGCTGCGTCCGTCGAGAACGCCTCGATTCGGGGGCCTGCCGTCCAGCACACTGTTACCGGAATCCTTGCGGTCCCATAGACGTTATGTAAGGCGAGAGGTCATGTAAGACGCAAGCAGGTCGACCAGGGAGAACATGTGGCAGCGAGAGTTGATTTTGAGGACGACAACGGTCGGGTAGTGCACTACGTCCGCCACGCCAACGGCGGCGGGCTGGTCTCACCGGAGGCGCGGGTGCACGAGGCTGCCACGGTGGCCCCGACGGCATACGTCGAAGCCGGTGCGCAGGTGGGAGACCGCTCCCGGATCGGCGCTGGCAGCTGGCTGGATCGTGACGTCATCGTCGGGAAAGACGTCGTCGTCGCAGGAAACGTGCACCTTGGCCCGCGCTCTCGGGCGGAGGACGGGACGTGGATAGGAACGGGAGCACGGGTCGGGTCCGACGTCGTGATCGGGCGAGGGGCGCGAGTAGCCCCCGACGCCGTCGTCCCAGACGCTGCCGTGGTGCGTCGGCGTGCCGGCTCGGGACGCTCTGAGCTCGAGATCGCAGCGTAGGGCGGTTCGTACCCCTTGATGGTTGTCGGGGACCAAGGGCGATTCGTCCAGAAGACGGAGCAGTCTGAAGCCAGATAGTCCAAGTGCCCTGTATCGGGTCAGTTGGACGTGCCATCCACCGCGTGCAGGATCGCCTCGAGCGAACGGTCGACGTCCTCGTCAGTGGTGGCGTAGTTCGACACCGAGATGCGCATGAACCGTCGACCGCGCCACGTCGTGCCACCCATCCAGCAGACCCCCTCCCGTTGGACAGCGTCGATGACACGGTCGGTGCGCGCGTCCTCGCCGAAGCTGACCAGCACCTGGTTGAGCACGACCTCGTTCGCAACCTCGAACCCCGCCGCCACCAGACCGTCCGCGAAGCACCTGGCTAGCCGGCAGCAGCGGTCGACCAGGTCACTCACACCGTCGCGACCCAGCTCGCGCAGCGCCGCCCAGACCGCGAACCCGCGTGCCCGCCGGGACGACTCGGCGGTGTAGTCGGCCGCCCCGGGCTCCACGCCCGAACCCGTGAGGTATGACGCCGTGTACGACATGGCGGCCGAGTGAACCTGTGGGCGCGAGCAAAACGCAAAGGCCGAGTCATACGGCACGTTGAGCCACTTGTGCGCATCGCACCCCCAGGAGTCGGCCAGGTCCACCCCATCAGTGAGGTGGCTCGTCACGGGACTGGCTGAAGCCCAAAGTCCGAAGGCACCGTCGACGTGCGCCCATCCCCCGTGGGAGTGGACGACCTCGCAAGCCGAGCGCAGGTCGTCGCACGCCCCGGTGTTCACGTTCCCGGCCTGCAGACAGACGATCGTCGGTCCCTTGGGACCCACGGTCAGCACCTGAGCCAGGTGGCCGACATCCATGGCCCCGTTGCCATCGGCGCGTACCGCCTCAACGACGTCCGAGCCCAGACCGAGCAGTCGCAGCGACCGGTCAATGGTGGCGTGTCGCTCCTCGCCGGCGAGCACTCGCAAGCTCGGCGCCCCCTGGAGCCCACGATGCTCCACATCCCACCCCGCCTCGGCCAGCACGTGGTGACGCGCCGCCGTGAGCCCAACCGTGTTCGCAGCCTGTGCTCCGGTCACGAACCCGACCGACGCGGACGAGGGTATGCCGAGCAGCTCCTTCAGCCAGCCTCCGGCGGCCTCTTCGGCGGCGACCGCCGCGGGGGCGAGGGCCATGTTGAACGCGCACTGGTCCCACCCCACTGCGAGCATGTCGGCGGCTGTCGCAGCCGGCAGTGCCCCACCCACGACGAACCCGAAGAACCGCGGGCCCGGGGTCGCCATCAGACCCGTCCGGGCAGCTGCCACCAGCTCGTCAATCACCTCGGCAGCAGGAGAAGGTCCTTGTGGCAATGGGGTCGCAAAACCTCGACGCACGTTCTCGACGTCGCCAGCGCTGCTCACTGGACGTTCGGCGAGCGAGGCCCGAAATTCCGTGACCTCGTCGGCGACACGGCGCAGCAACCGGTTCAGATCCTCCATCTCAGGATCCCGAGATCAGCCAGGGCTGACGCCAGCCACCGAACTCTGCAGTCAGGTGTTCGGCGCCCGACGGTCCCCAGGACCCTGGGGCGTAGGGGCTGGGCTCGGTGGGCAGGTCGAGCAGCGGGTCCAGGATCCGCCAGGTCTCCTCGACCGAGTCCTCACGGCTGAAGTGGCTCTGGTCTCCCTGCATCGCCGCGTACAGCAGCTCCTCGTAGGGCGCCGGGACGCGCTCGCCATCCGTGCCGAAATCCACGTCCAGATCGATCGGCCGCAGTCCGGGCCCGTCGGTTCGCTTGGCGTGCAGCACCCAGCGTGCGCCGGCCCGGGGGTCGATGAGCAGGACGATCTGGTTGGGATCGACAGTCTCGTCCGAAGCAGAGAAGCCGAGAGCAGGCGCGGCCCGGAAGATCAGTCGCACCTCGGTCTGCGTCAGCGGCAGCGACTTGCCTGCGCGGATGAAGAACGGCACACCAGACCAGCGCCAGTTGTCGACCTCCAGGCGCATCGCCGAGTAGGTCTCCGTCGTGGAGCCATCGGCCACGCCGGCGACGCGCCGGTAGCCGTCATACTGCCCGC
>JBDTYK010000055.1:0-12994 GCA_040005715.1 Actinomycetota bacterium | reverse complement strand
GTCCCGGAACGGGTAGGCGCTCAGGATCCGGCTCCGGTCCGCCGTCATCAGCAGCAGCTCGCCATATTCGGTCAGCTGCGGAGGAGCGACGAACCTCCGCACGGCCGAGCAGAAGCAAGGCGCACCAAGCGCTCTCATTTGGTGACGCGGAGCGGAATACTTTGGCTCATGGACCTGAACCTGACGACCAAGGTGCAAGAAGCCATCTCCTCGGCGGTGCGTGACGCAGCCGCAGCAGGTCACCCGCACGTGGAGCCGGCGCACATCCTGCTCGCGCTGGCCCGACAGACCGATACCAGCACCGGCCCGCTCCTTGAGGCCAGCGGATCCTCAGCGGCAGCTGCTGCCCGGGCCGCGAGCGAGATCCTCGCCCGTGTGCCCACGGTCAGCGGCTCCTCGGTCGGGCCCCCCGGCTTGTCGCGCGCAAGCCTGGCCGTCCTCGACCAGGGCACCAAGATCATGGAGTCGATGGGCGACACCTACGTGTCGACCGACCACCTCCTGCTCGCCCTGGCCCGGACTGGCGACTTCGGCATCAACGGTGATGCCGTGGCTGGCGAGCTCACCATCTTTCGCGGCGGCGCCAAGGTCACCACCGCGGAACCTGAGGCGACCTTCGACGCCCTGGCCAAGTACGGCACGGACCTGACCGAGGCCGCCCGCGAAGGCCGGCTGGACCCGGTCATCGGCCGCGATACCGAGATCCGCCGGGTCGTCCAGGTGCTGTCGCGCCGTACCAAGAACAACCCGGTGCTGATCGGCGACCCCGGCGTCGGCAAGACGGCCGTGGTCGAGGGCCTCGCCCAGCGGATCGTGGCCGACGACGTCCCGGAGTCCCTGAAGGGCAAGCGGCTGATCAGTCTCGATCTGGCCGCCATGGTGGCGGGCGCGAAGTATCGCGGCGAGTTCGAGGAGCGGCTCAAGGCCGTGCTGGAGGAGATTCGCGCCGCGGACGGCCAGGTCGTCACGTTCATCGACGAGCTGCACACCGTGGTCGGCGCCGGAGCCGCAGAGGGGAGCATGGATGCCGGCAACATGCTCAAACCGCTCCTGGCCCGTGGGGAGCTGCGGATGGTCGGGGCCACGACCCTGGATGAGTACCGCAAGTACATCGAGAAGGACGCTGCCCTCGAGCGCCGCTTCCAGCAGGTCTTCGTCGGTGAGCCCAGCGTCGAGGACACGATCGGTATCCTCCGCGGGCTCAGGGAGCGCTACGAAGCGCACCACAAGGTCACCATTGCCGACAGTGCGCTCGTGGCGGCCGCGACCCTGTCCGATCGCTACATCAGCGGACGCCAGCTCCCCGACAAGGCGATCGACCTGATCGACGAGGCTGCCTCACGTCTGCGGATGGAGATCGACTCCTCGCCCGTCGAGATCGACCAGCTCCGCCGCACCGTTGACCGCCTCAAGATGGAGGAGCTTGCCCTGGAGCACGAGTCGGATGAGGCCTCCGGAGAACGGCTGATCCGGCTGCGGGCCGACCTGGCCGACCACTCCGAGCAGCTGGCGGCGTTGACCGCGCGCTGGGAGCAGGAGAAGGCGAGTCTCAACCGGGTCGGGGATCTCAAGGCCCAGACTGACGAGCTGCGCGGGCAGGCCGAGCGGATGCAGCGTGATGGTGACCTGGCCGGCGCATCCCGGCTCCTGTACGGCCAGATCCCCTCTCTCGAAAAGGATCTGGAGGCGGCGCAGGCGGCCGAGGCGACGTCCTCGACCGCCGGCGGAGAGGCGCCAATGGTCAAGGAGGAGGTCGGCCCCGACGACATCGCCGACGTCATCAGCGCCTGGACCGGCATCCCGGCGGGCCGTCTGCTGGAGGGCGAGACCGACAAGCTGCTGCGGATGGAGGACTTTATCGGGCAGCGCCTGATCGGTCAGGTCCCGGCCGTGCGTGCGGTTGCCGATGCCGTCCGGCGGACCCGTGCCGGCATTGCCGACCCCGACCGCCCCACCGGGTCGTTCCTGTTCCTCGGCCCCACCGGGGTCGGCAAGACCGAGCTGGCCAAGTCGCTGGCGGACTTCCTGTTCGACGACGAGCGAGCGATGGTGCGCATCGACATGAGTGAGTACTCCGAGCGGCACTCGGTTGCGCGCCTGATCGGTGCGCCCCCGGGGTATGTCGGGTACGAGGAGGGCGGGCAGCTCACCGAGGCGGTGCGCCGGCGCCCGTACTCCGTGGTGCTGCTGGACGAGGTGGAAAAGGCCCATGAGCAGACCTTCGACGTGCTGCTGCAGCTGCTGGACGACGGCCGCCTCACCGACGGCCAGGGCCGGACAGTCGACTTCCGCAACGTCATCCTGATCATGACCTCCAACCTCGGCTCGCAGTTCCTGATCGACCCGACCATGGGCGAGAACGCGAAGCATGAGGCCGTCATGGCCATGGTGCGGGCGACCTTCAAGCCGGAGTTCCTCAACCGCCTGGATGAGGTCGTCATCTTCGACCCGCTGACCATCGACCAGCTCGCCGGCATCGTCGACCTGCAGGTCGCAGGGCTGGCCAGGAGGCTCGAGAGCCGCCGCATCTCCCTGGAGGTGACGCCAGCGGCGCGCGAGTGGCTGGCGAAGACAGGCTACGACCCGGCATACGGGGCACGGCCCCTGAGGCGCCTGGTGCAGCACGAGATCGGCGACGCTCTGGCGCGGGCGCTGCTGGCCGGCGAGGTCCGCGACGGCGGCACGGTGGTCGTCGACCAAGACGCGGTGGAGGACCATCTGGTCCTGCGCTGACCAATGCTTCGGGGTCGAGCCGGTAGCGTTTCGGACATGGGACTGCGACACACAGGACAACGACACACGGGACGGCGACAAAGAGCAGTGAGAGCGATCGCGCTCGCCCTGGTGACGGTCACTGGGGTCGCCGCCTGCAGCAGCTCTTCGGGCAAGTCGGCCCAGCTCACAGCCACCCAGCAGCTCGCGGCGGCCAAGGTCAAGGCTGATGCGGCAACCTCCCTGCATCTGACCCTGCGCTCGAGCGGCATTCCCGAATCGGCCAACGGCGCCCTCGGGGCCGATGGCACCGGCACCCACGCACCGGCGTTCAAGGGGACGCTGGACGCGCGCATCGGCGGGTTCGGGGCCAAGGTCGAGGTGGTCGCGATCGACAAGCTGCTCTACCTGAAGCTCCCGTTCACCACCCAGTTCGCGCAGGTCGACCCCAAGGAGTACAACGCCCCCAACCCCGCTCAGCTGTTCGCGCCGGTTGGTGGCATCACCTCGCTGATGACCGCCACAACCGACCTGGTCGAGGGAAAACCCACGCGCCAGGGCGCTGAGGTTCTGAAGACCATCACGGGCAAGCTGCCCGGCTCCAGCGTCGCCAAGCTGCTCAGCATCGGCGACTCCGCCAAGACCTTCGACGTGACCTACGGGATCACCGATCCCGGAGGCGAGCTGCGCAGCGTGACCATGGTCGGGCCCTTCTTCCAGGGTGCGACCTCGACCTACACCCTCACGCTGGACAAGTACGGCGCGCCGGTTGACATCCGCAAACCCTAGGACCCTGCTGGCGACTGCCTCGGTCGCCGTGGCGCTGGCAGCGGCCGACACCTATGTCGTGGTCCTGGCACTACCGGACATGATGGCCGGGGTCGGGCTCGGCCTCGATGCCCTGCAGAAGGCGACGCCCATCATCTCGGGCTTCCTGCTGGGATATATCGCGGTCCTACCGCTCATCGGCCGGCTCTCTGATCTGCTCTCACGCCAACATGTGCTGCTCTCCTGCCTCCTGGTCTTTGTCATTGGTTCGGCGATCACCGCCGTGTCCGTCGAGCTGCCGGTGCTCGTCGGAGGCAGGGTCCTGCAGGGCATCGGCGGCGGCGGCCTGGTTCCGGCCACGCTGGCCCTGGTAGCCGACCTGTGGCCACCCGAGCGGCGGGGGACCCCACTTGGGGTGGTCGGCGCCGTGCAGGAGCTCGGCAGCGTCCTCGGTCCGTTGCTCGGTGCTGCTGTCCTGGCAGTGGCGGGATGGCGGGCGATCTTCGGGCTCAACGTGGTGCTCGGCCTCGTGCTGGCAACAGTTCTCGTGCTTGCCGGTGGTCGTGCCGCTCGGCCTCAGCTGCATGTGCTGCCAACGGTTCTGGGACTTACGGCCATCTCCATGGGCCTGCTCACGCTGGTCGCGCCGAAGTCCCTGGCTGACGACGTCATGCTCGGTATCCCGTTCATCCCGTTCGCCGGGACCGGACGCCTCGCGACTCCGCTGGGAGTGGTCACCCTCGTCCTGCTGCTGGCGGCGCTGACAGCAGCTCGCGAGAGCCTGCTCGGCTTGTTGCGAAGGGTCGACCTGTTCGGGGCCCTCTGCGTCGCCGTGGCGCTGGGCTCTCTCGTCCTCACCTTCGCCTCGGCCGATCCGGAACGTGAGGTGGTTGGGTCTTGGGGCTGGGCCCTGGTGCCGCTCGGGCTGCTGGCGGTCCTGGCGTACGTCTGGCGGCACCGTCGCGTCCCCGACCCTCTGGTCCCACGTGGGCTGATGAGGATGCGGGGTGGTTCCAGGGTCGTCCCTGCCCTGCTGGTCAGTGCTCTGGCCGGGGTCGCCCTCGTCGCCGTCGTGGTTGACGTGCCGGTCCTGGCCCGCCTGACCGTGACCGGGTCACAGACCACTGCGGCGCTGGTGCTCGTCCGGTTCCTGCTCGCCGTCCCTCTTGGTGCCTTCCTCGGTGGCTGGTCGCTGCGCTGGCTCGGCGCTGCGAGTGTGGCCGCGTCGGGTCTGGTCCTCGCCGGTGTCGGGCTTGTCCTGATGTCCGGGTGGGGGCACGCCTCCCTGCAGTCCTGGACAGTCACCCCCGTCCTGGTTGTGGGAGGCCTGGGCCTCGGGCTCGCGCTCGCGCCTGTCAACGCCGCAGCACTGGCGTCGGTACCGGCCGATGGGCACGGAGTCGCGAGCTCCCTGGTGGTCCTGGCCCGAATGGTCGGGATGGTCGTCGGGCTCGCCCTGCTCACGGGCATCGGGCTGCACCGGTACTACGGCTCAGTGGCCGCACTGCCCAACCAGCAGGATGTCGCCGCGCTCGCCGCTGCCGGAGTTGTGCAGGTGCAGACGGTGTTTCTCGGCGGCGCCGTGGCGGCGTTCGCCGGGGCCGTTGTCGCCCTTGCCCTCAGCGGTCCCAGATCCCGTGGAAGTGGTGGACCGGTCCGTGGCCCTGGCCGATCTCGAGCACGTCTGCCGCGGCCAACGCGGCGGTGAGCCAGCTCTTCGCATCCAGCGAAGCCTCTAACCAGGAGTCACGTTGGGGGCGCAGGGCTGCAAGGGCCGACGAAAGGGTGCAGCCGGTGCCATGAGTGTTGACGGTGTCGACCCTTGGCGCCCGCAGCAAGGTCTGGCCGTCGATGTCGAGCAGGAGGTCTACCGCCTCGGGGTCCTCCTCGCGGTGGCCGCCCTTGATGAGCACCCGCGGGGCGCCGAGCTCCTGAAGGGCCAGCGCGTGAAGTCGCATATCCGCAAGGGTGCGTGCGGGCCGGGTGTCGAGCAGGGCTGCTGCCTCGGCGAGGTTCGGCGTGACCAGGGAGACAAGAGGCATCAGGTCGCGCATGGCCTGGACCGCATCGTCATCGAGCAGCCGGTCACCGCTGGTGGCGACCATCACCGGGTCAAGGACGACACAGTCGAGGCGGTCATGGCGTCTGAGGAAGTCGGCAACTGCCTGCACGATGGCGGCGTTGGCGAGCATCCCGATCTTCACGGCGTCGAGGCGGACGTCGTCGATCAGGGTCTCGAGCTGAAGGACCACGAAATCCGTTGGTACCACGTGCACTCCGGTCACGCCCCGGGTGTTCTGTGCCGTGAGCGCCGTGATCACTGACGTGCCATACGCGCCGAGCGCCGAGAACGTCTTGAGGTCGGCCTGGATTCCGGCGCCGCCGGAGGGGTCGCTCCCGGCGATGGTCAGTGCGACAGGAGGGCGACTCATCGAGGCCCACCATCCCACGCCGCCCGCAGAGCTCGCGTGGCCGCTGCCGGGTCAGGCTGGCCGCAGATGGCGCTGACCACGGCTGCGCCGGCAGTCCCGGCGTCGCGCACCTCGGTCAGGCGCTCGAGGGTGATGCCTCCGATGGCCACACAGGGCCAGGGACTGGCAGAGGTGACCTCTCGAAGAGTTCCCAGGCCCCCAGGGGCGGCTGCATCCAGCTTGGTTGCCGTCCCCCAGACGGGTCCCACGCCGAGGTAGTCCACGGTTCCCTCGGTGAGCTGGCGAGCAGCAGCAACGTGTTCGAGGGTCTGCACCGACAGCCCCAGACATGCCTCCGGACCCAGCAGCGCCCGCGCCTGCCTGGCCCCCAGATCGGACTGTCCCACGTGTCCTCCCTGGGCGCCGATGGCTGCGACGAGGTGAACGCGGTCGTTGATGATCAGGGCCACGCCGGTGCCCCTGAGTGCCGCGCTGACCTGACGGCCGAGGTTGACCAGCTCGTCGTCGGTTGCGTCCGTGTCGCGCAGCTGCACGATGGTGGCTCCGGCGCCCACAGCCGCGGAAACGGTTGCGACGACGCCGAGCTGGCCACACATGGCGGTGTCGGTCACCAGATAGATCGAGAGGTCCAGTGGCGGCCGGCGCACGCTCAGCTGATCCTCACACGCTCGGCCAGCCCGCTCGGCCCGATCAGGTCGAGCTCATCCAGCAGGGCGACCGCAAAGCTGCCCGGCCCTCCGCTGCGCTTCGCCGCGGAGTCGGCCGCAACGGTCAACGTCGCGGTCGCGGCTGCGGCCGCGACAACGGCATCGGGGACCACGGCGGCGAAGGCCGCCATCAGCGCACCAAGCGCACAGCCCACACCGGTGACGCGGGTCAGCCACGGATGGCCGTTGGAGAGGCGGACCATCCGCTCCCCGTCGGTGATGTGGTCGATCGGGCCGCTCACCGCAATCACCGCCCGCAGCTGGGCAGCGAGGTCCCTGGCCACCTGGGCTGCGGCCTCGGGGGAGTCCACCGACTCGACGCCACGGCCACCTCCGCCGCCGGCCAGGGCGAGGATCTCCGAGGCATTGCCGCGAACGATGGCAGGTCTTGCCTCGTCGAGCAGCTGGTTCGCCAGCTCGGTCCGCCATCCGAGGGCGCCTGCTGCCACCGGGTCGAGCACCCAGGGGGTCTCCGCAGCCTTGGCAGCAAGGACGGCGAGGTGCATTGCGTGGGCGGTGTCGTCATACGGCGTGCCGAGGTTGACCAGCACTGCCCCGGCGATCGCAGCGAACTCACCAGCCTCGTGGGGGTTGTCGACCATCGCCGGCGCGGCCCCGACGGCCAGCAGGACGTTCGCGGTCCACCCTGACACGACGCTGTTGGTCAGGCACTGGACCAGAGGGGGACGGTCCTGCAGAGCAGTGAGGGCATCGGCGAGGTCCTGCGGCGTCACGGAGGAGGTCGGACCCATGGTGCTCATGCCTCAGTGGTCCGCGAGCTCGACGATGACCGGCGCGTGGTCACTGGCGCCCTTGCCCTTGCGCTCCTCGCGATCGATGGACGCGCCGTTGACCCTGGCGAGCAGGGCCGGGGAGCCCAGCACGAAGTCGATGCGCATCCCGCGTCGCTTCGGGAAGCTCAGCTGCTTGTAGTCCCAGTACGTGTAGACCCCGGGCCCAGGAGTGTAGGCGCGGGCGACGTCGCTGAACCCGGCATCCACGATCGCCTGGAAAGCCGAACGCTCCGGCGCCGAGACGTGGGTGCTTCCGGCGAAATCCGCCATGTCCCAGACGTCCTCGTCCTGCGGGGCGATGTTCCAGTCACCCATGAGGGCGATCTGGGCTGACGGATCCGTTGACAGCCAGCCGCCGGCCGCCTGCCGCAGGTGCTCCAGCCAGTCCAGCTTGTAGTCCAGGTGCGGGTCACCCAGGGCCCGGCCGTTGGGGATATAGAGCGACCACACGCGGACGCCGCCGCACGTGGCACCGAGGGCGCGGGCCTCGGAAGCCAGCGGGTCGCCATACGAGGGCATGCCTGGGAAGCCGACCTCGACATCGGCCAGGCCGACCCGAGAGAGGACTGCCACCCCGTTCCACTGGTTCAGGCCATGGTGGGCGACCTCGTAGCCAAGAGCGGTCAGCCGCTCCATGGGGAACTGGTCCTCCCTGGCCTTGGTCTCCTGGATCGTGAGCACGTCGCAGTCGCTGCGTTCGAGGAAGGCCTCGACGCGCTCGACGCGTGAACGGATGGAGTTGACGTTCCAGGTTGCAATGCGCACAGCACCAACCATATGAGTGCCGCATAGGCTGCGGCTCATGAGTACTGCGCTGGTCACCGGGGCAACCGCCGGAATCGGACACGCCTTCTGTCGTGAGCTGGCCGAGCGGGGCCATGATCTGGTCATCGTGGCCCGCGACCGGGCCAGGCTGGAGAACGTCTCGGACGAGCTGCGCGCCCGGCACTCCATCAACGTCCAGATCCTGGCGGCCGACCTGTCCAAGCGGCCTGCGCTCAATCGCGTCGCCAAACGCCTCGCAGATCGCGACCGCCCGATCGACCTCCTGGTCAACAACGCTGGCTTCGGCATGGGCAAGAGCTTCCTTGCGGGGGACCTGGCCGACGAGGAGGCCTTGCTCGATGTCCTCTGCCGCGCAGTCCTGGTGCTCTCGCACGCCGGCGCCCTGTCGATGAAGGACCGCGGACGCGGAGCCATCATCAACGTGTCGTCGGTGGCCGGTTTCGTGCCCACGGGAACCTACTCCGCGGCCAAGGCGTGGGTCACGTCGTTCACCGAGACCCTGGCGCTCGAGCTGGCCGGGTCGGGGGTCACGGCGACTGCGCTGTGCCCCGGGTTCGTCCGCACCGAGATGCACGAGCGCTCCAAGGTCGACATGTCCCGGGTGCCGTCCGTGATGTGGCTCGAGGCCGACCGACTCGTGCGTGAGGCTCTGGATGACGTCAGGGCCGGCAAGGTCATCTCCATCCCCGGAGTCAAGTACAAGGTGATCGCCGGTGTCGCCCAGATGACTCCGCGCAGTCTCCTTCGCGTCTTCGCGAGCCGGGCCGCCTCGGTGCGTCGCCGCCAGAGCTAGGCGCCCGAGGATAGGCTGAGGACTCGTGACCGACACCAACGCCGCCCCCGGCGCCATGACCCAATCGCCGACCCAATCGCCGACCCAATCGCCGCGCGACCGACTGCTCGAGCTGATCAAGGCCAAGGCGATCGTGCACGGCAAGGTCACGTTGTCCTCAGGGCGCCAAGCCGACTACTACGTCGACCTCCGGCGGATCACGCTTGACGGCGAGGCCGCGCCACTGGTCGGCCAGGTGATGAACCAGCTGACCAACGGCCTCGACTTCGAGGCCGTGGGCGGGCTGACCCTCGGCGCCGACCCGGTCGCAACCGCGATGCTTCACGCATCGGCAGCCGGCGGCCGGCGACTCGATGCCTTCGTCGTCCGCAAGTCCGGCAAGGCCCATGGCCTGCAGCAACGCATCGAGGGTCCCTCGATCAAGGGACGTCGGGTGCTCATCGTCGAGGACACCACGACCACCGGAGCCTCGCCGATGGATGCCGTGGCCGCCGCCCGCGAGGAGGGCGCCGAGGTGGTTGCCGTGGCGACCATCGCCGACCGGGCGACCGGGGCGAGGGAGAAGCTGGAGGCGCAGGGCCTGACCTACGTCACGGCATACAGCCTGACGGAGCTCGGTCTGGCCTGAGCACGACCTGGCGGAGCTCATTTTCGGTACACCGTTGTCCACGTCTGCCGGACCGACATCCGGTTACGATCGGGTATCACCTTCTACTGCGGGGAGAACGCGTGTTCAAGGTCGTCATCATCGTCGTCATCGTGCTGCTCGTCCTCTGGTCGGTCGGGATCTACAACGGCCTGATCAAGCTGCGCAACCTGGTCCAGGAGGCTTGGCGACAGATCGACGTCGAGCTCAAGCGCCGCCACGACCTGATCCCGAACCTCGTTGAGACCGTCAAGGGCTACGCCGCCCATGAGAAGGGAACCCTCGAGGGCGTCATGCAGGCCAGGTCTGCTGCCATGTCCGGCGGCCAGAGCCCGGCTGTTGCGGCGCAGAACGAGGGGATGCTGAGCCAGGCGCTGGGCCGGTTGTTCGCCGTGGCCGAGGCCTACCCGGACCTGAAGGCCAACTCCAGCTTCCTTGCCCTCCAACAAGAGCTGACCTCCACCGAGGACCGGATCGCGTCAGGGCGCCGCTACTACAACGCCAATGTCCGGGAGCTCAACACCAAGGTCGAGACCGTCCCGAGCAACGTCGTTGCCGGCATGTTCAGCATCGGTCGCGAGGAGTACTTCGAGATCGAGGACGCTGGTCGCGAGGTGCCCGGTGTGAGCTTCGGCGGCGCGTCCGGTCCCGCCATCTCCGGGCCGCCAGAAACGCCCCAGGACACGATCCCACCGGCTTCACCGCCCACGACCTGACCTGCGATGGCCACTCGCTGGCCTTGTCTTACCTGTCTGCTGGCCGACCTCGACTCGACTTAGAGGGCTGCCCTGGCCGCCCTGCGATGGCGCACATACTCCACGCCCACCGGGACGAACGAGACCGCCACGATCAGGATGAGCATCACGTCGATGTGGTTGCGAACAAAGGCGATCTGCCCAAGGAAGTAGCCCATCAACGTCACGCCCGTGGCCCAGAGAAGTGCGCCGATGAAGCTGTAGGTGAAGAAGCGCCTGCGGTCCATCCTGCTGACGCCGGCCACCGCGGTGATGAACGTGCGGACCACGGGCACGAAGCGGGCCAGGACGATCGCCTTGTTGCCATGTCTCTCGAAGAAGGCGTGGGCCTTGTCGAAGTGCTCGGGCTTGAGGAGGCGTCCGCCCCGGGAGTACAGCGGGGTGCCGACCGCTCGGCCGATCTCGTAGCCCACGACGTTGCCAAGGAACGCTGCGGCGGTCAGGACGACGCAGGCAAGAACG
This sequence comes from Actinomycetota bacterium, assembly GCA_040005715.1. GTDB lineage: Bacteria > Actinomycetota > Actinomycetes > Actinomycetales > Dermatophilaceae > UBA4719. The sequence goes on along the minus strand of JBDTYK010000055.1, from coordinate 2,139 downwards.
ATGTTGACGTGCAGGTCAATCAGCTGATGCGGGTTCTGGATGGCCAGGCCGATCGTGAACAGCAACGAGTCGCCAGGCATGAAGAAGATGAAGAGCCCGCACTCGACGAAGATGACCACCAGGCTGACCCACAAGGCCGACGGCCCCAGCTGGGTGAGCAGCTTCTCCGCGTTGAGCCAGTCCGGTCCGAGTGTGTGCATCACAGCACCGAGGGTATGCCGCCGCGACGTTCGCGACCTACCTCACCTCATACTTGGGCAGCATCGGAGGGAGCTACCAGCTGTGAGCGACAGGGCGGCAGAGCAGGCGTTGACGACCACTGCGGTGACCGAGGTTGGCGTGGGCCCCTGGGTTGGCCCCTGGCCCGTCGAGCCGGAGGGGTCGGTCTATGACGAGTCGCTGCTGGCCGGCGGAGACCGGCGCAACGTCGTGGACAAGTACCGCTACTGGCGCCACGAGGCCATCGTCCGTGATCTTGACTCGAGGCGGCACGAATTCCATGTGGGAGTCGAGAACTGGGGGCATGACTTCAACATCGGGTCGGTCATCCGGACTGCGAATGCCTTCAATGCCAAGGCGTTTCACATCGTCGGAAGGCGCCGGTGGAACCGTCGAGGTGCCATGGTGACCGACCGGTACCAGCACGAGTACCACCATCCGAGCGTCGAGGACCTGGTTGCATGGGCGGCATCCGCTCCTGCGGGTGACGACATGTGCGGAATACCGATCATCGGGATCGACAACCTGCCCGGCTCGAAGCCGATCGAGACCTACAACCTGCCCCGGCACTGCCTCCTGCTCTTCGGCCAGGAGGGCCCGGGGCTCTCGCCCCAAGCACGCCAGGCATCGGAGGCGATCCTGGACATCGCCCAGTTCGGATCGACCCGCTCGATCAACGCGGGTGCGGCGGCGGCGATTGCGATGCACGCATGGGTACGACAGCACGTGTTCGACCAGACGGCCACGGGCGGGCCCCGCGCCTGACGGGATGGGCGCACCGTCCAAGCCACCTCAGGAGGTCGGTGCGATGGGCGCACCGTCCAAGCCACCTCAGGAGTGGCGGGATCGGGCAGGCGCTCTTAGCCCACCTCGGCGAGGCGTGACAGGATCACCGGTAGCAAGCAGGGCCGCTCATCCAGCGGCTGACCGTCCCAGCCCGAGCTTTTGAGGAGTCACCAATGCCTATCGCGACACCTGAGGTGTACGCCGACATGCTGGACCGTGCCAAGGCCGGTTCGTTCGCCTACCCGGCGATCAACGTCACGTCCTCCCAGACCCTGAACGCCGCCATCCGCGGGTTCGCCGAGGCCGGCAGCGACGGCATTGTCCAGGTATCGACCGGTGGCGCCGAGTACCTCTCGGGACCCACCGTCAAGGACATGGTGACGGGTTCCATCGCGCTCGCCGCTTACGCCAACGAAGTCGCCAAGAAGTACGACGTCAACATCGCCCTGCACACCGACCACTGCCCCAAGGACAAGCTGGACGGTTTCGTCCGTCCCTTGATCGCGGCGTCCACCGAGCGGGTCAAGGCAGGCGGCCTGCCGTGGTTCCAGTCGCACATGTGGGATGGTTCCGTGATTCCGGTGCCCGAGAACCTCACGATCGCCCGCGAGCTGCTTGACCTGTGCAAAGCCGCGCACATCATCCTCGAGATCGAGGTTGGCGCGGTCGGTGGCGAGGAGGACGGCGTCACCGGTGCGATCGACGAGAAGCTCTACTCCACCCCTGAGGACGCGCTGGCGACCGTCGAGGCGCTGGGTCTGGGTGAGTTCGGCCGGTACATGACCGCGCTGACGTTCGGCAACGTGCACGGTGCGTACAAGCCGGGCAACGTCAAGCTGCGTCCCGAGATCCTCAAGAACGCCCAGGATGCCGTCATAGCCGCGAAGGGCCTTGCCGCAGACGCGAAGCCCTTCGACCTTGTGTTCCACGGTGGCTCGGGTTCGCTGCCCCAGGAGATCTCGGACGCAGTCGACTACGGCGTCGTCAAGATGAACGTGGACACCGACACCCAGTACGCCTTCACCCGCCCGGTCGCCGGTTACATGATGACCAACTACGACGGCGTCCTGAAGATCGATGGCGAGGTCGGCAACAAGAAGAAGTACGACCCGCGCGCCTGGGGCAAGGAAGCCG
>JBDTYK010000054.1:0-13026 GCA_040005715.1 Actinomycetota bacterium | reverse complement strand
CTGTCCGGGCCCGCCGTTGACCGGCTCAAGAACTGCAATGCGCGTGAGGTCATTGTCACCAACACCTTGCCGATCCCCCCGGAGCGTCACTTCGACAAGCTCACCGAGCTCTCGATCGCCCCCCTGCTCAGCCAGGCCATCCGTGAGGTCTTCGAGGATGGTTCGGTCGCCAGCCTGTTCGACCCTCCCAACTGACCTGTCGGTCCCGCGGTTCCAACAGGGCCCCCAGTTCATTTGATCCAGCACCGGCGTGGCAGCTGTGCATGATGCCCATAGCGTTCTGGGAGAGGAAGTCCTGCAAGGTTCACTCCGATTTCGTATGCCGTGCCGGTTCGCCTAGACTTCGCAGGTTGCCTCGGCGAGGGACGCTGCATGACTGGAGCGGATGAGTTCCGACCCAGCTGGTGCAGAAGTCCGTGATCGACGCGGTGGCGCCAGACGCTCCTGGTCTTTTTGCAGGAGTGGATCGCGCTCGCCACGCCGTCATGGGCGTCGTGCCGCGTCCCGCGTCGAGGCCCACCGCACTTCAAAGACACCCGACCGCCCGTTGTTGCCGTTCTTGCGGCACGCGGATCCGCACCACGCAACGTAGGAGAGCCCCAATGTCCCAAACCAAGCTCGTCGCCACGGTCCGCACCACCTTCGGCAAGGGTGCCGCCCGCAGCGTCCGGCGGGAGGGCAACATCCCCGCCGTCATGTACGGCCACGGGACCGACCCGGTGCACATCAGCCTGCCCGGTCACCAGACGATGATGGCCCTCAAGCTCGCCAACGCCCTGCTCACCATCGAGATCGACGGCAAGGACCAGCTGGCACTTGCCAAGGACGTCCAGCGCGATGTGCTGACGCGCTTCATCGACCACATCGACCTCGTCGTCGTCCGCCTGGGCGAGAAGGTCACGGTCGACGTGCCCATCCATGTGGTGGGCGAGGCCGCTGTAGACACCGTCGTGACTCTGGAGAACAACACCGTGCAGCTGGCCGTCGAGGCCACCCAGATCCCCGAGAGGATCGAGGTCTCGGTTGAGGGCGTCAAGCCCGGCACCCAGATCCTGGCTGGCGGCCTCGTGCTGCCCGAAGGTGCCCAGCTCGTCACCGACGCCGAGATCCTGGTCGTCAACGTCACCCAGGCCATCTCCGAGGAGGCCCTGGAGGCTGAGCTCGCTGCCGAGGTCGCGGCGAACCTGCCCGACGAGGCCATCGCCGCTGCCGAAGCGGAGGCTCGCGAAGAGTCTGCCGGCGACGAGGCCTCTGCGGCCGACGCCGACAAGGGCGACAAGGCCTGAGGCATCTGATGCCGGCCCGGTCCTGACATCGTCGGGACCGGGTGACCCGGCATCCTCCGTGTGGCATTCTCCGTGGACAAGGATTGGACCCGATGACCCCTTGGCTGATCGTCGGACTGGGCAACCCCGGTCCCTCGTACGCCGGTCACCGGCACAACATCGGCGCCATGGTCGTCGACGAGCTGGCTGCCCGCGCAGGCGCAAACCTGCGTGCGCACAAGGCGCGGGCGGTGGCGGCCGAGGTTCGGATCAGTGTGCCCACGAACGGACTCCCCGCGGGCTCGGCCGGACCCCGGGCGATCCTGGCCACACCGCTGACCTATATGAACGAGTCGGGCGGGCCAGTCGCCGGGCTGATGTCGTTCTACAAGGTCTCGGTCGAGAATCTCATCGTCATCCATGACGACCTCGACATCCCGTTCTCCGAAGTTCGGCTCAAGCTCGGCGGAGGCGAGGGTGGCCACAACGGGCTGCGCTCGATCACCAAGTCCGTTGGTACCAGGGACTATCTGCGCATCCGTACCGGCATCGGCCGGCCGCCGGGGCGGATGGATGCAGCGGATTTCGTGCTGCACGCATTCTCTGGCTCGGAGCGGACCGAAGTGCCACTGATGATCGGCGATGCTGCTGACGCGGCCGAGCACCTTGTCACCGAGGGCCTGGTGGCTGCCCAGCAACACTGGCACTCGCGATAGGAGCCATTGCTCAACATGAGTCTCACCCCGTTGCTAGACATCCTTGTCACCGACCCCGTGGTCCGGCGCATCGTCGCGGCGCCCGGCGGATCGGGCGATGGCTCCTCCCCGGTCCTGGACATTGCCGTATCCCCGGGCGCGCGGGCGCCGCTCATCGCTGCTTTGGCGGGTGCCCACGACCGAAGTGTTCGTCGTCCGGTCCTTGCGGTCACGGCCACGGGGCGGGACGCCGAGGACCTGGTAGCGGCGCTGCGCTGCTTTCTGCCTGCCGAGGTCGTGGTCGACTTCCCGAGCTGGGAGACCCTGCCGCACGAGCGGCTCAGTCCGCGCAGCGACACGGTCGGCCGACGGCTGGCCGTACTGCGCCGCCTCACTCATCCCGACGCGACGGACACCGCCTACGGACCGGTCGACGTTGTCGTCGCACCCGTTCGCGCCCTGTTGCAGCCACTGGTCAAGGGTCTGGGCGACCTGGTCCCCGTGGCGCTCAAGCCCGGCGATGAGATGCCGTTCGAGGAGGTCGTCGAAGCCCTGGTCGCCGCCGCCTACGTCCGTACCGACCTGGTTGAGCGCAGAGGTGAGTTTGCCGTCCGGGGAGGCATCCTCGACGTCTTCCCGCCCACTGAGGAGCACCCAGTCCGGGTCGAGTTCTGGGGCGACACTGTCGAGGAGATCCGCTGGTTCAAGGTCGCCGACCAGCGAAGCCTCGAGGTCGCCGCGCACGGGCTCTGGGCGCCACCGTGTCGAGAGGTCCTGCTCACCGAGTCGGTGCGCGCCAGGGCAGCTCAGCTCGCCGACCAGCTACCTGGCGTTGCGGACATGTTGGGCAAAGTCGCCGAGGGTATCGCGGTCGAGGGCATGGAGTCCCTGGCGCCGGCGCTGGTCGAGGGTATGGAGAGCCTCCTGGATGTGCTGCCGGTGGGCACTCACATAGTTCTGACCGACCCTGAGAGGGTGCGAAAGAGGGCGCACGACCTGGTAGCAACCAGCGCCGAGTTCCTTGACGCCAGCTGGTCCAATGCGGCGGCTGGCAACGCGGTTCCCGTTGATCTGCATGGGATTCTGGGTCTGGCGTCCTACTGGTCGCTGGCCGAGGTCCGTGCCCACGCTCTGAAGATCGGCCGCCCCTGGTGGTCGTTGACCAGCTTCCTCAGCGACGCCGGCCTGAGCGAGGACGAACAGGATCTCGTGCATGCAGATGGCGGCGGCCAGCTATCTGTCGACTCGGTCGACGTCGATGCCTATCGCGGCGACACCGAACATGCAGTGACAGACCTGCGTCGCTGGGCTGAGCAGGGTTGGCACACGCTGGTCGTCACGGACGGCCGGGGTCTGGCCACCAGGGTGAGCGAGGTTCTCTCGGAGCACGACGTGCCCAACCACATCGAGGCTGACGCGGGCATGCCCGCAACCTTCCCTGCCGGACTTGTTCATGTCACCACAGGGCCGATCGGTCGCGGGTTCATTGCTGCCGGCGCCAAGCTCGTCGTCGTCAGCGAGTCCGACCTGACCGGGGGCAACAGCCAGGGCACCTCGACCAAAGACATGCGCAAGATGCCGTCACGACGGCGTAACCAGGTCGATCCGCTGGAGCTGCGCCTTGGTGACCACGTGGTGCACGAACAACACGGCGTGGGCAAGTTCATCGAGATGGTGCAGCGCACTGTGGGCGGAGCGACCCGCGAGTACCTGCTCCTCGAGTACGGCCCCAGCCGAAGGGGACAACCCGGGGACCGGCTGTTCGTGCCTACGGACCAGCTCGACCAGATCACCCGTTATGTCGGCGGTGAGGCGCCGACGTTGCACAAGCTCGGCGGAGCGGACTGGGCCAAGACCAAGGGAAGGGCGAAGAAGCACGTCAAGGCGATCGCCGGCGAGCTGATCCGGCTCTACAGCGCCCGGATGGCGACCAAGGGTCACGCCTTCGCGCCGGACACTCCTTGGCAGCGCGAGCTCGAGGATGCCTTCGTCTATGTCGAGACCCCCGACCAGCTCAGCAGCATCGACGAGGTCAAGATCGACATGGAGCGCGAGGTCCCCATGGACCGGCTCATCTGCGGAGACGTGGGCTACGGCAAGACCGAGATCGCCGTGCGCGCCGCGTTCAAGGCCATCCAGGACGGCAAACAGGCTGCGATCCTGGTGCCCACGACCCTTCTTGTCCAGCAGCACTTCCAGACGTTCTCCGAGCGCTATGCGCCCTTCCCGGTGGTGGTCAAGGCGCTGTCACGATTCCAGTCCGACGCTGAGGCCAAGAAGGTCATCGAGGGCCTGGCTGATGGCACCGTCGACCTGGTCATCGGCACACATCGCTTGCTTTCCAACGGGATTCGCTTCAAGGACCTCGGGCTGGTGGTCGTTGACGAGGAGCAGCGCTTCGGGGTTGAGCACAAAGAGCAGCTCAAGCGCCTGCGCACGGCCGTGGACGTGCTGGCGCTGTCGGCGACCCCCATCCCACGCACCCTGGAGATGGCCGTCACCGGGATCCGGGAGATGTCCACGCTCGCCACGCCCCCCGAGGAGCGTCACCCGGTGCTCACCTTCGTTGGGGCCTATGACGAGAAGCAGATCATCGCCGCCATCCGGCGTGAGCTGCTGCGCGAGGGCCAGGTGTTCCTCATTCACAACAAGGTGTCCTCCATCGAGAAGGCCGCCGCGAGGATCCGTGAGCTCGTGCCCGAGGCTCGCATCGCCACGGCTCATGGCCGGATGCCCGAGCACCGGCTCGAGCAGGTCGTCCTGGACTTCTGGGAGAAGCGCTTCGACGTCCTGGTGTGCACCACGATCATCGAGACCGGGCTGGACATCTCCAATGCCAACACCCTGATCGTGGAACGGGCCGACGTGCTCGGGCTCAGCCAGCTGCACCAGCTGCGGGGCCGGGTGGGTCGTGGTCGCGAACGCGCCTATTCCTACTTCCTCTACCCCCCGGAGAAGCCACTCACCGAGCTGGCCCACGACCGCCTGGCCACGATCGCCAGCCATACCGACCTGGGCGCCGGAATGCAGGTGGCCATGAAGGACCTGGAGATCCGTGGTGCGGGCAACATGCTCGGGGGCGAGCAGTCGGGGCACATCGAGGGAGTCGGGTTCGACCTCTACATCCGGCTGGTCGGTGAGGCGGTGGCCAACTATCGAGGCGAAGGTGGCGAGGAACCGCCGACCGAGATCAAGATCGAGCTGCCCGTCGACGCTCACCTCCCACACGAGTACGTCCCTGGCGAGCGGCTGCGGCTCGAGGCGTACAAGAAGCTCGCAACGGTCCAGGACGCGGACGGGCTGGCCGAGATCGAGGCAGAGCTGCGCGACCGCTACGGCAACCCGCCGGAGCCGGTGCTCAACCTGCTCGAGGTGGCTCGGCTACGGACCGTGGCCCGTCAGGCTGGCCTGGCCAATGTCAGCGTTCAGGGCAAGTTCGTCAGGTTCGGACCGCTCCAGCTGCCCGAGAGTCAACAGCTGCGGCTCCAACGCCTCTACCCGGGCACGCTCGTGAAGGATGCGGTCCGTACGATCTTGGTGCCCAGGCCGATGACAGCCCGGGTGGCCGGTCAGCCGCTGCGGGACACCGCCGTCCTACGGTGGGCAATTGACCTGATCCACGCCGTTCTTCTGGATAGCGTGGCAGACGCGGCGCGAGTCGCGACGACCAAGACATCTTGAATGACGAGCACCTACACGACGACGCCGGACTCGGCAGAACCAGCACGACGAGACGGCGAGACGAAAGGAACGGCCTTGGCGCCTTCGCAACACAATCGCCGCACGCTGGGAGAGGCTCGTAGCAGGAGGCGGTTCCCACCGGTGTTCCTGGCGTTGCTGCTGGGAGCGACGCTTGGGTTGTCGGCCTGCGGAACCCAGGAGGCCAGCTCCGCTGCGATCGTCAACGGCACGTCGATCAGCGAGCGGGATGTGCAGAGTGTCTCCGACCAGGTCAACACGTTCAGCCAGGGGGGCCAGAAGCTCGCCGCCAGCGACGCCCTGCTGAGCCTGATCCTTGCGCCGTATGTCCTGGACGAGGCCAAGCGAGCCCACAAGACCATCTCGGAGTCGGAGGCACGGCGGGTCATTGCCAAGATCGACCACCCCTCCGCAGCCACGATCACCTTCGTCCAGATGCAGCTCGCCGCCCAGCAGCTCGACCAGGCCAGCAAGAACGTCATCGTCAGTGAGCTCGACAAGGCCAAGATCACGGTCAACCCGCGTTACGGCAGCTTCGACCCCAAGCAGATCGCGATGACCCCGATCACCCCGAACTGGATCAAGGCGAGCGCATCTACCCCCACCAAGTGAGGTAACCACCAGTGACTGCCCCCATCACGCAGAGGGCCGGCGACGTTGGGACGAGCCGGCTCACCTTGCTGCTCACGACGCCGCGGATCGCCCCCGGGCTGTTCTCGCGCGATGCGTGGACCGCCCTTGCCGGTGCCGCACACGTCCTCACCAGAGACGAGGACGAGACCCAGCTGGTCGCCATACAGGATGCTGGTATTGCGGCCACCCACCTCGGAGCGCAGGACCCCGCGATGCTCGCGCGTTTGCTTGTCGACCGCACGGCCGATGGTGAAGTGGTCTGGATCGGTTCCTCCGATGGAGATCCGGGCCTGACGGATGCGTTGGCCGCCGAGGTCAGCAGCCGAGACGAACCTCCGGAGATCGAGCTCCTGTTCGGCTCCTACGACGTGCCGGGGTCGCGGTTGCTCGACCTTGTCGCCGTGATGGACCGGCTGCGGTCTACCGGGGGTTGTCCCTGGGACGCGGAGCAGACGCCCGAGTCGCTCGTGCCCTACCTGATCGAGGAGGCTTACGAGCTGGTGGAGGCCATCGAGACCGGGGACCGCGAGCACATCCAGGAGGAGCTCGGTGACGTTCTCCTGCAGGTGGTGTTCCACGCGCGGATGGCCCAGGAGCACCAGGAATGGGCCTTCGGGATCGACGACGTGGCTGGTGGGATCGTCGACAAGCTGGTCCGACGTCATCCGCACGTCTTCGCCGAGGGGGATGCCGTGACGGCCGACGACGTGGCTGCCGGCTGGGAGCAGATCAAGGCCGCCGAGAAGCCGCATCGGAGCTCACCCCTGGATGGGGTGCCGGCGGACCTTCCAGCCCTCGCCCGTGCGCACAAGGCTGCACAACGGCTGGATCAGGCAGGGCTCGGCGACCTCGCGGTGGCTGCAGCCCTTGGCGAGGGTGTTGGTCCGCGCCTGCTCGCACTGGTGCTCGAAGCACGCGGCGCCGGAGTCGACCCTGAGGCGGCACTGCGCGGGGTCGTGCGTGAGCTTGAGGCGGCCACCGACACCAACCAGGGCAGACCTGACCAGCCTGCGGAGCATCGCGCCACTTAGGAAAACTCTGCAGGAGGCGTGAGCTCTCGTCTCCCCGGACCCGGCCCGACAACGGCGAGAACCCGGCCCGACAAGAGTGGTCGTGGCTGCCGCCTTGCACCGGTGCGGGACCATCCGGAGGCGGGTCGGTCACCTTCGGCAGGGGGACGAGCCGTTAGGCTCGAGGGTACCCATCCGACATCCCCAGGAGAGTTTTGTGGCAAGCATTGACGCAATCGGCGCGCGGGAGATCCTTGACTCGCGCGGGAACCCCACTGTCGAGGTCGAGGTCGCACTCGATGACGGGACCATAGCTCGCGCTTCGGTTCCTTCAGGCGCCTCGACTGGCGCCTTCGAGGCGGCTGAACGACGGGACGGTGACTCGAAGCGATATGGCGGCAAGGGTGTTCAGGAGGCCGTTGACGCCGTCATCGACGAGATCCAGCCGGCACTGATCGGTTTCGAGGCCAGCGAACAACGGCTGATCGACGCCGAGATGCTTGCGCTGGACGGCACCCCCAACAAGAGCGCCCTTGGTGCGAACGCGATTCTTGGCGTCTCGCTGGCGGTTGCCCGCGCCGCCGCCGAGTCGGCGAACCTGCCGCTCTTCCGTTACATCGGCGGCCCGAACGCCCATGTCCTTCCCGTCCCGATGTTCAACATCCTCAATGGCGGGTCCCACGCTGACTCCAACGTGGACATCCAGGAGTTCATGATTGCCCCGATCGGCGCTCCGTCCTTCCGTGAGGCGCTGCGCTGGGGGGCCGAGGTCTATCACGCGCTGAAGTCGGTCCTGAAGGAGCGTGGGCTGTCCACCGGGCTGGGCGACGAGGGAGGCTTTGCGCCCAACCTCGAGAGCAACCGGGCAGCCCTCGATCTGATCCTGGTGGCGATCGAAGCGGCTGGCTACCGGCCGGGCACCGACATTGCCCTCGCGCTTGACGTGGCTGCATCCGAGTTCTGCACCGACGGGGTCTACACCTTCGAGGGCCAGGCGCGGACCGCCGCAGAGATGACGGCCTACTACGCCGGGCTCGTCGAGGCCTACCCGCTGGTATCCATCGAGGACCCGCTGGACGAGAACGACTGGGAGGGCTGGGCCACCCTTACCGCCGAGCTCGGCACCAAGGTCCAGATCGTCGGCGACGACCTGTTCGTCACGAACCCGGAGCGTCTAGCCCGCGGCATCGGCGAGCGCTCGGCCAACTCAATGCTCGTCAAGGTCAACCAGATCGGCTCCCTGACGGAGACCCTCGACGCCGTCGACATGGCGCACCGGGCAGGCTTCAGCTGCATGATGAGCCACCGTTCGGGTGAGACCGAGGACACCACGATCGCCGACCTTGCGGTGGCCACCAACTGCGGCCAGATCAAGACGGGCGCCCCTGCCCGCTCCGAACGGGTCGCCAAGTACAACCAGCTGATGCGGATCGAGGAGGAGCTCGACGAAGCGGCGACATACGCCGGTGCGGGCGCCTTCCCCCGATTCAATGGCGGCGCTGCCGAAGCCGCTGAGGGCTGAGCGGCGTCAAACCGATGGTGACGACGGGGCGCAAGAGGAGCACGCCGAGGGCTCCTCGGCGCGCCTCTTCGTCGCGAACCGGCAGCTCCGCGCCCGCAAGACCCGCGGCTTCGCGACCTGCCGCGCGGCCGTCCCCGTCGGCGCGTGGGCATCGCGACTCGGCAGAGCCGCGCACATCCCGGTCGCTCACCCGGATGGCCATCCTGGCGGCCATCTTCGTGATGCTCGCCGTGACGCTGGTCCCCACATTGCGCTCAACACTGAAGCAACGCAGCCAGATCACTGACCTGCGCAGTCAGCTGGCCGAACAGGGCAGGACAGTCGCAGCACTGCAGCGCGAACAACGACAGTGGACCGACCCGGCATACGTCGAGCAACAGGCACGCGAGCGTCTCAAGTTCGTGCGGGTGGGGGAGACCTCGTACACGGTCATCGATGCCGAGCCGGCTCCGGTCGCAACCGGCGGCCCAAGGATCGCAGCTCCGGTGCAGGCCTCGACCGCCAAGAACCCCTGGTACGGCGAGCTGTGGCAGTCGGTGGTAATCGCGGATGCATCGGCCGTGGCACCGGTCGTTGCGCCGACCAAGGCTCGGGCGTCGGTAACCCCCTCATCGGCCAAATGAGTCCCACGACCGCAATGAATGGTGGTGACTGGGTGAGCGAGCCAGAGCAAGACGGCGGCGCGCGGGGGATGGCCGAAGGAGTCGACGGCCGAGTGGGGGCCGTGTTCTCCACGGATCTGCCTGCGGTCAACCGTCAGCCCGCTCGAGTCCCGGGCGGCGTGGGGGCCGTGTTCTCCACGGATCTGTCTGCGGTGAACCGTCAGCTCGGTCGAGTTCCGCGCGGCGTGGCGGCCGTTGCACATCGGTGTGCGTGCGGGCTCCCCGACGTGCTGCGTACCAAGCCTCGCCTGCCAGACGGAACACCGTTCCCCACCACCTACTACGCGACCTGCCCGCGCCTGACAGGTGCGATCAGCACCCTTGAGTCCAGCGGCATGATGGCTGAGATGACCGATCGGCTGCAGGGCGATACCGCGCTCGCGAACGCCTACGCATCTGCCCACCAGGACTACCTGAGCCGCCGGCTCGAGCTCGGTCAGGTTGCCGAGATCGAGGGCATCTCTGCCGGCGGGATGCCCACCCGGGTCAAGTGCCTCCATGTGCTGGTGGCCCACGCCCTTGCGGTCGGACCGGGTGTCAACCCGCTGGGGGACGAGGCGCTTGAGGCCCTGGGCAGCTGGTGGGCTGCTGGTCCCTGCGTTCCCCGTGTCGAGCCATGACCCGGGTTGGCGCGATCGACTGCGGTACCAACTCGATCCGGTTGCTGGTTGCCGATAGTGACGGTGACTCGGGGTCGTTGAAGGACTTGTTGCGCCGCATGGAGATCGTGCGACTGGGTCACGGCGTCGACCGAACCGGACTCATCGCCCCCGAGGCGATGGCTCGCACAGTGGCCATGGCCCGCGAATACGCAGCCCAGTGCCAGGAGCTCGGTGCCGAGCGAGTCAGGTTCGTGGCTACCTCTGCGTCCCGCGACGCCGAGAACGCCCAGGATTTCGTCGCCGGGGTCCGCGAGGCCTTTGCTGCGTTCGGGATCGCGCCGGAGGTCATCAGCGGGCACGAGGAGGCCTCTTTGTCCTTCCGGGGTGCCACCGGGGACCTGCGTGCAGCAGGCATGCCCGGCCCCTACCTCGTGGTGGATATCGGGGGCGGCTCGACGGAGTTTGTCCGCGGCACGCACGAGGTGGAGCAGGCCCGCTCTGTTGACATCGGGTGCGTTCGGATGACCGAGCGCCACCTGCGCGCGGATCCGCCGTCGCCTTCGCAGATTGCCGCAGCGACAAGAGACATCGAGGCTGCGATCGACCAGGTGGCCGACGTCGTCGACTTCCAGGGCATCTCGACGCTGGTTGGACTGGCCGGGACGGTCACGACGATCACTGCTCACGCCTTGGCTCTGACGACATACGACCCCGAGAGGATCCACCTCTCAGAGCTGCCTGCAGCCCAGATCGTCGACGCCTGCACCTCGCTGCTGTTGATGACCCGGGCCGAGCGAGCCACGCTCGGGTTCATGCACGAGGGTCGGGTCGACGTGATCGGCGCCGGTGCACTGGTGTGGCGCACGATCGTCCAGCGCCTGCAGCGTGACGCTGGCATCGCGAGCGCGGTGACCTCGGAACACGACATCCTCGACGGCATTGCCCTCTCGATTGCCTGAGCTGACGTGAGCGCTGCACTCCCGCATCCGGTGACCGGCCTGCGCTTCGAGTCCCCGGTCCCCCCGGGGACCGGGTGGCCCGGGGATCCCGCCACGCACGAGACGCCCATCGCACGAACGGCGCGCCAGGTCGAGAAGCTGGCCGCCAGGGCCGGGTCGGTTGCCGAGCTGGACGCCGTTGTCTCCGTCTGCCGCGCCTGCCCCCGACTGGTCCAATGGCGCGAAGCGGTTGCCACTGAGGGCAAGCGGGCGTCTTATGCCGATCAGCCGTACTGGGGCCGTCCTGGTCCTGGTTTCGGCGCCGACGAGCCAGCGATCCTGGTGGTCGGACTGGCGCCAGCCGCGAACGGGACCAACCGCACCGGCCGGATGTTCACCGGCGACCGCAGTGGCGACTGGATCTATGGCGCCCTTCATCGGGCCGGATACGCGAGCCAGCCCACCAGCACTCATAGTGGCGACGGACAGTCGCTCACGGGGGTGCGCATCATCGCAGCCGTGCGTTGCGCGCCACCGGCGAACAAGCCGGCGCCAGCCGAACGCGACATTTGTGGACACTGGCTGGACCGCGATCTGGCGCTCAGCGCGCCGGGCCTGCGTTCGATGCTGGCACTGGGTGCCTTCGGGTGGGACGCCACCCTGGCCAGCGCCCGGCGACTCGGCTGGACGGTTCCCCGTCCAAGGCCGCGGTTCACCCACGGAGCTGAAGCCCTGCTCATCACCAACCAGGACAGGCCAATTCGACTCCTCGGCAGCTACCACGTGAGCCAGCAGAACACCTTTACGGGCAGGCTCACAGCGCCAATGCTGGACGACGTCATCGCTCGTCTCTGAGGCGCGCTAACGTCGAGGCCATGACGGACCAGATCATCGCCGTAACCGTGCTCGGGGACGACCGGCCAGGGATCGTTGCGGACGTGACCGGAGCGCTCGTCGGTCTGCACGGCAACCTCGAGGACTCGACGATGACGCTGCTCCGCGGCCATTTCGCCATGGTCCTGCTCGTGCGCACCGACGTGAGTGTTGAGTCGGTCGAGGCTGCGCTTCAGCCCCTGGGAGCCGACGGGTCTCTGGTCATCAACGCCAGGGTCCTTGGTGACTCCACGCTCAGCCAGGTCGGCGGCCCGTCCTATGCGCTTCGGGTCCACGGCGCGGACCGGCCCGGGATCGTCGCCGCAATCACAGGTGTTGTCGCGCGAAACGGCGCCAACATCGTTGACCTCGGTACCCGCCTGGGTGACGGGCTCTACGTCCTGTTGGCTGAGCTGCAGCTGCCCAGTGAGGCATCGGCGCCAGGACTCGAGGCCGAGCTGCACAACACCGCCCGCGAGCTTGGCGTCGAGGTCCATCTTTCGCCGGTCGATGACGACCTGCTGTGACCACCCGGACCGTCACCTGGGCCATGCCCGAGCTTCCGGAGGGCGCGGTCCGAAGAGTCGTCCGGGCGCCGGACCCAGTGCTTTCGACGCCCGGCGCGGACGTCGACCCGACCGGGTTGAAGGCCACCGAGCTGGCGGCTGACCTGCTTGCGACGCAGCTGGTTTCGCCCGGCTGTGTGGGGCTTGCCGCTCAACAGGTCGGCGTCGCCGCGAGGATGTTCAGCGTCGACGTCTCGGGCCATGCCAAGACCCGCACGTGTCACGGCGCGTTCGTTCTGTGCAACGCCGTGATCGTCAGCGCCAGCCGCAAGGAACGCGGCCGTGAAGGCTGTATGTCGGTCCCGGACTTCACTGGTGACGTCGCCCGTGCCCGGCGTCTGGTCGTTCGCGGGCAGCTGCCGGTGACCGGTCAGTGGGTGGAGATCACGACCGATGGTTTCGAGGCCGTTGCGTTGCAGCACGAGATCGACCACACGCAGGGCTTGATCTTCCTGGACAGGGTGAGCGGGCCTCACGGCATACATCCTCGCCGTACTTATCTGTAGCCTGACGCCTGTCCCCGTAGCCCAACGGCAGAGGCAGGCGACTTAAAATCGCTCC
>JBDTYK010000053.1:0-13069 GCA_040005715.1 Actinomycetota bacterium | reverse complement strand
GAGCGCGTGGCAGAGTACGGCGTCGACGTCGCCCAACTCGACGCGATCAAGGGTCTGTTCGAGCACCGGGCCACGATCACCGCTGCCCTGACATCACCTCGCAGTCGCCGCGACAGCACAGCGACTGACGAGCGAACACTTCCCGAACGACTCGTTGGCCGCGGTCAAGGATCGACTCCTTGCCCAGGCAAGGCGATCAAAGAACCCCGTCACCGCCAGCGCGAGAACCCAACTACTGCCCAACTCCCCCACCGCTATCAGCCGAGCGGGCATGTCATCGTAGACATTGCCGCATGCTTGCGAACTCCGAGAATCCTGGCAGCCCAGTCAGCCGAGCGGCTATGGCCCCGCCGATGACATAAATCGCGCACCGGCAGAACGTCCAGATTGTCGTCTGGGCGCTCCGTGCCGGAGGTGCCCGCGCGAACTTCCCGACATACGCAGGAGGACCAGAGCCTGTCGTTTGCCAGGACGGTGCGATGACGACGCCTTGTTCAGCCCACGTGGTCAGGATTTCAGCGCGGACAGGGTGGCTCCATCGTCGCGCGACTGCAGCACGCCCGTGTCAGTGACGACCAGGACTTCCAGTACGCCCGCTTTGTCACGGCTGGCTGAGATCGCTTGCGCGCTGGTGACCGTCGCAAGGTCGGTCTTCCAGGTCTGACCGGCGTCCGCGCTGATCGCGAGGCTTCCCTGAGTGGTGACTCCGGCGATGGTTTTGGAGTCGGCCCACGCCGTCAGGAGCAGCGGAGGTGCCGAGGCAAGCGGCGCCCAGGTCTTGCCGCCATCGGTTGAGCTGAGCAGACCCTTGTCGGTTGTGGCCAGCACATTCGAGCCGTCCGGAGCCGAAGCCAGCGCCCGTGGTTCTGCAGACAGGCCGCCCGGGGTCCAGTTCTTCCCGTCTGCTGTCACGCGCAGCGCTCCATCGAACCCCATAACGCCTGAGGATGAGGCGGTCAACGCGTGGAAGTCCGACTCGCCTCCCAACGACTGGACGCTCCAGGTGCTCCCGGCGTCGGTGGACTTGATCAGTCCGACGGGTGCCGGGAGGTCGACCCCATCTCCAGGGTGGCCGGACGCATAGAAGGTCCCTGGCCCGCTGATCGAGAAGCTCATCAGGTCCACTGTCGGGCCGACCTGCTTCCAACTGGCGTCCGACTGCAGCACGAAGAGCCCCTCATGGGTGGCGAGGTTGACCTTGCCACTGCCCGGGTCGCGGCTGATGCCATGGACGTGCTCTCCTGGCAGAGTCCCGGCCGCGACACTCTTGGGCTCCGGCGGGCCCTGGCCGCAGCCGCTCAGGGCCAGCGCGGCAGCCAGGCCGGCACCAACAATAATGCCTGTCTGACCGCTACGCCCTGGACGGATGAGGCGCTTCATGAAGTGCGTCCGGGTCTGGTCATCGTTGGATCCTTCGTGGTTGACCGGCGATGTTCTGACGCATCTAGTATCTATTTGAGCGATTTGTAGCACTATCCGTCGGTTGGCACATCTCGGATAGAGACGGCCCGAGGTTATCGACTGATCTCTGTGAGTGCTGCGGCCATCTGCCCAGGGCTTTGGCCACCGGTCTTGATCGAACGCAGGATGCCAGCCCTGTCGATGAAGAAATGTGCAGGGATCCCATAGACGCGGTATGCCGAGGCGATGCGGGTGTCCGGGTCGGCGATCTTGGGGAAGGTCAGTCCGGCGCGGTCGGCGTAGCCCTTGACCGTGGCGGAGTCCTCGCGGATCCAGATCGACAGGATGACGACGCCCTGGGGCTTGAACTTCACGTAGGCGGCCTGGACGTCCGGTGCCTCCGCCTTACATGCCGCGCACCAGGTGGCGCCGAAGGTCAGCCACACGGGATGACCCTTGAACGAGCTCAGCGAGACCTTTGTGCCGTCCACGGTCGTCGCGGTGAAGTCCTGGGCGGGGGCGCCGATCTTGGGTGGTGCACCCTCGGTGGGCCCTGACAGGGAGATGGCCTGCAGACCCGAAGCGGCGCTCGCCGGGCGATCCATCATGTAGGCGCCCACGATGACGATGGTCGCCGTGACACCCAGGACGAGCAGGGTGCCGCCCCGGCTTTCCCGGATGCGCTGTCGCCAGCCCTTCGGCTTGGTGACCTTCGGTAGTGGACTCATGGTGGAGTCTTCTCTTTCGTTCGTTGAAATGGCCGCGCCGTCCCCGGCGGGTAACGTTGTCTACTTGGCGTAGCTGTGCAGCCCGCCGAAGAAGAGGTTGCCAAAGAAGGTGAGTAACACTGAGGCGAACCCGACGACGAGCAGCCAGGCGGCCCGGCGTCCTACCCAGCCTCTGGCCACCCGTGCGTGCAGGTAGGCACCGTAGATGAGCCAGGTGAGCAGAGAGGCAGTCTCCTTGGGGTCCCAGCTCCAGTACGTGCCCCAGGCGACCTCGGCCCAGACAGCGCCAAGGACGACGGTCAGGGTCAGCAGCGGGAACCCGATGATGACTGCGCGGTAGCCGATCTCGTCTAGAAGCTCAAGCTTGGGCCATCCGGGCCGGCCCTCTTCGGGCTGGGTCAAGTAGAGCACCGCCGCCGCGAAGGAGATCGAGAACGCCCCGTAGGCCACGATCGCCACCGCGACGTGGATGGTCAGCAGCAGGTTGTTCTGCAGTGCCGGCACCAGGGGGTTGGCGGTGGCCCCCACCGTCAGGGCGTAAAGCAGCATTCCCGCCGCGATCGGAAGAACAAGCAGGGCAATGGTGCGGACGTGGTAGCGGTGCTCGAAGTAGACGTAGGCCGCGACCATGCCCCACGCGAAGGCGACTGAGAACTCGTACTGGTTGGTGAAGGGCCCGTGCCCGACGGCCATCGTCCGCAGGACCAGGCAGGCGGTGAGGAAGACCAGGGCCAGGCGGGTGAGGTAGGTGCCATACAGCGCCAGCGTTCGCGGCTGTGCTGAGTTCACACCCGCGGAGGTTCCGCCGCCTTCAGCCCTCCGGCCGGCGTCGCAGTCCGCGCCACCTCCGGAGCTCCCTCCGGCGTAGGCCATGACCGGCGCCCGACGAACTGACCGGCCCAGCGTGAGAACCAGGATGTAGCAGAGCAAGGCAAGGACTACGAGGATGAGGCCGCCGATCAGGCTGTACTGCGACAGCTCAAGCATCGTTCCTCTCCGCTCTTTCGATGGTGTCCGACGGGACTGTGGCGAGTTGGATGTCGGTGACGATCTGGTGGAACTGAGGTTTGAATGCGAGGTCGCGCTTGATCGTGGAAGCGCACAGGACCTCGCTGCCGCCAGATGTCTTGCGGATCCGCACCCATACCCGGCGGTGCGGGAAGAAGAAGACCATGAAGAGCCCGAGCACCAGCAGCGTCGAGCCCACCCAGACGAAGGGCGCGCCGGGGTCTTGGGCCACGATCAGCCCGGTGTACTGGCGGGTGCGTTCGAAGGTGTAGGTCAGGCCGGCGATCGTCGTGGGTTTGCCCTGGTCCACGACCTGGGTGGCGACTGGTTCTGTCTTTCCCGCCTGGTCGACCTCGAGCTGCAGCTGACCGGCTTTGATGTTTGGGTCGACCTGGCCGGAGGCAACATCGACGACGTAGACGGTCAGGCCCTTGCCCTTGATGTCGAACTTGCCGATGCTGTGGGTTCCGTCCTTGGACTGGTACTGCAGTGCGGCGGCGTCATGGTAGAGGGTCTTGCCGGCGCCGTCGGTGACCTTCACGGCCGCGGCCTCGCCGAAGAACGACTGGAAGAACGAGACGCCGCCGGCCTTCATGGGGTGGTTGACCCTGATTGTCTGCCTTTCGACCTGGGCTCCGTTCTTATAGAGGATGAGGTCGCTCGCGTAGTCGCTGGGGGAGCCGTCGGGGTAGTAGGCGTCGTTGAAGGACACGGCCTTGACCGACAGCCCGGTCCCGTTGCCGACCTGGACCGTCGAGCCGACCGGGACGACGAGGCCGGTGTTCTTGAAACCGGTGGTCGCACTGAGGAAGAAACCCAGCAGGATGATGACGAAGCTCACGTGGGCCATCACGGTCCCGAACGGACCCCAGCGGAACCGGTCGGCGTACAGGTTCACCTCGCCGTCGTCCGGGTCGGTGACCGTCCTGAAGCGATGAGCCTTCAGGACCTCACGCACGTAGTCCGTCGTCTCGTCGGGCTCGGCCGGGACCACCACGCTCGCCCCCAGAGGCGCATGGGTGAAAAACGACTGGCCCATCCGGGTATGCGGGTGAAAAGCCAGCTTCCACAGGCGAGGGGCCCGGTTGATCGAACAGGCCAGGACGCTCGTGGTCAGGAGCACCATGACCGCCTTGAACCAGATCGAGGTGAACACCGCGAAGAAGCCCAGCTTGTCGAAGACGGGGGTCCAGCCGCCGTACTTGGAATGAATGGAGGCCAGCCAGCCCGCGTAGTCCGCCGGGTCACTGGCCAGTCCCGCGGGCGTCTGCACCAGCAGGGTGCCGATCAGTGACAGCACACCCAGGGCGAGGATCAGCAAGAGCCCGGTGCGCATGGAGATGAAGAACCCCCAGATCCGCTCCGTGATGTCCGAAGCAGCGACGGCGGGGCCTCCGTCGAGGCCGTCCAGGGACTGATCTGCGTCGGATTTGGTCGGGCGCTCGCGGACGTCTTGGCTCATGTGAAATCTTCCTCAGATACCGAAGTTGGGTAGGACACCGGACAGTTTTTCGAAGACGTTCGTGATCATCAGGAAGCCGACCACGATGAGCATCGCCCCGGTCACCAGTGAGACCCCGGCCTCGTGTTTGCGGAACCACGCCAGTCGCCGGTTCGCCGCGGTCGCACCCACCGCGACCAGGACGAACGGCACCCCAAGGCCCATGGCGTAGGCCAGCAAAAGGACGGTGCCCTGGCCGACGCTCGAGCCCAACGAAGCCAGGCCGATGATGCCGCCGAGGATGGGGCCGACGCACGGGGTCCAGCCGGCGGCGAAGGCCATGCCCATCAGGGTCGAGCGGCCGTAGTTGGGGGCAAGAAGCTTGACGGTGCCGTCCCCGGACTCTGACCTTCCGACCAGGCGCCCGGTCGGGACCGAGACCTGCCGGTACAGGGCTGAGATCCGGATCAGCCCTGCGACGTGCAGGCCCATCACGATGATGATCGCGCCGCCCACCTGCCGCAGGATCCCCAGGTAGTCCCGCAGGAAGTACCCGACGAGTCCGATCGAGGCCCACAGCCCGACGAACACGATGCTGAATCCGAGAACGAAGGCGAGGGAGTGGTGGAACGCGACCCGTCGCGCTTTCGGCGAGTCGGCTGGGGTCGTCCCGATCATGTAGCTCAGGTAGGCCGGGACCAGCGGCAGACAGCACGGGGACGCGAAGGACACGATTCCCGCCAGGAAAGCCAGCAGGACGGTGAGAACTGTCATGGCGCTATTTGGCCGTGGGTGTGGGAGTTGGGGCGTTCAGGTGGGTGGCAACCGACTTCGCAAGCTCAGACGTGGGATCGATCGCGATGACCTTGTTCCACTCGGCGGTCATGTTGACCTTGTCGGGCGGGGTCTGGCTCAGATACAGGAAACCAAGGTCGTAGTGACCCTCGGCAGACTTGGGGTTAAGTGCCACGGCGGTGAGCCAGTGTTTCTTGGCCTCGGCTTTGTTGCCGACGTTGAACTGCGCTGCGCCGATCGCCAGGAGCGCCGCCTGGTTCTTCGGGTCGACGTCCAGAGCCTTCTGCTCCCAGATGCTCGCGTTCTTGTAGTCGGCGGCGGCGAAGTAGATGTCGCCGAGTGCAAGGATCGAGGCAGTGTCCTTCGGGTTCGTGCTGAGCTTCTTCATCAGGGCGGCGACCTTCGTACTGTCGACCGGGACTGTGCTTGGAGCCCCCGATGGCGCTGAGGTTTGCTGGGCTGTCGGTGTCCCTGACGTGTCGGGGGCCGTGGAGCTGTTGCCGAGCTGGAAGACCAGGAAGACAACGGCGATCACGAGCAGGGGCGCGACCGCCCACATCACTTGCTTCCGCCGCTTCTTGCGTGTCACGGCGGTAGATGCCACCGGAACGACCGGCATAGGGCTACTGCGTCCTGGTGTTTCGCCCGGCCGGCGCTGAACCCTCAAAGCCCTCTGGCTTGTCGAAATCAGGAGGTGCTCAGGCCCGGATAACAAGGCGAACGCTTCGTCCACGTCCGCGGTCTGAGCCGCCGTCCACCCTTGAATCTTGTGCGGGGCCAACTCGAGGAACTCCGCTAGCACGTTACGGGCCGCCTCGATGTCCCCTTCGCTGGCATCGGCTGGAAGGCCGAGACGTCTGAGAAGCTCATGCTTGAACTCGGCAGCGTCCCCGCGATCCTCCACGGATACCGGTTGAGAACTCATGTTTGTCTTCCCGTCTCTACTTGCATAGGCACCCGCGGGCTTTGACGGCCGCGAGCTGTGCAGCGGCTCAGCTGGTCAGGTGGTTGTGGACCTCGTTGAGCAGGTCGTCTGGTGAGATGAACATCGAGGGGTACTCGCCGTACCAGCGCTGCTTGCCGGTCTTGTCGATCAGGATGAAGCTGTGTCCGGGCAGGTCGGAGTGCATGCCCTTGCCGAGGGTCCCGTAAGCCTTGGACACGGTGCCGTCGTCGAGCAGGAACGGTGTTCGTATGCCGTTGGTCGCCATGGCGGCGGTGATGTCATCTTTGGGGTCCATCACGATTGGCAGCACCGTGAGGCCTTCAGCTGCGAATCTCGGGTCCTTCTCGATCAGTCCCATCTGGGTGATGCAGGCCTCGCAGCCGGCGCCCTCGCTGAAGTAGATAAGGACGTTCTTGCCGCGCAGTGCTGACAGGGTCACCTGTGTCCCGGAGGTGTCGGTGAGGGTGAAGTCAGGGGCGAGCCGTGTGACGGCGGAGGACTCCTGACGCGAGCTCATCATCATCGCCACGATGACCCCGATCACGGCCAAGGTGGCGCCCACCGACGCGAGCCGGACCCAAAGCCTCTTGCGCCGCGCCTGTTCTGCCTGGGCCTCTCGCAACGCCTTGATGTGCTCGTGGCTTGTCTGAGCTGTGCCTTGTCTGGTTCCTGTGGTCATGAGGGGGTCCTTACTTGTGGCTGGAGGTTGCTTCGATGGTGTCCTCGTGGGGGGACGGAGCGTCCTCGTCTTCGGGGTCCTCCGTTGACGAGCAGAGCTGCCCTCGGCTGGGGCGGTTGCGCAGGGTGGCGTAGACGAAGACACCCGCCAGCGCCAGGACGAACAGGCCGAGGATTGCCTCCGGGACCGGGGCGGTGACCTTCTCCACCCAGCCGAAAGTCGACGCCAGACGTTTGCCGAAAGCTACCTGGAACCCCCCGCCGGAGGTCATCTTCCCGCTGCCGGCCAGGTACATCACGAACAGGCCCATCACGGTGAACGCTGCCGCGACCACGAGGTTGACGGTGTTGGTGGCCAGGATGTGGGTGCCCACGTGGATCCGGACCGGTCGAGCCTTGAGGAACTTGCGTTCGCCGAGGTGGAACCGGTCCCACAACAACGCCATGACGAACAGCGGGAACGCCATGCCGAAGACGTAGGCCAGGCCCAGGATCACGCCACCGACTGGCGACCCGGACAGCGCCGACAGGGTCATCACGCCAACCAGGACTGGGGCGCAGCAGCTGCTGGCAAGCCCGGAGAACACTCCCAAGGCGAAGAAGCTGGCTGAGTCCCCACGGCTGGTGTCCGGGGCCCGGACGAAGTTGGGCAGGCTGACCATCCGGCCGGAAAGGGTGAACACGGCCAGGGCCAGCATCAGCACCCCGCCGGCGTAGTACAACGGCTCGTGGTAATGCGCTATGGTCCCTGCGATCAGGCTGACCCCCAAGGTGATGGGGAGCAGGATCACGCCCAGCCCGGCAGCGAAGATGAAGGTCAGCGGAAGCAGCCGCCAGCGGCGGTTCTTGACGGCAACGGCGAGGTAGGAGGGTGCCAGGAACACGATGCAGCAGGGCGCGAACAGTGCCACGCCGCCGGCGAAGAAGGCGGCCAGCACCGAGCCGGTGGTCAGCAGGTCACCCATGGGTCTCACCGCGCAGTTCCTTCGACAGCCGCTTCTCGAGCTTTCGCCGAGGAAGGCGCCCGGAGCTGAAGTACTCCCCGTCCAGAAGCACCAGGGGACTCATCGGGGCCCTGTGCTGGTCCATCAGTGCCCGACCGGGCTTGTCGCTGATCGACAGCACCTGAACGGTCAACGGATAGGACTTTGCAAGTGTCGCCAGCGTGGACTTCGCGTCCTCACAAAGGTGGCACGCGGGCGCCTCAACCACTGTGACCGCAACGGATATGCCGGCCTCTGGGGTCGGGGGGCTGTCCCAGTCCAGGTCTTGCCTTCCCGTTACCGGGGACCCATCAACTTGTGTCATGCCTTCACGGTCCGCCAGACACATGAGGATCTTGGAAAACGTCTGGTAAAGGTTTGCGCAAGACCCAGCAGGCAGCAACAGACGCAGAAGCTGATCTGGACGCGCAGGTCAGGTCAGGGCACGGTCCTTGCCTTTGTGGACCGTCCGGAGATGGGCGCATCCTGCCCCACGATCGGGGCATTCTGATCCAGGTCCGATCGCGGTGTGGCCGCCGGGGCGCGGGGGAAGATCTGGGACACCGCCCAGATCCCGAAGGCGACGTAAAGCAGGCAGATCACGCCGAGGACCATCCAGGTGCTCATCGTCATGAGGTGCCTCCTTCCGGGTTTCTGGTCTCAAACGTGGACCTCGAACCCACTCCCGTTGGTGTTCGGATGGTGAATGGTGCTGAAGCTTCAGATGGATGACCCTGCTGTGACTACCTCTTCGGTGGGTGTCGCTTGCACCGCTGTTCGTCTTGGACGGTCGAGGTGCTGGGTCCGAACAATCAGGACGACGCCGGTCAGCAGGCTGACCACCGCCCAGAGCTGTGGCTGGGTCAGCCCGAGCAGGGCAGGTTCGTTGATCCGCAGGAACTCCACGAGAAACCGGGAGATGCCGCTCAGCGCAAGGTAGGCACCGAATACGGCGGCCGGGTTCCAGTGCTTGCCAAGCACCCACAGGACGGTAGCGATGAAAACGGCAGCCAGCGCTTCGTACAACGGGGTGGGGTGGACGGGCACGGTGGTGGGGACCACGCCGTTGGGGAAGGTCATCGCCCAGGGCACAGACGTAGGTCTGCCGTAGGTGCCGTCACCGGAGAGCAGGCAGCCGAGCCTGCCGATTCCGTAGGCAATGGTGAGCGGGACCGCGGCGGCACCAGCCACCGCCCCGAGCGGAAGCCTGTGGCGGTGCACGATGACCAGCGCGGCCACGACGCCGCCGATGAGACCGCCGTACCAGGTGAAGCCCATCCCGCCCAGGTGGTGAAGGTCGAAATTGGGCAGCTGCTCGAGCAGGTAGTAGATCTTGGCGCCGACGAAGCCCCAGATAGTCGCCCACAGCACGAGGGAGTATGCCGAGTCCCGTTTAAGCGTCATCCGTTCGAAGGCGCGGGCAAGCAGGAAGGCGGCCACCAGTGCGGCCAGTGCCTTGCTCACCCCGTAGGACTGAATGTCAAAACCAAAGACCGAGAACAGAACCGGCCGCACGTGAATCTCCGTTCGCTCGCAGGCACAGCCAGGAGTTGTGACCACCCAGTTCTGCGTCCTGGACCAACGATGGATCTTCGTGGTGAAGAACACCTCAGGGAAACAGTCAACGTTTGGTGAAGTCGACCGGTCCGGCTCCACAGGGGGAATGAGTCCTCATGGACCCTGCCTCCTCCCACAGGTCGGGAGTCCCGGTGTCCGGGCTGGGCTCAGAGTCCCCGACACTGGGACGATGAGCCAACCATCAAGCAACCCAATCCCTAAGCCGGCGTCGCCAACCGGTCTTCGTGTCCTGGTCGTTGATGACGAACGAGGTTTGGCCGAGTTCGTGGGCTCCTACCTGACCCGGGATGGTTTTGAGGTTTCCATGGCCCATGACGGGCAGGCGGCGATTGATCAGGCCCGACAGGTCGATCCCGACGTGATGGTCTTGGACCTGGGGCTGCCTGTGGTCGACGGTGTCGAGGTCTGCCGGGTGGTGCGGACGTTCTCAGACTGCTACATCGTGATGCTCACCGCCCGCACAGAGGAGATTGACAAGCTCATCGGCCTCTCGGTGGGGGCGGACGACTACCTGACCAAGCCGTTCAGCCCGCGTGAGCTGATGGCCCGCATCCATGCGATGCTGCGCCGGCCGCGAGCCTCCACCATCAGCGGGCAGCCCGTCCCAGAGGTGCCACTGCGAGTGTTCGGGGGGTTAAGCATCGACGTGTTGGGACGGGAGGTCCTTATTGACGGTGAGGCGGTGGCATTGACGCGCACTGAGTTCGACCTGTTGGAGGCTCTGTCGGCTCGGCCCGCCATGGTCTTCACCCGCCAGGCGCTGATCGACTCGGTGTGGGACCAGACCTGGGTCGGCGGCGAGCACCTGATCAACGTTCACATCGGGCACCTGCGCAGGAAGCTTGGCGACGATCCCAGCTCACCGCGGTATGTGCTTACGGTTCGCGGAATCGGCTACCGTATGGGCCAGGGAACGTGATAGGGAAAGCTGGCAAGCCAAACGGGCGTCGTGGGGGCCTGGCTGGTCGCCTGCTGGTGGCCCAGACCCTGGTTCTGCTGACCAGCACGCTCACTGCATGGACGATTGCGGCCACTGTCGGCCCGCCCCTCTTCCACACGCACCTGGCACGGGCCAACGTGGGAGCCTCATCGGCCGAGAGCCTGCATATCGAGAGGGCGTACCAGAGCGCCACCTCCATCTCGTTGTCCTTGGCGTTGTTTGCCGCGCTGTTTGTGGCCATGGCGGTCAACGTCTACATAGCGCGCCGCATTGGCCGATCAGTGGCCATCATCGCCGGCGCAGCGAGTGAGGTTGCCGGCGGACGGTACGACGTGAGGGTCTCCTCCCCGGGGCTGGGGGCGGAGTTCGATGCCCTGACGTTGGGGTTCAACCAGATGGCCTCCCGTCTTGGGTCGGTCGAGCGGACCCGCCGTAGACTCCTGGCTGATCTCGGACACGAGATGCGCACCCCGGTGGCGACTTTGGAGGCCGGCCTGGAAGCGTTGGAGGATGGAGTAGCGACGTTGGACGTCGGGACGGCCGAGTTGCTGCGTACCCAGACCCGACGCCTGACCCGGCTGTCCGAGGACATCACCTCCGTCTCCCAGGCGGAAGAGGGGCAGGTTCGCTTCGACATGTGCCCGTTGCACCCAGAGTCGCTGGTCTCAGCCTCAGTCGACTCGTTCACCGAGGGCTACGAGACGAAAGGCGTTCGGCTGGTCACGAGCATCCAGGCCGGGCTACCCCGGCTGCTCGTCGATCCCGAACGGATGGGCCAGGTCCTCGGCAACCTCCTGGATAACGCGCTGCGGCATACCCCTGCAGGTGGAAGCGTCACGATCTCGGCGGCTTCATGGCCAGAGGCAGCTGAGGTGGCGCTGTCCGTCGAAGATACGGGCGAGGGGATCCCCGCGGAGCACCTGCCCCATATCTTCGAACGCTTCTATCGGGTTGACACCGCGCGGGATCGAACTCACGGAGGATCTGGCATCGGGCTGGCCATCGCCCAAGCCTTGGTCGAGGCCCACGGCGGGCAGCTCACCGCAGCCAGCCCCGGAACGGGACAGGGGTCTACCTTCCGGATCTTCCTGCCCCGTGTCTGAGCAACCCGGATCTCCGCCCTCGGCGATGTCATGTGATCGGGGTCAGCCCTGTGGGGTGCCGACACCTCCGCTGCACTCCCCGCCTGGCTCGGGTGCCTGGGTGCCAGACTTGAACGTGTCGACAAATGCTTGCAGGCGGGGGTCGCTGGCCGAGCTGAGCTTCAGCTGAACGCCCCACACCGACGCAACGATGGGGGACGGCAGCCCCGGGTAGGGGCTGACTAGCGCGTAGGGCTGCCCGGAGACGTCCTTCAGAAGCGTTGCCAGCTCGGGGGCCGCCAGACCCGGACGGTAGGTGATCCACATGGCGCCATGTTCAAGGGAGTGAACCGCGTTCTCGTTGCGCACCGGTGCGGAGTACACGCCGCAGTTCTGCCAGATGGACGAGTGCGCGCCTCCGACGGGGGGAGTCTGCGGGTAGGACACGGGGCCGTCCACGTGGTCGCGGGCCAGCCCGGAGTAGGTCTGCATACCGGTCAGCGCGACATTGTTCTGTGTGGAAGACCCTGAGTCGCCAGAACCCACTACCGTCCATAACGTACCGCCGACCAGCGCGACCGCCGTCACCGAAGCGCCCACGGTGACCGCGATCCGTCGCCGGGCGCTGCGTCGCTGCGTCTTCGCCACCGCCTCGAGTCGGGCGATCCGGGCGCTGTCGCGCTTCGACTGCCTGTCCAATGTCTCAGTCTTCCTGGTCATCCACTCGCTCCAGTCAGTCAGGGTCCGGGCGTTGCCTCCCCTTCGGGGGTTGCCTCGGCTCAGGCCACGTCTTCATCCTCGGCCAGGCAGATGAGGGTATTGGAGGACATCGCGTAAAGGTTTGCTAAAGGACGGCCCACCTAGCGACCGCGAGAGACCATCGGCAGGGTGATCTCGAAGCTTGCGCCTGTGCCGGGTCCGTCACTGTGGGCGCGGAGCTGTCCATGGTGGGCCTCGATGATCGCCTTGGCAATGGTCAGCCCGATACCGCTTCCGGCGCCGTTGACGGTCCGCGAGCTGTCTCCGCGGTAGAAGCGCTCGAACAGCTGGCCGGCGATATCGGGGTCGAAGCCGTCGCCGGTGTCGGTCAGCGCGATCCGGCATCGGTTGTCGTGTCGGGTCGCGCTGATGATGACGGCGCCACCCTTGTCCGTATGCCGAAGGGCGTTGTCCAGCAGTGCCCCCAGGGCCTCGGTCAACCGGTCGGGGTCGACCAGCACCTGGCCGCCGCCGGCTCCTTCATCGGCGTTGAGGTTGACTCCCTTGGCCTCGAATCGCGGTCGGGCTCCGGCCACCACCTCGGACAGCAGGTCCTGGATCGAGACCATGACCGGGTCCAGGTTCAGCTGCCGCTCCTCCGCCCGCGATACCGCAGACAGGTCGCCCACGAGCCGGTGCAGTCGCTGCGACTGATCAGTGAGCGTGGCCAGGGTTGTCTCGTCGCTGGGCAGGATCCCGTCATTGACCGCCTCGATGGTGGCCTGCATCG
>JBDTYK010000052.1:0-13090 GCA_040005715.1 Actinomycetota bacterium | reverse complement strand
CGGACAGCTCCTCGTCGACGTAGCGGTGGAGCACCTCGAATCCGGCGGCGCAGCCGGCGTCCACGGGCTCTGCGGCGAGCAGGGCATCAATGTCGCGGTCCTGGCTCATTCTGAGCTCGTTGCGACGCTCAGCAGGACCGCGTGCAGGACCGCGTGCAGGACAGACATACCCCCGTCGTGACTCCGGCCGGATGCCCGCAGACCTTCGACCCGTCGCATGGAGACCTCGTCAGGCTCCGCGCCATCGTTTCGGCCGAGAGCCGATCCGATGGGGACCTCGACGGACACTGCCAACCAACTCTCGTGAAGTCGATGAACAAGGGCGGCGGGGCCAACTGGCAACGCCAACGTAGCCAAGTTACTCTTCGCGGCCGGGAGCCCGAAGGGGCGGACTGTGCACGGGTCAGAGGTCATTCAGTCCCTCGGCTAGTTGAAGAAGTGGGTCTTCGGCCGATCAAGCCTGGTGCCATCAAGAACGATGTCCACCTTCTCGTTGTAGAAGGCGAGCATCCCCGCGATCGGGGAGAGCTGACGTGTCGGAAAGTCGTAGCACCACGCCAGGTCTTTGTGAACTGCCTCACCGACCTGGATGGACCAGTAGCGCGAGGTGGTCCCCTTGTAGGGGCACTCAGTGATCGTCGCGGTCTCGACCAGGTGCTCGAAGTTCACCTCGGTGCGAGCGATGTAGTAGCGGGTCGGAAGACCGGTCTCGAAGACCATCACGGGGGACGCGGACTCCGCCAACACGACGCCATCCAGCTCGACCCGGACCGGTCGCGTGGACCGGAGCGCATCAACGCGGACATACGGGTTCCTGGGATGGACGAAGACCTGCTCATCCTCCTCAAACCAGCGGTCCAGGCCAGTCCACTCCAAGCGAACCGTGCCCGTCAGGCCCTCGACCGGTGAATCCGTGAGGACACGTGCCGCGCGGTCGCGTCGGACACCTCTCGCCTGCACGCTGTGCAGCCTGACGGGCCCCCGCCTGGTCCGCTGGACGTGTTCCTCATCGACGAGAGCCCCTGGACGGATGTCCTCGAACGGGATGTAGTACTGCGGGTAGTTGGCCCATTCCCACACGTACAACGCGCGAACGGTGTCGACGATGAGCTCATCTGCCAAGAACCCGCGGATGCGTCGAGGGACGGGCTCCACCTGGTTGACGCGCGCGACCATTGCCGGGTAGCGGGCCGGGTCGCCAGGGTCGTCACGTTGGCCGACGGTGCTTTCCAAAGATGTCATGCATGATTAGTGTCCCGATGCAGCCGGTTCTTACCAGCGCCCTTCCAGGAGTTCTCGCCGTCGACCAACCGCCTCGCAGGCGAGATCACGAGGCGCGAAGGCCCCGCACCTTGTTACATCAGGTGGCGTCGATGGACAGCTCGTAGACCTCCGAGCGGATGACGGTTGGCGCAGCCATTCGGGTCGGGTTCATGTCCGGGTCCGATTCACCAGCCAGAGCCCCGCTCTGTCCATCCCAGTACGACACATCCAGGGCACGGCCGTGCGCCCTGTCGACAAGCAACCTGAACCCCCGGAATCCATCGCCGTCGTGTCTGGAGACGGCGTGGTTTCGGACATCGTCGATCACATCGTCGGCGCGGTCAGCCGGGAAGCTGATCTCGTCGATACGAACCCACACGTGCAACCTCCAGTTCAGGCGGCGGAATTACGCAAGTGTCGGTGCAAAGGGAGTGGCCGCGCCGAAGGAGGTGCCGACCACCGTCACCTTCTCATGCACCGGCGCCAAGGGTTTCAGGTGAGCGGTCGTCACAAACGTACCGGCGCCTCCGGTCTGGGGAAAGGGGATGCGAGTGAACATCTGGAACTGCGACCAGTGCGACCGTTCCGGGCCAGCGACGTTCTCAGGAGCTCGCCCGTGAAGACCGTGCAGCGTGGTGCCGTCGGCGGCCCCGGATGCAGCCGTCACGGGAAGCGAACGCATCCGGGGGCGTAGCCAAATAGCGGCTCCCAACTCATCGAAAGGGACCCCCTTGGTGTGACATTCTGAAACAGTTCCGGGCCCGCGCGGCTGGCATGCTCGCCGCCACGACAGCAAAACCTGAGAATCGAGGTGGCACAGTGCCCAAGGCCCAGCTGACACACACACCCGGTGACCTCTTGCCTCTGGCGCGGCTCGCCCTTCAGGACAGCTGCGACTTCCCACCCGACTTACGACGTACGGTCAGCCAGTCCTGGGCACGCAGCCGACTCGCTGCCGTCCAACCGGACGGCGCTGGTCGGCTACAGCTGGCCGGGCAACCTGCGCAAGCTGGCCGCGACGTTGGAGGACTCGGCGTCACGAACGAACTCCTCGACCGTCGACCGGGCCGTGCCCTGGCGGGGGTGGCGCAGTCGCGCCCGCGATCAGCACGATGACCAGGGCATCGGCGCGACTCTCAGCCAAGGCGCAGCCCGACGACGCCTCGATCGCGTGGGTCAACGGCCTTCAGGCAACTGGCAGCGCCCTCGAAGAGTGCATTGTCGCTCTGCATGCGTTGCTACTGAGGGTCGCGCGACATGAGGTGGCTCGCCGCGCAGGCTCGCTTCGGCTGGGCGGCCCAGAGCTCGAGGACGTTGCCCAGCAGGCGACGGATGACGCCATCATGGCGATCAGGAGAAGGGTCACCGAGTTCCGTGGCGAAAGTCGGTTCACGACATGGGCTTTCCGATTCGTGATCTTCGAAGTCTCAACGAAGATGGGCCGCCACTTCTGGCGAGAGAGACGGGCGGCCTGGGATGAGGACGCGTGGGAGCGTCTCCCGTCCGGCCTCGCCGACTCACCGGAACTGCGCGTTGAACAACGCGAGCTGTTCGCCACGCTCAGGCGAGCTATCGATGTTGACCTGACCCCTTTGCAGCGTCGCGTGTTCGTGGCCATTGCCTTGAACGAAGTTCCGATGGATGCGTTCGCTCGCGAACTCGGGGTCAACCGGAATGCCGTCTACAAGACACTCTTCGACGCACGACGAAAGCTACGGGCCAGCCTTCTCGCGGCCGGCCACTCGCGGCCGTACCCCATCTCCGCCACACGATGAATGACGAGGCGCATCGACCCAGGTCCAAGTCGTCGGCGACCGCTACCAGAAGCGATGCAGCGGATGGTGATCGGTTTGGGTGGCCGTCCTACCAGGGTGAATTCCGGCAGCGAGCCGACAGACCTGGCGTCACATCGCGCATGAGTCACCCTCACAGGAGGGCGCAGAGCCATCCTGAGTCACCAGCGTGAGCGGCAAGTGTTCGGACCAGGCTTTGTCCAGTGTCTGCAGGACGGCGTCGGCGGGTTGGGCTCCGGAGATGCCGTAGCGACCATCGATGACGAAGAAGGGGACGCCGCTGATGCCGTACGCCCGGGCCTGCGCCTCGTCGGCGCGAACCGCGTCGGAGTAACGATCTGAGGTCAGCACGGCATTCACTTCCGCCTCGGGCAGCCCGACCTGCGTGCAAAGGGCCCGCAGTGCGGAATGGTCGGAGACTGGGGAGCCTTCGGTGAACGTCGCGCGGTCGAGGCGCTCCTTGAGCTCGTCCTGCCGACCGTGCTCGAGGGCGAGGTGCAGCAACCGGTGCGCGTCGAAGGTGTTGCCAGGACGGGCGAGGTCGAAGCGGAAGTCGAGGCCTTCCTTTGCCGCGGTCGCGGTCATGTTGTCGATCATGGCCTGCGCCTCGAGGACCGGGCAGTGGTATTTGCTCGCGAGCCGCTCAGCGTACGTCCCTTGCCCGGCGGCGCTCGGGGGTGCGGCCACGTCAAGCTCGAAGCTGCGCCAGACCAGTTCCACCTCGGCGCGGTGCGCGAACAGCGCTAGCGCCGCCTCGAAGCGGCGCTTGCCGATGTAGCACCACGGGCAGACAACGTCGGACCAGACTTCAACCGTCATACTCACGATGGAACCAACAACAACACAGGCCCGCCTCTTCCGCGACCACTGACGCTTGCGATCGATATTGGCGCACCACGGTAGCTTTTCGGTATTTCACAGCCTCGAGGCGCAGTCGATCCAGCTGGTCACGCGCCTTGTCCGACGAAGAGCGTCCAGCGAGGGTTGTCACGCGGTACCTGCCCTGATCCACTGTTCGGGTGGGTGTTGAACGCCACGAACGGGGTGCGGGTGCACCCGTGTACCGGTTCTGCAGAGTTGGTGCCGCCAAGACCGAGGGGTGCTTTTGATGACCACCGTCGCCGGGCCTTCCGGAACAACCCGCTGCCCGCTACGGGTGTGGGGCCACAGCTCTGGAGCGGCGTCATGAGCGCCACGACCTGGCACCGGGTCGAGGATGTCGACATACCCGAGGAAGGTCGGGTCCGCGCGGCGGTCGTCGACGGTCGTCCGGTTGCCCTGTCCCGGTGTGGTGGGCGTCTGGGCGCCCTGGAGAACTCGTGCCCGCATCAGGGCGGCCCGCTTGGCGAGGGCTCCATCGAGAAGGGTCTGCTGCGCTGCCCGTGGCACGGGTACGACTACGACCCGCTCACCGGTGTGCCGCCCGGGGACTTTGCCGATGCGGTTCCGGCGTTTGTGGTGGAGGAGCGGGAGGACGGCGCGTGGGTCGAGCTGCCCGACCTGCCCGACCACGTCCGCACCGTTGGCGATGTGGTCGTCGAGACCCTCGTGGCCTGGGGCGTGACTCAGGTCTTCGGCATGGTCGGGCACTCCAACCTTGGGGTGGCCGACGCGATGCGCCGCGCGGAGGAGCGCGGCGAGCTCCGCTACATCGGTATCCGGCACGAGGGCGCCGCGTCTTTCGCGGCCAGTGGCTATGCCAAGCTCAGTGGTCGTCCGGCCGCCTGCCTGGCGATCGCCGGCCCGGGCTCCACGAACCTGCTGACCGGTCTGTATGACGCCAAGGTCGACGGCGCGCCGGTGATCGCCATCTCCGGGCAGGTGCCCAGCTCCCTGCTCGGGCGGGGAGCGTTCCAGGACCTGGATCTGAATGCGGCCTTCGGCAACGTGGCCATCTCGACCGCAACCCTTCAGGCCGGCAGCGACCACGGCGAGCTCGTCGCCAGCGCGGTCAAGCATGCGATCGATGGCCGGGGGGTGGCTCACCTGGTGATACCCGATGAGGTGCAGGTGCTGCCCAGCGACGCCAAGGCCGTGGGTCCGCAGGGGCGGCTTGCGGACCGGCATACTCCTCCTTCGCGCGCGTCCATAGACGCTGCAGCGGAGTTGATGCGCGAAGCCAGGCGTCCGGTGATCGTGGCGGGGGACGGGGCGCGCGCCGGGTTTGCCGAGCTGCTGTCCCTGGCTGAGCGGCTGGGCGCCCCGATCCTGACGACGTTCAAGGCCAAGGGTCTGGTGCCGGACGACCACCCTTTGGCCGCGGGGGTTCTGGGGCGCAGCGGCACGCCGGTCGCGAGCTGGCTGATGAACGAGTCCGACCTCGTCCTCGTGGTGGGAGCCTCCTTCTCCAACCACACCGGCATCGCCACCTACAAGACCCTGGTGAGCATCGACCACTCCCCTGCCACCATCGGGCGGTTCAACACGGTCCACGTCTCGGTGCTGGCCGATGCACCACTCGCGCTGGCGGCCCTGGACGCTGCTATCGGCCCCGGCCCGCTGGCCCTCGACCAGAGACCTGACGTGTCGGCCCGGCTGGAGATCTGGCGTGCCGAGAAGGCGCGGCGAGCCCTGGACGACAGGGGCCAGGGGCTGCCTGCTGCAGCGGTCTTCGAGGTGCTGTCCCGACTCGCGCCGGCGGAGGCGGTCTTTGCGGTCGACGTCGGCAACCACGCCTACTCCTTCGGGCGCTACCTGGAGTCAAAGGGCCAGCCGGTGCTCATGTCCGGGTACCTGGGCTCCATCGGTTTTGGCTACCCTGCGGCAATCGGGGCGTGGGCCGCTGACCCGACCCGCCCGGTCATCGCGGTGACCGGCGACGGCGGCTTCGGCCAGTACCTGGCTGAGCTGACGACGGCGGTGAAGTACGGCATACCGGTCAAGCACGTGTTGTTGGACAACGGGTCGCTCGGCAAGATCGGCAAGGAGCAGCGGGCCGGCCAGTTCCCCCAGTGGCAGGTCTCTTTGCGGAACCCCGACTTCGCGAAGTATGCCGAGCTCTGCGGCGCCCAGGGGGAGACGGTCCGAACGCGCGAAGAGCTTGAGGCCGGTATGGCGCGGATGATGGCGGCCAACGGCCCCTACCTCCTGCACGTCGTGCAGGACGGCGAGCTGGTCTGAGGGCAGCCATGACGGCGATCCCGAGGTGGCGATGACGTCGAGCGCCCTGGTGGTCGTGCTGGCTGTCGCCGCCGGCATCTCCCTGCTGCGCGGCCTGGTGCCCGGGCTGCCCCTGCCGGGGCCGCTGCTCGAGCTGCTGTGCGGCATCATTCTCGGTCCCACGGTGCTGAACGTCGT
Organism: Actinomycetota bacterium; assembly: GCA_040005715.1. Taxonomy (GTDB): domain Bacteria; phylum Actinomycetota; class Actinomycetes; order Actinomycetales; family Dermatophilaceae; genus UBA4719. The sequence goes on along the minus strand of JBDTYK010000052.1, from coordinate 6,737 downwards.
CATGGTCGACCCTCTGCTGTCCGCCGTAGCGGTCCTCGGGATGGCGTTCCTGCTCTTCCTGGCTGGGTTCGAGGTCGACGTCCGGGCTCTTGCCACCCGGGAGGATGCGCCGGCACGGACCGCCCTGCTGCTGTCTCTGGTGCTGGCGGTCGCGGCCGCCGGGATGCTCTGGGGTGTCGGCTGGAAGCCACGTGCAGCGGCTCTGGTCGCCTCCGCGCTGATAGCCACCTCGGTGGGCCTGGTGGGACCGCTGCTCAAGGACGCCGGCCTGCTCGCGACACCCTTCGGGCGGCTCACCCTGGCCGGCGCGGCCCTTGGCGAGGTGGCCGCCATCGTGCTGATCTCGGTGGGTTTCAGCGTGTCGCACGGACCCGCCGATGCCCTCGCAGTGCTCGGGTTCGTGGTGGTCCTGGCCGGCGGGTCTGCGTGGGCGGTCGGCAACCTGTCCCGACGCCAGCGGATAGCCGAGGCGGTGCACTCGCAGGCTGAGGGCGGGGGACAGGCCCGGATCAGGTTCACCATGCTCGCGGTCACGGCACTGGCACTGCTGGCCTCCCAAGTCGGGCTGGAGGCCGTCCTGGGTGCCTTCCTGGCCGGTGGCCTGGCCCGGCTCCTGGACCCGGATCCCGAAGCCAGCCACCCGGTATACCCGGTGAAGCTGGACGCGATCGGTTTCGGGTTCCTGGTCCCGGTGTTCTTTGTTACCAGCGGTATTCGGCTGAACCTTCGCGACGTGTTGGGCGATCCCTCAGCCCTTGCCCTGGTTCCCCTCGTGCTTGCCCTGCTTCTCCTGGTGCGAGCCGTGCCGGCGGTGGCGCTACGACGACGGCTGGACACGCGCCAGCAGGTTGCCGCGGGTCTGCTGCTGGCGACCTCGCTGCCGTTTCTGCTGGTAGCCGCCGAGATCGGTCAGGACGCAGGGGTGCTGACGGCAGAGCAAGCGGGAGCGCTCGCCCTCTCGGGCGTCCTGTCGGTGATTCTGCTGCCGACGGCGGGCTTGAGCCTGGCCCTGGGACGACAACCCCGAACCGGAAACGCCGTAACCGAAACGCGAGGCGACGGAACGTTCCTGGCCCCGGGCAAGGCATTGCAGCACCCACGTTCCTGTTGTGTATCGCGCGCCGGCGTTCGGCCGGCTACACCAGAACTCAGTGGTTCGGCTGAACGAAGTCGTACCGCTCTCCCTGGTCCCAGCCGGTGCGGGAGTTGCCGTATGCCGGGATACCGCCTGCATGCTGGATCATCCGCGCGAGATGCATCAGGTTCCACGTCATGAAGGTCGTGTTGCGGTTGGTGAAGTCGTTCTCGGGACCACCTGACCCCTCATCGAGGTAGGACGCACCCGGCCCGACCTCACCGATCCACCCGGCGTCGGCCTGCGGCGGGATCACGTAACCCACGTGCTGAAGGCTGTACAGGATGTTCATCGTGCAGTGCTTGACGCCATCCTCGTTGCCTGTGATCAGCGCGCCGCCGACCCGCCCGTAGAACGTGTACTGGCCCTGTTCGTTGTGCTCACCGGAATGTGCGTAGAGACGCTCGATGAGCTTCTTGGTCATGCTGGAGTTATCGCCCAGCCAGATCGGTCCCGCGACGACCAGGATGTTGGCTGCGCTGACTCGCTCCCAGATCTGCGGCCACTCGTCGCTGGCCCAACCGTGCTCGGTCATGTCGGCATAGACGCCGGTGGCGATGTCGCGGTCGATCGTTCTCAGAACCTCGACCTCGACACCGTGTCTGCGCATGATCGAGGCACTCACCTCAATGAGCCCTTCGGTGTTGGAGATCTCCGGCGAGCGCTTGAGGGTGCCGTTGATGTACATCGCCTTGAGACCGGTGAAGTCCCAGATCTGCTCGGTGTCAGCCATGACTGGCACGCTACCGACCTGGCGGCGCGGGCGGAACCCTCACGTATTTGGCTCATGGCCGACCGGGTGCGAGGCCGCTCCTGGGGGAGACTGCGCTGGCATCGGGCGTTACAGGAGGGGCTGAAAGCCGCTGATCACTCCCTGCATCCGGGCGATCATGGCTACCCATGCACCCGAGACCTGAAGCAGCCCAACCAGCACGAGCATCAGCCCGCCCAGCCGCATCACCGCGGCCGCGTGCCTGCGGGGCCAGTCGTAGACGGCCATGGCCCGATCAGCCGAGAGCGCTGCCAGCAGAAACGGGATGCCCAGCCCCAGGCTGTAGATGAAGGCCAGCGCCGCTCCGCGCCAGGCCCCGCTGGTCGTCGTGGCCAGGCTCAGCACCGCGGCTAGCGTCGGGCCGATACACGGAGTCCATCCCAGCCCGAACAGGATCCCCAGCAACGGCGCCCCCGCCACACCAGTGGGCGGCCGAAATCGCAGCTTCAGGCTGCGGTTGGCCCATGGAAACCTGACCAGGGCCCCGGCGAACAGAAGGCCCAGGACGATGGTGAAGCAGCCCAGGATGCGCGTCAGCACTTGCTGGTGCGACTGAAGCAGAGTGCCCAGCCCGCCGAAGGCGGCTCCGTAGCTGGTGAAGACCGCGGCGAACCCGAGCACAAAGAGCATGGCCCCGATCAAGGTGCTACGACTTCCTGCCACCTTTGCCGAGCGCACCCGTCGGCGGGAGAACACGCCGTGCGTGGGAGCCGCGGTCGCTGTCGAGGCCGCGGTCCCTGACGAAGCCGCGGTCGCTGTCGCGATCGCCGTCGAAGCCGCAGCCTGTCCAGAACGCAGGTTGTCCCTTGAGGCCACTGCCTGCTCTGCGGAAACGGTCTGTCCCGAACGTACAGAGTCCGCCCCGAGGCTTCCGGACACGAAGGACAGGTAGCCGGGCAGCAGCGGCAGACAGCACGGCGAGAAGAACGAGAGTGCGCCGGCGGCCAGGGCGATAGGCGCTGCCAACACCAACGGCCCGGAGGTCACGAGACCCCAGGTGGAACCGGCGACGGACACCCGGTCTCCCTTGGTCGGTCAAATCGATGAAACCCAATGTTCAGGAGCGATCTATCAAACACAATGTTAGGAGAAACTTCGAAGGGATGAGCAGGGAAATGAACTTCTCGGTCACCTGTGACGCGCTCATCGGTCGCGCGTTGGGACGCTGATGTCCGGCGACGTGCTCACCGGCATGTTCCCTGCGCTGGCCACACTGGTTCTGCAGATCCTGGTGTGGTTGTTGGTGGCGGGCGCCCTGGCCGGCGCCGGGATGTCGTGGTGGCAACGCCGAAGCGCCGGGCGCCAGCCGCAGCCCCCGCCTTCCCCAAACGACCACGATGCGCCAGAGCCGTCAGCCCGGCGGTTCCTGCGCATCGGTTTGGGTCTGCTCTGGCTGGTGGCCGGACTGCTGCAGGCGCAGCCGGCGATGCCGGCAGGGTTTGTCGCCCATACCCTGGATCCCGGGATCAGCTCCAGTCCGAGCTGGCTGGGCGAACTGGTTCACCCGTTCGCCCAGGCGTGGGAGCACCACCCGGTCGCTGCAGACTCGGTCACCGTATTCGTCCAGCTTGGTTTAGGTCTGCTTCTGCTGCTTGGGGGCCGAGGCCTGCTCGCCAGAGCCGCCCTGTGGGCCAGCCTGCTGTGGAGTGCCGCCGTCTGGGCCGGCGGGGAGTTCTTCGGTGGGTTGTTCGCCCCCGGCGCGTCCTGGCTCACCGGTGCGCCCGGTGCCGCCCTGGTCTACGCCCTGGCTGCCGGGTTGCTGATGCTGCCATGGAACCGTTGGAACACCGGCGACGCTCTGAGGCTGGCCCGGCGACTCACGGGCCTCTGGATGCTCGTGGCGGCCGCGCTGCAGGCGTTGCCCTCGGAGGGCGGCTGGACTGCCCGCGGCCTGTCGGCGCCCTTCGAAGCCGGCGCCCAGACCGAGCAGCTTGCCGTGCTCCTGGCGCCGATCACCTTCACCACCCAGCTGGCGGCGAACCACCCCGTTGCGCTCAATGCCGCGATCGTGGCCATCCTGGTGACCCTCGGAGTCGGCCTGCTGTTCTCCTCAGCACCCGGATTCGTCGCCGCGGGAGTCGCGCTCTGTCTGACAACGTGGTGGCTGGCCCAGGACTTCGGGGTCCTGGGCGGACTGTCCACCGACCCCAACACCGCTCTGCCGCTTGCCCTTCTTCTTGCCGCCGGCTGGCCGCGTTGGCCCGCGCCTGCGGCCGAACCTTCAAGGACCCCACGCGCGTCTCGCATCCTGCGCAGCGTTCCGGCAAGAACCGGCCTGGGCACCGTCGGGTTCGGCGCGGTGCTGGTGGTTCCGCTGCTCCTGACCGGAACCATGCTCGGACCACCCGACGCATCTGCTGTCGTGGCTGACAGCCTTGGCGGTGTCATCGCCATACCTCACCGACCGGCCCCCGACTTCACGCTGACCGACCAGAGGGGCGCCACGGTCTCGATGCGCAAGCTGGGCGGAACCCTCACGCTGGTGACCTTCCTCGACCCGGTATGCAGCGACGACTGCCCGATCATCGCCAACCAGATCGCGGCCGCGGACCGCGCACTGGGGCCGCTGGCCAGCCGGGTCCAGATCGTGGCGATCGATACCAACCCGATCTTCCACCGCGTCGAGGACGTCCGGTCGTTCACCACATCACACGGCCTCGGCGACCTGCCGAACTGGCACTTCCTGGCAGGAACGCCCGCGCAGCTGGGCGAGGTGCTCGCGGCATACGGCATCGTCGTGCAGGTGCCAGCGATCGGAATGGTGGCCCATGGAGAGGGCATCTACTTCATCTCACCCGACGGCAAGACGACGTCATATCTGGGCGACAAGGCGAACCCTGAGCTGTCCCAGGGCTATTCGGCACTTATCGAGCATGAGATCCGGAGGTTGCTGGCATGAGCGCAACCAGGTCGGTTTCTGCTCGCGATCCCCGGGCTCACGGCGCCCGACATCGACAGGGTGCCGCCTTCGCGACCCTGCTCATGGTGTTGGGCGGCTGCTCACCTTCGGCGTCCACGGGAGCGTCGCCCCAGGACAGTGCCAAGAATGTATCCACGGCCATCGCGGGGCCGTTGCGCGCGGCGTCCCCGTGGCTACAGATGAGTGACAGCGGCTCCGGCGTGGCGGTGTGGCCCAGCGGGCCCGCCTTCCTGCTGCTGCACACCACCGATGGCTGGGCCCGCGTCACCAACATCACTCCCATCGCGGTGCCCACCGGCGGAGGGCTGACCTTCGCGGCAGGCTCCGGCGAGCTGGTGGTAGCCGCTCTTCCGTTCGACCAGCTCCTGTTCTCCCCGCTGCTGCGCCGCCCGATCACGGCCGCGAGCTGGACCCCTGGCCAGACGCCCGGCGCCCTTGCACCTGGGCGAAATTCGGTTGCGATCAGCCCGCGCGGTGTCACTGCGGTACTTCGCGCAGGAGGCGGAACTGTCGTTGAAGACGGGCAGAAGGGCTGGCGCGTCCTGACCGACGCCGCACGGCTGGCTCCTGGCCGGCGCCTTCAGCTGGATGGCCTCAGCTGGGGCGTGCGCGGCCGAGGCTGGCTGACCGGCCACGGACCTGGCGGCTCGCACGTGGCCTTCACCACCACGGACTTCGGAGCCACCTGGTCCGCAGTTGGCGGGCTCGGCTCGGACGTCGTCGCCGCGCTGACGCCCTGCGGAGGCGAACAACAGTGGACGATGCCGGTGATACGGACCGGCGGGACCGTTGCCCTTGCGGCCACCTCCGATGGTGGAGCCACGTGGGTGATTGGCGCGCCGTTGACCCTTCCTGCCGGCGTACCAGCCTGGGGCTGCCACGGCCGGGAGGTGTGGATGCTCGGCGTCGCGGACAGCGGCGAACAGGCGGGTCGTCAGGCGGGCGACGACAGCGTCTACTCCTCGATCAACGCGGGGCTTACGTGGACGAAGCGGGGCCCGGCTCCTGCCGGAGTCAGCGACCTGGCGCCCACCGGAGACCACAGGGGTTTCGCCACCTCGACAACGAGCAAGGGGCCTGTCCTGTGGGCCGTCAGCGGTGACGGTGCGTCCTTCTCGCCGATGGCACTACCAGGCTGGGTGGCAAGCTTTGGCGACTCGATGGTGACCCATGACTGACCGCGCGGGACAGAGAGCAGAGCGGGTCAGCCGCCGACCGCAGGACTGGCGACGAACGAGGTGGTGAGGGCGCTGAACAGTGCGGCCAAGGCGATCCAGGCCCACCAGATCGCGACGATTCCCACCTGCCAGTTCTCAGTGGCCGTGTACCTCTTCAGCCGCGCCCGGTTCCACATTGAAACACCCAGGAACAAGGTAAGAACCAGGTGGAAGAGGTTGGCACCGGCCAGCAGGTACATGGTCGAGGCATAGGCGCTGTCCGCGATCGCAAACGGAAACTCCGCGATCTGCACGACCTGCCCGACGGCGACCACAACGAGCAGGACCACGCCGACGGCGCTGGCCAGGACGAGCCGGGCGCTGTCACCAGCGCGCATACCCCGCTCTCCCCAGATGAAGACCAGGGCGCTGAGGACGAGCCCCGCCGCGAGCAGCCACGAGGCCCAGATGGGCGCAGTGGCAGAACCGTGCACCAGCCAAGCGCCCTCGGTGTTCAGGCCTCGGAGGTAGCGGTAGCTGAACAGCATCGCGGCCACGAACGAGGCGTCCGCGACGATGAGGAACCCGACACCCATCCGCCAGCGGCGCCCGACGACGTCGACGTCCTCGCGGTGAATCGGCGTGCCGGGGGGCGTCGCCTCGACCGCTTCGCTCGTCTCGCTCGTGGTGCTCATGGCAGGGCTCCTTCGGTGCTCTCCTGATCGGCAGCACTGCCGACGTTCGCCGGTTCGA
>JBDTYK010000051.1:0-13429 GCA_040005715.1 Actinomycetota bacterium | reverse complement strand
GGGCGCGGCAGGTACGGGCGCGGCAGGTACGGGCGCGGCAGGTACGGGCGCGGCAGGTACGGGCGCGGCCACATCCGGGACAGGCTCGGGTGTGGTGAACGGCACTGGCTCGGGACTCGCGACGGTCTCGGGCGCTGGCATGGTCACATCCGGAATACGTTCAGGCACAACGACATCCGGAACCGGTTCAGGCACGTTGGTAGCGGACATCGGGGGCGCAGCAGGGATGGGCGCCTCCACAACCGGCACTGGCTCGGTCGTACTGGGAGAATCGTGCACGCTGGCTTCGGGCTCGACCTCGGGCGAAGCCTCCGCGGGCGGCAAGGTCGCGGCATCGGCCGCCACGGTCACTTCCTCGGACGTCTCCGCGGCTGGGTGGTTCTCGGGATTCTGCTGAGTCACTGTCATGCCTTCTTCTCGGCTACATCCACCTTAAGGATGCTGATGGGCTGCAACGGCGCGGTGTTGCCGCCCGCGCTTGCGGCGGTTGCTCCCGCTTTGGCGATCTTGTCGACGATATCCATCCCCGAGGTGATCTTGCCGAAGATGGAGTAGCCAACCTTGTCCTGCAGCACGGTCTGCTTGTACACGATGAAGAACTGGCCACCATTGCTCTTTGGGTCGCTGGTGCGAGCCATAGCCAGCGTGCCTGGGGCGAAGTTGTAGTCCGCCGGGGCATTCTCGACACCGAAGCCGTATCCCGGGTTGCCGCCTCCGGTCCCTGTCGGGTCACCGCACTGGAGCACAAAGATTCCGGAGGTTGTCAGCCGGTGACATGGGCTGCCGACCCAGTAGCCACTTTCCGCCAGGCCGAGGAACGAGGCCACCGTCTGCGGTGCCCTGGTCCCGTCGAGCTCCATCGTGATGACCCCACAGTTGGTGGTGACGGTCGCGATGAAGGTCTTACCGGCGGCGATCTTCTTGTCGGGCAGGTCGCGCTTGCGCGCATCGGTGGGGACCGTTGGCGGTGTAACGCACCCTGCGACAACGTTCTTGACCGGCGCTGCCTGTGTCACGCTCGGTGCCGGAGCACTCTGGCTGGCCGTCGGTGCCGATGCGCTGCCCGCCGTGTCGCTGTTCAGATTCAGGCTCAGTGCCACAAAACCGCCGATCACGACGACCATGGCCAGGACGACAGTGAGAACCTGCTTGTTTCGCCGAGACTCCGCAGCCCGCAGGGCCAGCGTCGCCTGGCGCTTTTCGTAGCGTCGCTTTTCGCGGGCTCGGTCGCGATCGATCGGCGACACGGTGGCACTCCTTAAGACAGGGGACGAAGACTCAGGGCCGGGGTGCTTACCCGGACCGTCGGTCAGTCTAGGCAAGAGGGTGCGGGCAAGCACGGGTGGATGGTCCCCGGCCGGTGACGGTTAGGCTCGCGGGCGTGTTGACCATCGGATTTCCGGCCGCTGTCGCCGGCACGAACTGTTATGTCCTGGCGCCCGATTCCGGGGAAGAATGCCTGATCGTCGACCCTGGCGTCGGGGTTACCGGGCAGCTGGCTGAGATCTTGAGTGAACACCGGCTCAAGCCGGCGGCGGTGCTGCTCACGCACGGGCACTTTGACCATGTGTACTCCGTGACACCGGTGTGTGGTTCGGCAGCCGTTGCGGCCTACATCCATGCCGAGGACCGCTATCGGCTCAAGGATCCGCTGTCTGCTGTGGGACCAGAGCTGGTCGCGATGCTTGAACAGCAGTTCGGCCAGAAGGCCAGCTGGCACGAACCGACCGACGTGGTGGAAGTGACCGACGGCCAGAGCCTTCGGATCGCCGGGTTCGACCTGAGCGTCCTTCACGCGCCGGGGCATACGGAGGGGTCAGTCATCTTCACTCTGCCCGAAGTCCCCAAGAGCCTGGCCTCCGATGCGGGCCTCAGGTCAACGGTGCTCTCTGGTGATGTGCTCTTCGCAGGCTCCATCGGACGAACAGACCTGGCCGGCGGTGATGGCGCTGCCATGAGTCGCACCCTGCGCGACGTGGTCCTGCCGCTGGCCGACGACGTCCTGGTCCTGCCCGGACACGGTCCCGCCACCACGATGGAACGTGAGCGCGCGACCAACCCCTACCTGCAAGGATTGGCCCCGTGAGCAAAGTTCGCCCCATCAGTGGCTTCCCGGAGTGGTTGCCAAGTGAACGAGTCGTCGAACAGCATTTCCTGGAGGTCATCCGCCAGACCTTCGAGCTGCACGGGTTCGCCTCGATCCAAACCAGGGCAGTGGAACCGATCGAGCGCCTTTCCAGCCTGGGCGAGGACACCGACAAGGAGATCTACGCAATCAGCCGACTGGCTGCGGGGTCGGATGACGCGCAGCGAGACCCCACGCTCGGCCTGCACTTCGACCTCACGGTCCCGTTCGCACGCTACGTGCTCGAGAACGCCGGCAAGCTGACCTTCCCCTTCCGCCGCTACCAGATCCAGCCGGTATGGCGCGGGGAGCGCCCCCAGGAGGGTCGCTACCGGGAGTTCACCCAGTGCGACATCGACATCGTCAACGCGGGCGAGCTGTCTGCCCACTACGAGGCCGAGCTGCCGCTGGTGATCGCGGATGCGTTCGGCAAGCTACCGATCGGTCCCTTCCGGATCCAGGTCAACAACCGCAAGATTCCCGAGGGCTTCTATCTCGGCATCGGGCTGACCGACGTGCAAACCGCCCTGCGAATCGTCGACAAGCTGGACAAGATCGGTCCGGACCACGTCTTCGACCTGCTGGTGAACGCCGGCGCGTCCGTCGCGCAGGCCAAGGCTGCCCTCGCGCTGGCCGAGATCAGCTCCCCGGACGAAGGCTTCGTCGAGCAGGTGAATGCCCTGGGCGTGAAGCACCCGACGTTGACCGAGGGTCTGGCCGAGCTGGCCGCAGTGGTCAGGGTCGGGGCCGAGCAGGTCCCGGGGCTGATGGTCGCGGATCTGAAGGTCGCCCGCGGTCTGGACTACTACACGGGGACGGTCTACGAGACCCAGCTGATCGGATTCGAGTCCTACGGCTCGATCTGCTCAGGGGGTCGCTATGACGCCCTGGCCTCGGATGGCAAGACCACGTATCCGGGAGTGGGGCTCTCCATCGGGCTGACCCGCCTGCTCGCCAAGATCATGCCGACTCTTTCGCCGAGCCGGTCCACCCCGTCCTGTGTTCTGGTCGCCCTCGCCGCCGAAGCCGACCGTGCGAAGGGGCTTGGTCTGGCCGCCGCGCTACGCCGGCGCGGCATACCGTGCGAGGTCGCACCTGAGGCTGCCAAGTACGGGAAACAGATCAGGTTTGCGCAGCGACGCGGCATACCGTTCGTCTGGTTCCCGGCGACGGCCGACCAGAGCAGTGACTCAGTGAAAGATATTCGCAGCGGTGAGCAGACCCTGACCGACGCGGCCTCATGGATGCCGCCGGCCGAAGACTTGTGGCCGCGCGTCAACTCCTGAGCGGCGAGGCATTCCGGCCGAGCTGGGCGCGGAATCTGATCATCCCCAAACCGGTGACCCCGCGGGATCGGGCGGGTTTAGACTCTCAGCCGCAAGCCTTAGGGCAGCCGATCGACGCGACAACGGGGTTGCCTCGACGGTGACGCATCGGCAAAGGATGTTGATATCCGGTGAAGGTCGCAATCCCACGCGAGGTCAAGAACAACGAGTACAGGGTGGCCATCACGCCGTCCGGAGTGCACGAGCTCACGCGACACGGCCATGAGGTCTACGTCGAGACCGATGCGGGCGTCGGGTCCTCGATCACCAACGAGGACTACGTCGCTGCCGGGGCGGAGATCGTCGGCACGGCCGAGGACGCCTGGTCGATCGGTGACCTGATCCTGAAGGTCAAGGAGCCGATCGCCAGCGAGTACGGCAGCATGCGCGAGGGTCAGACCCTTTTCACGTACCTCCACCTCGCTGCCGACCTGGCGTTGACCCAGGAGCTGGTCAAGCGCAAGGTCACCGGCATCGCCTACGAGACAGTCGAGCTGCCAGACCGCTCGCTGCCGTTGCTCGCCCCGATGAGCGAGGTGGCCGGCCGGCTGGCACCGCAGGTGGGTGCCCAGACGCTGATGCGGGCCCAGGGTGGACGTGGTGTGCTGATGGGTGGGGTGTCCGGTGTCTATGCGGCCAAGGTCGTTGTTATCGGCGCCGGGGTGTCGGGCATGAACGCCGCGGCGATCGCCCTGGGTATGCAGGCCGAGGTGCTGCTGCTGGACCGGGACGTGGTCAAGCTGCGGCACGCGGACGCCATCTATCAGGGCCACTGCCAGACCGTGACCTCAAACGCGTACGAGATCGAGCGGGCCATAGCTGACGCAGACATGGTCATCGGTGCGGTGCTGGTCCCCGGTGCCAAGGCCCCGATGCTGGTCAGCAACGAGCAGGTGTCGCGAATGAAGGCCGGCTCGGTGCTGGTGGACATCTCCATCGACCAGGGCGGCTGCTTCGAGGACTCCCATCCCACGACCCACGCCGACCCGACCTATCCGGTGCACAACTCCGTCTTCTACTGCGTGGCGAACATGCCCGGGGCGGTGCCCCACACCTCGACCTACGCCCTGACCAACGTGACCCTGCCGTATGCCGTGGAGCTGGCCAACCTTGGCTGGCGAGACGCGCTCAGGGCAGACCACGCTCTGGCCCTGGGCCTGAACACCTACGATGGCGCGGTGACCTACGGACCGGTCGCCGAGGCGCACGGGATGACCTCACTGACCCTTGAAGAGGTCCTGCGCTGACACCAGGTGCCCTTAGCCCGACTGGCCCGGCGCCGGGCGCTCCAGGGACGAGCTCGCCCCTGGAGCGCGCGACCCGCGGATGGTTGGACCACCTGCGCGTGGAGCGGGGCGCGGCGGCAAACACGTTGAGCTCATACCGGCGGGACCTCACTCGCTATGGGGAGTTCCTGGATGGTCGCGGAATCACCGAACCGGCCGCCGTACGAGAGTCTGACGTCACGGACTTCCTTGCGTCCCTTCGAGAGGGGGCCCCAGAACGGCCCCAGCTGTCTGCGTCCTCGGCAGCACGCACTCTGGTCGCTGTGCGCGGTTTCCACAGGTTCCTGGCTCTCGAAGGAGAGACGGTGAGCGACCCTGCCGGGGGTGTTGCTCCACCCACAGCCCCCAAGCGACTTCCGAAAGCAATCTCGATAGGCGATGTCGAACGCCTGCTGGCAGCAGCCAGCGTGGGGGACACCCCGGCCGCCTTGCGCGGTCGGGCGCTGCTGGAGGTCCTCTACGGTGCCGGCGCGCGGATCAGTGAGGCCGTCGGCCTTGACGTGGATGACATCGACCTGGAGGAGGGTGCGGTCCGGCTCTTCGGCAAGGGGGGCAAAGAGCGCGTCGTTCCCCTCGGGAGCTATGCCAGGGAGGCGGTCACGGCATACACGGTTCGAGCCCGTCCCTCGATGGCACTCAAGGGCAACGGAACACCCGCGTTGTTTCTCAACCAGCGCGGCGGACGGCTGACCCGCCAGGGCGCCTGGGCGGTGATCCACGTTGCAGCCGAGCGCGCCAACCTGGGCGCCAAGGTCAGCCCCCACACACTGAGGCACTCCTTCGCCACGCACCTGCTTGACGGGGGCGCCGACGTGCGAGTGGTCCAGGAGCTGCTCGGGCACGCCTCAGTGACCACGACCCAGATCTACACGATGGTCACCGTTCAGCGCCTGCGCGAGGTCTTTGCCGAGGCTCATCCACGGGCGCGCTGAGCGATCGGTCCGCGACACCCCGCCGCCTGGCTTGAAGCGAGACCGCTGGCGCGGCTAGGGTCAACGCGATCAGCGAGAGGCTGACCCATGATTTTTCGACGCCGCTGGGAGTGAACCACCTGTGACCTACAAGGTGACGACAGCCACCGAGGGCCGGACCGCTGACCTCCCCGCAAGTGATGCTCCCGCGGAGACTTCGGAGCTTGTTCCAGGTCTCTTGCCCGGTATCCAGGACGCAGCGACCGGCCAGGTCGGCGCGACCGGGCGGATCATGCCTGTATTCGCCGCACCGGCGCCGCTGCGAAGCCATGGTCCGGCGCGCATCATCGCGATGTGCAACCAGAAGGGTGGCGTCGGCAAGACGACGACGACCATCAACCTCGGTGCAGCCCTGGCCGAGTGCGGGCGCAGGGTGCTCCTGGTCGACTTCGACCCCCAGGGCGCGCTGTCGGTCGGTCTGGGCGTCCCGACCCATGAGCTCGATGTCACCATCTACAACCTTCTGATGGAGCGCGGGCACGACATTCACGACGTCGTGCAGCACACCCGCACGAAGAACCTGGACATCATCCCGGCGAACATCGACCTCTCCGCCGCGGAGGTGCAGCTGGTCGGCGAGGTAGCCCGCGAGATGGTTCTGGCGCGGGTGCTACGGCCGATCGTGGATGACTACGACGTCGTTCTCATCGACTGTCAGCCTTCGCTGGGCCTGCTCACGGTCAATGCGCTGACCGCGGCGCACGGAGTGATCATCCCGCTGGAGTGCGAGTTCTTCGCGATGCGCGGCGTTGCGCTGCTCGTGGAGACCATCGACAAGATCTGTGACCGCCTTAACCCTCGACTGGAGGTTGATGGCATCCTGGCCACCATGTATGACGGACGGACCCTGCACAGCAGGGAGGTGGTGCGCAGTGTCGTGGACCACTTCGGCGATCGGGTCTTCCACACCGTGATCAGTCGTACGGTGAAGTTCCCCGACGCCTCACTGGCGGGCGAACCGATCACCACCTATGCCACCACGCACCCAGCCGCAGAGGCCTACCGGCAGCTGGCCCGCGAGCTCATTGCGCGTGGTGGGGTGGCCTGAGGAGCATGGCTGAGACCTCCGACGCCGAGGTCGCCGTCGCTGAGGTCACCGCAGGGCTCACTGCCGACGTGGCTGCCGGGCCCGTCCCATCGGGCGTTCAGCCGGCTGACATCTCGCCTGCGTCGACCGCGGCCTTCGGCTCCCGCCTCACACCCGGAGGGGTGTTGCACAGGGCTGACACCCCTGCGTTCGAGGTGCACCTGGACGTCTTCCAGGGCCCGTTCGAGCTGCTGCTGGGTCTGATCTCCAAGCACAAGCTGGACATCACCGAGATCGCCCTGGCCACCGTGACCGACGAGTTCATGGCCCACATCAGGGCCCACCAGAAGTCCGGGACCGAGTGGGACCTGAGCCAGGCGTCCGAGTTCCTGCTCGTGGCGGCCACGCTGCTCGACATCAAGTCCGCCCGCCTGCTGCCTCAGCTGAGTCTGGAGGACGAGGACGACCTGGCGCTTATCGAGGCGCGGGATCTGCTGTTCGCCCGGCTGTTGCAGTACCGCGCCTTCAAAGAGGTAGCCAGTGCGTTCGCCGATCGAATGGCCACTGCCGGCCGGATGACCGCTCGCCAGGCCGGCCTGGAGCCTGCGTTCGCCGCCCTGTTGCCCGAGCTGGTGATGAGTGTCTCGGCCGAGCAGCTGGCCATGATCGCGGCCCGTGCCATGACACCCAAAGAGGTGCCGGTCGTCGGTCTGGAGCACCTCCACGCGCCGCTGGTGAGCGTTCGCGAGCAGGCCGCCCTTATCGTTGAGCGGCTGCGAGCCTCACGTTCTTGCTCCTTTGGGTCACTGGTCGCGGACGCCGAGAGCACCCTGGTGATCGTGGCCCGCTTTCTGGCCCTGTTGGAGCTGTTCCACCAAGGCGTCATCGCCTTCGACCAGAGCGAGTCCTTCGCGGAGCTGATCGTTCGATGGACCGGGCAGGATGTTGGCGAGGTGGGTGTCAGTGATGAGTTCGACGACTCCGATGACTCGGATCCGCCCGACGACTCAGATAACTCCGATAACTCCGATCAGTCTGATGATTCTGATGATTCCGATGATTCCGATGAAGGCTCCGTGATCGGCCAGAGCGATCAAAGAAGAGATGGTGGATCGAGTTGACTGAGCCAGCAGCCCCATCGGGCGAGAGCGGGATCGTGCAGCCGGAGACCGCAGAGGTTGAACCCGGTGATGGTACCGACGAACAAGTCGCGTTCGACATCAACGACTTCCCCGGGGGAGCCCGGAGCGCGATCGAGGCAGTGCTGATGGTCATCGACGAGCCGGTCAGCGAGATGTCATTGGCCTCGGCGCTGGAGCTGCCCGTGGATGACGTCCTCGAGCACCTGCACGCCCTGGCCGCCGACTACGACGAAGGCAATCGCGGATTCACCATCCGCAGCATCGCGGGCGGGTGGCGGGTCTACAGCCGCCCGGACTATGCGCCTGTCGTCGAGAAGTTCCTGATGGACGGTCAGCGCTCGAAGCTGACTCAGGCCTCGCTGGAGACGCTTGCGGTGATCGCGTACCGACAGCCGATCTCGAGGGGACGAATCGGTGCGGTTCGCGGGGTCAACGTCGACGGCGTCGTCCGCACGCTGCACAGCCGAGGTCTCATAGAGGAGATGGGCACCGAAGTCGATAGTGGTGCCACGCTGTACCGTACGACGTCTTTCTTCCTCCAACGCCTTGGCCTTGACTCACTGGACGACCTGCCAGCCCTGGCCCCCTACCTACCCGAGGTTGACGTGCTCGACGAACTTGCAGAACAGAGCCGGGCATGAGCGCCCGCAGGCCGACCAGCGGCGGCAGTGACGACCCCCGCAAGCGCCCGGCCGAACGCCCGCGCTCAGGTGGGCCGGCCCGCGACGGAGCCCCCCAGAGAGGCAGCAGCGGCACCACGAAGCCCAGCCAGCCCACCCGCCTGCCCCCACAGCGGGATCAGTCCAAGGTCAAGGTCGACGTCCACGATCCCGACGGGGTGCGCCTGCAGAAGCTCCTGGCCGCTGCGGGCGTCGGGAGCCGGCGAACCTGCGAGAGCCTGATCACGTCGGGGCGCGTCGAGGTGGATGGGCATCTTGTCACCGAGCTCGGCGTTCGGATCGACCCGATGAAGCAGACCGTGAACGTCGACGGGTCCAGGATCCAGCTCGACGAGTCCCGGGTCTATCTGGCGTTCAACAAGCCCCTGGGAGTCGTCTCGACCATGAGCGACGATCTGGGCCGTGCGTGTGTCGGCGACTATGTCAGCAACCGCAAGGAGCGGCTGTTCCATGTCGGACGCCTGGATGTGGACACCGAAGGACTGCTGCTGCTGACCAACGACGGGGAGCTTGCGCACCGGCTCCAGCACCCGTCATACGGCGTGCTGAAGACCTACCTGGCACAGATCCCGGGACCGGTGCCTCGTGATCTTGGCAAGACGCTGCGGGCGGGCGTCGAGCTTCCCGACGGCCCCGTCAAGGTCGACTCGTTCAAGCTTGTGGACTCTGCTCCCGGCCGGGCCCTGGTGGAGCTCCAGCTGCACGAAGGTCGCAAGCATGTTGTCCGCCGGTTGCTGGAGGCGGTAGGCCACCCGGTCATGACCTTGGTGCGGACCGATGTCGGCCCGATCCGTCTCGGTGACCTTCGCTCGGGCCGGATGCGTCCCCTCAACCAGCCCGAGATCGGTCAGCTGTACTCAGCGGCTGGACTCTGATGACGCCAGACGCTCCTGGTCGCTAACGTTGCCGCCGTGAGAGACACACCTGTGCCGGTCAGTGCCGTTCGTGCCATCAGGGGCGCCATCCAGCTGGATGCCGATGAGCGCGAAGAAGTCCTGTCCTCGACGCGCGAGCTGGTCACCTCACTGCTTCGAGCGAACTCGTTGACCAAGGACGACGTCATATCGATGATGTTCACCGCCACGCCGGACATTCGCAGCGAGTTCCCAGCGGTGGCGGCGCGAGAGCTCGGTCTGGGAGATGTTCCCCTGATGTGCACGCAGGAGCTCGACATCCTTGGGGCCATGCCAAGAGTGATCCGGTTGATGGCGCTTGTGAACACCACGCTCGCGCGAGAGCAGATCACGCACGTCTACCTGCGTGGCGCTGCAACACTGCGCCGCGACCTGGCGCAGTGAGCGCTCCGAGCCCTGACGGGCTCCGGGTGAGAATCGTGGGTACCGGCCTGATCGGTGCGAGTCTGGGAATGGCACTGTCTCGCGACGGTTTTCAGGTCTCGCTCGATGACCCCTCGCCGACTGCCGCCGCGCTGGCACGCGACCTCGGCGCGGGAGTGCTGGCGTCGGACACGATCGGTGCCCCCGACCTGGTTGTGGTGGCAGCGCCTCCGGATGTGGTGGCCGACGTGGTCGCACTCGAGCTGCAGCGGTGGCCGGAGGCCGTGGTCACGGACACCGCAAGCGTCAAGGGGGCGGTGTTGACGGCGTTGCAGGGCCAGGGCCTTGACCTGTCGCGTTACGTCGGGTCCCACCCTATGGCAGGCCGCGAGAAGTCCGGGGTGGTTGCCGCACAGGTGGATCTCTTCCAAGGTCGCTCGTGGGTGGTGGCGCCCGGGCCAGACTCCTCGGCGGAGGCAATCGAGATCGTGCGCCAGATCGCCGCCGCCGCGGGTTCGGCTGTGCTGGTCATGACTCCCGCAGAGCACGACGCCGCGGTGGCGGCGGTCTCCCACGTTCCGCAGATCGCGGCCAGCCTGGTGGCCGGCCGGCTGCGCGACCTGTCGCCCACAGCAGTTGCCCTGTCAGGGCAGGGTATTCGCGACGTCACGCGAATAGCCGCGAGCGACCCCAGCATGTGGACCCAGATCCTGGTCGCCAATGCGCCGGCAGTTCGCGGTGTGCTCGAGCTGCTTGCACAGGAGCTCGAGACGGTTCTTGTGGCCTTGCGCCACCTGGAGTCCAGCGTCGAAGGGCAAAGCGTCGGCGCCAGGGCCGTCCTGGCCAGGACCGTGGCGGAGGGCAACGCCGGACACGCGCGTATCCCCGGCAAACACGGTGCGGCACCAACGACCTACGCCACGGTCGTCGTTGTCGTCCCAGATGAACCGGGTGCGTTGGGGCGCCTTCTTCGCGATGTCGGGGACGCAGGCGTCAACATGGAGGATCTGCATCTGGAGCATGGTGTAGGCCAACCGTTCGGGCTGGCCGAGCTCTCGGTCCTTCCTGCTGCCATCGCGCCCCTGATGAGGGCTCTGGGCGCTCTGGGCTGGCGGGTCCACGAGTAGGTGGGCGATCGGCCGCTAGGCTCTGCGGCGTGAGCGCTCCTGCCAGACCCCTTGTCATTGCCATCGACGGACCCTCCGGCTCGGGCAAGTCAAGCGTCTCCAGGGCGGTTGCCCAACGCCTCAACGTCGCCTACCTGGACACAGGCGCCATGTATCGTGCGCTGACCTGGTGGTGCGCCCAGACTGGAGTGGACCTCGAAGACAGGCCGGCTGTCGCCAAAGCGGCTCGAGACCTCCCCCTGAGGATGGGCACCGACCCGGCCTCACCCTCGGTTCAGGTGGACGGTTCGGCGATCGACGAGGCCATCCGCACCAGCGCGATCTCCGAGTCTGTGTCCATGGTCGCGACCAACCTGGAAGTTCGCGACGAGATGCGGGACCGCCAGCGCGCACTGATAGCCGACTGCGTCGAGAGCGGAGGGGGAGTGGTGGCCGAGGGACGCGACATCACCACCGTGGTCGCGCCTGATGCCGACGTGCGCATCCTCTTGGTGGCCAACCAGGACGCCCGCCTTGCCCGGCGGGCCATGGAGCTCCACGGCGACTCGGACCATGCGGCCGTCAATGCCACCCATGACCAGATCGTGCGCCGCGACGCGGATGACTCGACCGTCTCACAGTTCATGCAGGCAGCACCGGGGGTGAGCCTGGTCGACACCTCGGACCTCGACTTCCAGGAGTCGGTAGACGCCGTGATGAGCGTCGTGCAGACCAGGACCGGACGCACGGCGTAACTGGGCTGGACGGGGACCTGCCAAACATAGGGAAGAATGGATAGTTCCCGAGTGCGCCATCCCCGACGACTGAACACCGAAGGACCCTGCCGTGAGCGAGCATCCCGAGAGCGTCGACCAGAAGGAGGTCGACGACCTGTCGGTTGAGCGCGCCCTGCGCGTTGGGCTGGAGGAGTTCGAGCTCGACGAGGAGGATGTCTCCCTCCTCGAGGGTGCCGACGACGAAGGCACCGACGAGATGCAGGCGGGACCGGTGCCGGTGGTCGCGATCATCGGTCGCCCCAACGTCGGCAAGTCGACCTTGGTGAACCGCATCCTGGGCCGGAGAGAGGCTGTCGTCGAGGACGTGCCCGGAGTGACCCGCGACCGGGTCGCCTACGACGCCGAGTGGTCTGGCACCCGCTTCACGCTTGTCGACACCGGCGGCTGGGAGGTTGACGCCTCCGGGATTCATTTGCGCGTCGCCGAACAGGCAGAGATCGCCATCGAGCTTGCTGACGCAGTGATGTTCGTGGTGGATGCGACCGTTGGCGCAACGGACACAGACGACGCGGTCGTCAAGCTGCTCCGCAAGTCGGGCAAGCCGGTCATCCTCGTGGCCAACAAGGTCGATGACGCAAGAACCGAGGCGGATGCGGCGATGTTGTGGTCGTTCGGCCTGGGCCAGCCCTGGCCGGTGTCAGCCTTGCATGGTCGCGGCAGTGGTGACGTTCTGGACGCCGTCCTGGAGGTCCTTCCCGAGTTCTCCGCGGTCGGTGGCGCCTACGAGCGCGGCGGACCGCGTCGAGTCGCTCTTGTCGGCCGTCCCAACGTCGGCAAGTCAAGTCTGCTGAACCGGCTCGCGGGCGAGGACCGGGTTGTGGTGGACAAGGTCGCAGGCACGACCCGCGACCCGGTCGACGAGCTGATCGACCTCGGTGGCAAGACCTGGCGTTTTGTGGACACGGCCGGCATCCGCCGCCGCGTACATCAGACCCGCGGGGCCGACTTCTATGCCTCGCTGCGCACCCAGACTGCCCTCGAGAAGGCAGAGGTCGCCGTGGTCCTGATCGATGCCGAGGATGCCATCGCCGAACAGGACATCCGCGTCATCCAGCAGGTGATCGATGCCGGACGCGCCTTGGTCGTGGCCTACAACAAGTGGGACATCCTGGACGAGGAGCGCCGTCATTATCTCGAGCGCGAGATCGAGAAGGAGCTCGTCCAGATCCCATGGGCCCCGCGCGTGAACATCTCTGCCCTGACCGGGCGCCACATGGACCGCCTGGTCCCGGCGATCGAGACCGCGCTCGAGTCATGGGACAGCCGCGTGTCCACGGGTAGACTCAATGCCTTCCTCGGCACGGTGACGGCGGCCACGCCGCACCCCGTGCGCTCGGGTAAGCAGCCCCGGATCCTCTTCGCGACCCAGGCGTCCACCCGACCCCCGAGGTTTGTCCTCTTTGCCAGTGGCTTCATCGAGGCCGGCTATCGGCGTTTCGTCGAGCGCCGGCTTCGCGAGGAGTTCGGGTTTGAGGGCACCCCCATCGAGGTCTCCGTTCGGGTGCGCGAGAAGCGACGCAGGTAGGTCTGTGCGAGCAGGCCGCGCCGTGGGCTGGTCCAGAGCTCGCAGCGGGTATGGCGATTCCAGGCCGCCGTCACGCGTACGCTAAGGTTTCGTTCGCCTCACCTGAGCAGCAAGCAGGCGAGAGTCCCGGGATGTGGCGCAGCTTGGTAGCGCACTTGACTGGGGGTC
>JBDTYK010000050.1:0-13516 GCA_040005715.1 Actinomycetota bacterium | reverse complement strand
GTGACGAAGACCTCACCATGCTGGAACGGGTTCATCGTCCCGGGATCCACGTTGAGGTAGGGGTCCAGCTTCTGCATCGTCACCCGCAGCCCACGCGCGCGGAGCAGATGTCCGAGGCTGGATGCCGTGAGGCCCTTGCCGAGCGAAGAGGCGACGCCTCCGGTTACGAAGATGTGTTTTGTCTGCTGCACCACGGGCTTTGACTCTACGTCATCGGGGGCGCCACGGCATAACAGAGCGGGTTTCGATGGCATCGTGTCGCGTCAACCGCCATGGCAGGGCGCCCAAGGACGCTCAACCCGTGTAGAGGTCCATGAGCTGGCCCACCACGTCCGCCATCGTCGGGAGCTGTTGCGCCCGTTCGAGCGCAGCCGACCGAAGGCTCTGGCGGCGCGTGCTGTCGCCAATGAGGTCGACGATTCGTCCCGAGAGACCCACCGCGTCCCCGGCGGGTACCAGCGACGCGCCGTCGCCGGTCACTTCGCTGGTCCCGCCCACGTCGGTGGCCACGATCGGCGCACCAAGTGCCATCGCCTCCTGCAGCCAGATGGGCTGGCCCTCCCAGACCGCGGTGCTGACCACCAGGTCCGCGGCCGCCAGCAGCTCGGGCACGTCGTCCCGCCGGCCCAGCGCCAGGACGGGCAGCCCATCGGTCTCGATCCGACCCTCGAGGTAGTCCCTGAGCGGCCCGTCGCCGGCCACCACCCAGGTCAGACCGGTGACCTCGGGAAGGTCGCCAGCAGCCAGCCGGTCCTTGAGCAGCAGCGCCGTGGCGCAAAGGGTGTCGAGCCCCTTCTGAGGTGCGAGCCTGGCCACGGTGACCAGAAGCGCAGCCTCGGCAGGCACACCCAGGGAGGTGCGCACCTCATCGACCGTGCGCTGGGTCGCCGCCATGGTCGGCGCTGGAACAAGGGCGCGTTCGGTCCGGCGCGCACCCAGAGATCTTGCCCGCTCCACCAGGTCACCGGACACTCCCAGCACCACGTCGGCGCCGCGAGCGACCAGTCTTTCGAGCCCAGCCGAGACCGTCCGCACGGCGAGCCCCCCGACCGGCGCGTTGTGCAGCGTGACCACCAGACGCGGCCGCCGGTGCTGTTGAAGACTGCCAACGACCAAGGCGCCCAAAGCCCCGGCGCGCAGACCGTGGGCGTGTACGACATCGCTGGCCGAGGCCAGCCTTCTGAGAGTCCTGAGGTCGCGCGGCGATCGGACCAGTCCCGTTGACCCCGGCCACGACGCTCGCACCAGCTGGGCGTCGAATCGGCCCGCTGTGCGCGGGTCGGTCACCACAACGACGTCAGCGCCACCTTTGCGCAGCTCAAGGCTGAGCGCGGCGACGTGGCCGGCGATGCCGCCGGTGCTACGGCCCAGGAGCATCAGGATCTTCATCGCGCCCTGCCCCGGAGACGGGCTGCGACGAGCCGGGCAGACTCACGGTCGACGAACCAGATCAAGGCCAGGCAGGTCATCCCCGAGGCGACGGCGACCAGCAGAGCACCGAGGGCGCCAGCGGATACTCCGCTGGGGTGCAGGGCTCCGGCCAGGGCACGGCCCACTGCCGCGGCGATCACGCCGGCCCCAATCGCCACCGCTGCGCTGCGGCCGAGGCCGTTGAATGTCCGCGGACCCCACGAACGACGAACTGCGACACCCAGCCCCACTGCAGCGATCGTCATACCCAAAGAGCTGGCAACGCCCAACGAACGCAACGTGTCTCGCGGCCCCGCGCCATCACGAAGCATGAACAACGGGACGCTGGCGGCGACCAGCCAGCCGAGCCCCACCAGCGCGGCCGCAACCGATGGACGGCCCTTGATGTACAGGGCACGGGTGAGCAACGCCGCCAGGCCGAACCCGACGAGCCCCGGCGCGAAGGCACTCAGCGCACCAGGCAGGGCAGCCAACGCCTCCTGTCCTGCATGGCTGTGGCGACCTGCGTCCAACGCGCTGAAGAAGGCACCCGTAGGTCCTGCGATAGCGTAGAGAACAGCCGCGGCAGCGCAGGTGGCGACGGTGATGGCCCGCGCTGATGAGACCAATGTGCTCTGAGCACGTTCGACCGATGTCGGGTCCTGGCCCATCGCCATCGCCGGAAAGGCTGCAATGGCGATGGGAACTGCGAGTACGGCATACGGCAGGAGGTAGACGGCCTGGACGTAGGTGTAGACGTTCAGGGTGCCGGTCCCGCCGCGATGCTGGGACACCCACAACGTCACCAGAACAGCGATCTGCTGGGCGAGCAGGGCCAGGAGTCCTGCGCCCGCAAGGGATCTGGCCCTTCTGGCAACACCAGCGGGAAATGTCCAGGTCGGACGCAACCGTATTCCGGCGCGACGAACCGCAACCAGCAGAGGCAGGCTCAGCGCAACGACGCCGAGGGTCGTGCCGGCCGCCAGCACGGCTGAGGCCCCGCTGGGGAGTCGCGCAAGGTCGTTACCTCTTCCCTGGGCCAGCGCCCCGTAGACCAGGTAGGTCGTGATCACCACGACGCTGGACAACAACGGAGCCAGTGCTGCAAAGAGGAAACGCCGATGCGCCTGGAGGACCCCGGCAAGCACGATCCCCACGCCGTACAGGGCGATCTGGGGCGCAAATACCACCACCATCGACGCCATCAGGTCAGCGGAGCCAGGACACCCCTGAGCATCCACCAGGAAAGCCGAGACCGGCACGGCGGCCGCTGCCATCAGGACCGACAGGGGTATGAGGACAGTCAGCGTCCAGGTGAGCATGGCGGACGCACTCTGGTTGGCCCCAGCGTCATCATCGCGGGCCAGCTGGCCGGCGATGATGGGAACGGCGACTGCTGCGAGGGCCCCGCCCGCGGCCACCTCGAAGATGACGTTCGGCAGCTGGTTGGCCGCCTGGTACACGCTGCCGACGCAGGTCGTCCCCACGCTCTGGGAGAACACCAGCCATCGGCCGAACCCGAACACCCGGGCCGCCAGGGTGACCGCCGCGATCAGGCCGGCCGCGGCGAACACCCCGGGTGCGGCCTTGCCGGTCCAGGCCGCTGTCCGGTCGCGGGCGCTCACAACGTCATCGCTTCACCGGGTCACCGTCGCGAGCGGCCGAGCGCGTCGAGCTCGCGCAGTCCGGGCGTCGCCTCGATCACGGCCGTGAAGCTGACCCTCTCCGAGGCGAGGGTCAGGGCCGTCAACAGGGCAAGGGCGCCAAGCCGCCCGGCCAGCCCGGTACGGCCCACCAGGGCCGTTCCCAGCAGCGCCCCTGCGCTGTTGGCGCCGGTGTCCCCCAGCATGCTTCGGCCGGCAAGGTCGCCCGGCAGGCACCCGATTGCCGCCCCTGCTGCGGCGCCGGCGGCTGCCTTGGATGCCGTGTTCCCGCTTCCGGTCGCAGCGAGCGGCACCGCGAGCATCAGAACGACCTTGAGTGCCCTCCCGGGGCGAAGGTCGAACAGGTTGACGAGGTTGGCAGATCCCGCGATCACCGCCCCTCCAACCATCGTGCTGACCCGCGGGGCCGCAACCTTCGACCGATCGATGATGCCCGCGGCCAACAGGCCGGTTACCCCCAGGCCCACGATCTTGACCACCCCCGTTGTCACCTCGCCGCGAAGCGCTGAGCCAAGATGCCCACGCAGGCCCTTGCTGGGGCCTTCGCCAAGCAGGTCGTCAACGCCGCCGAGCGCGCCCGCACCCAGGCCCGCGATGAGCGCCTGGGCGCCCGCGCCACCGACAAGGGCCCCGGACACGGCACTGACCACAAAGGCCGGCCCCTCGAGGAGGGTGACGCGCTGACCTGCGTGGTTCGGCCGGTCCCATCGCTTGGCTCCTCCCGGTGGGTACCTCTTCAGGAGGGTGCCCGCGGCCAGCGAACCCGCCAGGCCGATGGAGAAGGCACTCAGGGCCTGCGCGGTGGTCCGCAGAGTCACTGCTTGGCCGCGAGGTCCGGGGCGATGGCCTTGGCGTCGGCGGCCAAGCCGTACTGCCCGACGCCGCCTGCGTACTGCTGCGCCAGCGCCAGCACAAGCGTGGTCAGTCCCATGGGCAGGTCCCCGTCGTCAACCGTCGAGGCAGCCTTGGCGGCGTCGGCATCCTTCCTGACCGCCGCCACCAGATCGGAGGCCACGCTTCGATCGGGGGTGTTCGAGGGGGTGACCACCACGGCCCCCGACCCGGCGGCATCCAGTGCACGAGCCAGATCCACATAGGTTGCCAACCGTGGGTCGGTGTCGGATTGTGAGGACCCCTTCACCGGTCCACCCACGAAGACGACAGCGGAGGAGGGCACGATGTGGTCTGAGGCCTTGATCAGCTCGCCGGCCACGAGGCCGTCCATAGCCGCACTCGCCGCCGGGTCGACCCGTTGGGTTGACTGGCCTTTTCCTCCCATGATGGCCCGCGCGAGAACCGTGGCGGCCAGCTGGTCCGGACTGGCTGCAAGGGGGGCCTTGACCACCTGGGCCAGCTGATTGGTCAAGCTGTTGCGGAAGGTGCGCTTGGCCGGGTCGGCCCAGGCGTCGGTCAACGTGATCGTGGATCCAACCTGGGCGCCTGACGCAGTCAAGGAAGCCGTGACGGCCTTGACCAGGTCGCCATCCGCGCCCGGTGCAAGGACGAGCGCAACGGTCCGGTCGGTAAGTCGGCCTTTCAGGATGGCCGGCGCCATGGCCGCAGCGAAGGTGTCACGCGCTGCGGTGCCCTGCCGCTCCGCGTCCAGCTCTGTACGCAGCTGGGTCTTCTCTGCGCGCAGCGCCGCCGTCTGGTTGCTGAGAGTGTTCCCGATGTCTTCCTTCAACGGTCCGGCGCCCAGCACGATCCCGACCGCGAGGGCCAGGAAGATGGAGACGATGGAGACGATGTGGTACCGAAAGTCAATCATGTGAAAACTCCCACGATCCAGGACCACGCGTCATCCAGCCGGGCGCCCACCAGCTGAAGCATGGTGGTCCCGGCCGGTGTGGAGGCCAAAGCGACGAACAGGGCGAACAGGCCGACGAGCAGCATGACGCCCAGGGAAAGGTTGGAGATCCGCGAACGATAGAGCCGGCTGACGCCCTTCGCGTCGACCAGCTTGCCGCCCACCCGCAGCCGGGTGAGGAACGTGCTGGCCATGCCCGAGCGGCCCTTGTCCAGGAACTCGATCAAGGTGGCGTGGGTGCCCACAGCCACGATCAGCGAGGCCCCCTTGTCGTCGGCCAGCAACATGGCGACGTCCTCGCTGGTACCGGTCGCAGGGAAGACCACCGCGTCAAGACCCAGCTTGCGTACCCGCTCCAGTCCGGGCGCCCGGCCGTCACGGTAGGCATGAACCACAATCTCTGCCCCGCAGGTGAGCGAGGCGTCCGAGACCGAGTCCATATCTCCAACGATCAGGTGGGGACGATGTCCCATCTCGATCAGGGCGTCGGCTCCCCCGTCCACCCCGATCAGGATCGGTCGGTACTCGCGGATGTAGCTGCGCAACGTCTGCAGGTCATCCTTGTAGTGATAGCCACGGACCACCACGAGGGCATGGCGGCCTTCGATGACGGTTCTGATCTCGGGAACGCCGACGCCGTCGAGCAGGAGATCGCGCTCGCGCCGCAGGTACTCCATGGTGTTCGCGGCAAAAGCCTCCAGCTGAACCGCCAGGCCGGCCCTTGCCTCGATCAGCGCTGCCGCGACGATGTCCTGGTCGAACAGAGTCCCTTTGGCCACAACAACGTCGCCGACGTAGAGGGTGTCCCCATCCAGGCGGGCAGCTTGCCCGTCCTTGAGCTCGAGCATCACATCCTTGCCGACGTTGTCGACCAGTGGCACTCCGGCATTGACCAGGATCCCAGGGCCCAGGTTGGGATATCGACCGGTGATTGAGGACGCGGCGTTGATGACGGCGACCGGCTTGCAGGCGAGCAGCGCCTCGGCGCTGACCCGGTCGAGGTCCTGGTGGTCGATGACCGCGATGTCCCCGGGTCGCAGGCGCTTGGTCAGCAGCTTGGTGCGCCCGTCCAGGCGTACCGTCCCCCGGACGCCGGGCAGATCCGCTGTTTGAGGGCTCGGGCGACGAAGGGAGCGCACGGAGCGTAGGAAGGAGGACATCGCGGCCCCATCGTGCCACGAGCGGAGCCTGCTTGCCGCCATCAAGACCTGGCGGTCGCGCCCGCCTGTGCCAGGAGCTCGCGTGCATGCTCGATCGCCACGTCCGAGTCCTCGACCCCTGCCATCATCCGCGCGAGCTCCCTGAGGCGTTCCTGGCCCGTCACGGCAACCACTCCGCTTGCCGTGACATGACCGTCATCGGTCTTGCGCACGACCAGATGCCGGTCGGCGTAGGCCGCGACCTGAGCCAGGTGGGTGACGACGATGACCTGGGCCGAGGTTGCCAGCTCGGCCAGGCGGGCGCCCACATCCAGGGCCGCCCTGCCACCGACGCCGGCAT
Source organism: Actinomycetota bacterium (assembly GCA_040005715.1). GTDB lineage: Bacteria > Actinomycetota > Actinomycetes > Actinomycetales > Dermatophilaceae > UBA4719. The sequence continues at coordinate 7,135 of JBDTYK010000050.1, read as the reverse complement.
CCACCTCGTCAAAGACAAAAGTCGGGACGTCCCCAGAGCCGGTGACAACCTCGAGGGCCAGCATGACCCGGGACAGCTCACCGCCCGAAGCCGCCTTGGCCACCGTGCGCGCAGGGGCGCCCGGATTCGCCGCAAGGAGGATCTCGACGTCGTCAACTCCGTGACGACTGAACCGCACCGTCTCGGCTTGCGCCGCGATCGGCAGACCGTCGGAGTCGAGGCGGTGCGCAACCGCAACCCGCACGACCGCCTTGCCCATCGCCAGGTGGGAGAGCTCGCTGGTGACCCGGGTCCCGAAGGCGGCCGCCGCTACCTGCCTGGCCGCGCTCACCTCGGTGGCGCAGCCGGACAGTTCCCTCCGCAGGGCCTCGAGCCTGACAACCAGCGCGTCGACCCGGTCGTCGACACCTTCGAGCTCGGTGAGCCGGGCGGCCGACTCCTTGGCCCATGCCAGCACGTCATCGGCGGTGTCGCCGTACTTGCGTTGCAGACGGGTCAGGTCGGCCCTCCGGTTCTGCACCCATGCCAGTCTGAGCGGATCGACATCAACGTCGGTGAGGAATGCCGCGAGGTCGGTCCCCAGATCCGCCGTGAGATAGCCCAGCTCCTGTAGCCGACGATCGAGGTCGGCAAGTGCCGGGTCGTGGGTGGTCATCGGCGCCAAAGCTGCCCGTGCGTCACCCAGCTGGCCTGCGACGCCGCCGCCGTTGGAGGACTGGTCCCCGCCCGCCTGGGAGTACGGGCCCCCCTGGCCCCCCGAGATGAGCGTGTGAGCCTGACCAGCGCTGGCTCGCAGGCCATCGGTGTGGGCCAGTCGCTCGTCCTCCGCACGAAGATCCAGATCCTCGCCGGACCGAGGGTCGACGGACTCAATCTCCTCAAGCCCCGCCCTGAGCACATCCACCTCCCTGGCCCGGTCGCGGGCCAGTCCCCGCAGTTCCAACAGCTCGGCACCGAGCTGCTGGAACTGGTCGTACCGCGATACATAGCGTCCCAGGGGCTCCGCAACGGGCGCGCCGGCGAAGCGGTCCAACAGGACACGGTGCTGCTCCGGCTGCCGCAGCCGCCACTGGTCGGCCTGGCCATGCACAGCCACCAGGAGCTCGCCGATCTCCGCCAGCACGCTGACAGGAGCCGCCCGCCCGCCGACATGAGCCCTGGACCGGCCTTCTGCAGAAAGGGTCCTGGCCAGGATCAAGGTCTCCTCGGCGTCGCCGCCTGCCTCAATGACCCGCAGCGATGCAGGGTGGTCCTGGCCGACCTCCACCACCCCTTCGACGACGGCCTGCTTCGCGCCTGTGCGCACCAGGGCCGCATCGGCACGCGCTCCGAGCAGCAGTCCGAGGCCCGACACGACCATGGTCTTGCCTGCGCCGGTCTCACCGGTGACCACGTTCAGGCCGGCCGACAGCTCCAGCACCGCGTCGTCTATGACGCCAAGGTTCTGGATCCGGATCTCACGCAGCATGCCGACAGCCTACGGAACGCGGGTGTCAGGCCTTTCCGACATGCCGGAACCGCCGTTGTTGCGCCGGCCGGCTCCGCGCCAGCCGTGCACGGACAGATCGAACTTGGCCACCAGCCGATCGGCGAAGGGCGAAGTGGTCAGCCGCGCAAGGCGCACAGGGATCGGGCTTCGGGACACCTCGACGCGGGCCCCCGGGGGCAGCCTGACCATGCGCGAACCGTCGCACCACATGACCCCGGAGCCCCAGGTATCTGAGACAACCTCGATGGCCAGCCTGGTGTTGGGTCCGACGACGAGCGGTCGCGCGAAGAGTGCGTGCGCCGAGATGGGCACCACCAACATTGCCTCGACGTCGGGCCAGACCACCGGGCCACCGCCCGAGAAGGCATAGGCCGTGGAGCCGGTTGGGGTGGCGATCACCACTCCGTCACAGCCCCAGGTTGACAGCGGGCGACCGTCGATCTCGAGCGTGACCTCGAGCATGCGCTCGCGTGACTCCTTCTCGACGGCGACCTCGTTCAGCGCCCAGCTGCGTGCCACCACCTTGCCGCCGTGGGCGGCGGTGACCTCCAGGGTCATCCGTTCCTGGACCACGTAGTCCCTGGCGACGATGCGATCCACCGTCCCGCCCAGGTCCTCCCGCTCTGCCTCGGCCAGGAATCCCACGTGTCCGAGGTTGACCCCCAGCAGAGGGGCGTCGGTCCCCCTCGACATCTCGGCGCCACGCAGGATCGTCCCATCACCCCCGAGCACGCAGACCAGCTCACAGCCCTGAGTCGGGTCCTTGGGGTCGGCGGTGACGATGTCGGCGCTGGCGCCCAGACTCATCGCCTCTGCGGTGTCGGGCAGGACGGCAACCTGGACGCCCGCCGCATGAAGCCGGGCTGCGACTTCCTGGGCGAGGTGCTGGGACTCGCGTCTGCGTGGGTGGGCGACCAGCAGGATGCGTCGGGTCATCTGGGTGCCTCCGTCGACAAGGTAGCGGCCAGCCGGGTGACCTGTTCAGCGGTCAACCCCTGGCCAGGACGTGGGGTCAACCACAGTAGGTACTCTGCGTTTCCCGTGGCACCCCGGATCGGGCTGGCCCGCAGGGCTCTGGCGTTCAACCCTGCGGTCCTGGCCGCGCCAACGACCCCTTCGATCGCCAAGGCACGGTTGGAGGGGGATCGGACGATGCCCCCCCTGCCGAGGCGTTCGCGCCCGACTTCGAACTGGGGCTTGACCAGGAGCACCAGGTCACCGGTGTCCTCGACGAGGTCACGAAGAACCGGCAGCACGAGCCGCAGAGAGATGAAGCTGAGGTCGGCCACGAGCAGCTGCGCGGGCCCTCCAAGCTCGTCCGCTCGAGCATCGCGGATGTTGAGACCCGAACGTTCAACGACGCGTGGGTCGCTCGCGATCTCCTCGGCAAGCTGACCGTGGCCGACGTCGATCGCCAAGACCTCGCGTGCCCCCTCTCGAAGCAGGACCTGGGTGAACCCTCCGGTGCAGGCTCCGACATCGAAACACCGTTTTCCGAGCGGGCTGAGTCCGTCTGGTCCGAACGCTTCCAGGGCAGACGAGAGCTTGTATGCCGCGCGGCTCACCCAGCCTTGGACACCGGCCCTGAGCTCGAGCTTCTGGTGAGGGCCCACCGGCGTGGAGACCTTGACCGCAGCAGACCCGTCGACCAGGACAGATCCTGCCTCGACAAGCTCGCGAGCCTGACCTCTGGACCGGGCCAGGCCTCTGGCCACAAGCTCGACATCGAGGCGCACCAGCTCAACATCTCGTCGGCGATCGGACGACCCGCTCACTCCCGGCCGAGATCCACAAGGCGACTCTGCAGAACCCGCTGGACGCGCTCGCCCACCTCGATCTGGGTATCCAGATCCTCGTCGGCCACGGCTTCGAGCTGCGCGAGCACCTCGTCGACGGCGTCGTCACCGGTCGGAGAGTGCGCAGTGTCCTGTGCTCCGGCCATCATCTTGTCGTGACCATGGTCACGGGTTCACGGTCTTCTGGGTCACGGTCTGTTGGGTCACGGTCTTCTTGGCCACAACCGTGCTTGGCACCGCCTTCTTGGTCACCGTCTTCTTGGCCGCAACCGTGCTTGGCACTGTCTTCTTCGTCGCAGTCTTCTTGGTCACGGTCCTCTTGGCCGCAACCGTGCTTGGCACTGTCTTCTTCACCGCCGCCTTCTTCGACGCAGCCTTCTTCGACGCAGTCTTCTTCACCGCCGCCTTCTTCACCGCCGCCTTCTTCACGGTGGTCTTCTTGGCTGCGCCCTTCGTCGCCGACGGGGTTCCGGACGAGGTCGAACGTAGTGCCGCAAGCTCTGCTCGTGCCGCGGCCAGCTCTGCCCGCGTCTCCTGGAGCTGCTCCGCCGGCACCAGCCCGACGCGGCTCACCGCAGCATCGACCTCGCTGCGAACCAGTGCCGTGAGATTGTGACGATTGGCGGTGGCCGCGGCCAGCAGCTCCTCGGCCAGGGCGCTCACCTGGACCGCCAGCTTGCTGCCGCTCTCAATGCCTGCCCCCTGCAAGGAAAGCAGGCCACGGGCGGCCTCGGTGGCACGAGCACGCGTCAGCTCGCTGAGGCCAGAGGCGAGCTGGACATATCCGCGAACCGATTCGAAGACCATTGTTCCTCCAGAGAGATGGCTGTTGGGCACCACGCTACTGCCCAGCACGCCGCCGGTCGTGTGCGCCCAAGCCTCGGGCTTCGCGCCGCCGCCCAACCTCCACCTCGGGCTTCGCGCCACCGCCCAACCTCTACCTCAGGCTTCGCGCCGCCGCCCAACCTCTGCCTCAGGCTTCGCGCCGCCGCCCAACCTCTACCTCAGGCTTCGCGCCGCCGCCCGACCTGACCCTCACTTCGTCTGGAGGTCCGCGCGGTGTCCTGGCCCGGGCACACCCCCGAGCTCCCGGGACAGCTTCGCCCCATCGCCGAGCAGTGGGTCCATCGGAGCACCGCGAACATCGCCAGCCTGCCAGAGCGCCTTCACCGCTGCGCGCATCCGTTCGTTCAGAGTCCCGGCATGGGAGACCACCAGGATGCCTTCCGGGCCAACGCACGCATGCGCCTGACCACAGACCCAGCGTGAGGGGCCATCGGGTTCCTGATCCGGTTCCAGATAAGGGGAGTGCAGGGCGCGCAGGTCGGTAGCGAGGTAACGGGGTCGAGCCGCCGGCGCTGCGGCGACCACATCCACCCACCGGTGAGCTCCTCCGAAGACGAAAAGTGAGGCGATTCCGGCCGCGGCGGCACCCTGGATGTCCGTGTCAATCCGATCGCCGATCGCCAGGACTCGGTCGGTAGTCGTGCCGAGGACCTCGACACTGAGGTCATAGAGCGGCGGATACGGCTTGCCCACCACGACCGGGTCCAGGCCCACAGCGAGCCGAACAGCTGCGACCAGAGCTCCGTTCCCGGGTGCCACCCCCCTCTCGGTGGGTATGGTGCTGTCGATGTTCGAGGCCACCCAGAGGGCGCCAGCCTGCACTGCGTAGGCGACCTCCGCGAGATCGGTCCAGGCGACATCCGCGCCGTACCCCTGCAAGACTGCTACTACGGGCTCCCCGACCGCCGCCCCCCGAGCCGGAACCGCAGTCAGACCGGCTTCCTGCAGAGCCTGTGGGACCCCCGGTCCGCCGACTGCCAGCACCCGGGCTCCCGGGCTCAGGCGCTGCGCCAGGTAGTAGGCACCGGCCTGCGCACTGGTGACCACGTGGGTGACCGGAACCGGCAGCCCGAGCTCGTGCAGATGGGCCGCAACCTCTGCTGGCGGCCGTGAGGCGTTGTTCGTCGCGAACACGATGTCAGTTCCTGCGGACAGGGCGGACAGCAGGGACTCCACCGCCTGCGGAACCGCAACGTTCCCCCGATAGACGACCCCGTCCAGATCGCACATGATGCCCTCGAACCCCTCCGAAAGCAGACCCTTGACCCCGTTGGCACCCCCGGTCACGGCGTCGCCGTCAACGTGGTCTGCACTTCCGCACCCGATCTGGTCACCCGCGTATTGTCCAACGCGAGTCGGGCAGAACCGTGCACGGTGGTGCGAACTGGTTCTGACCCCCGTTTGCCCCAGCCGGTGGCTCTCACCCGCTCATTGTCCAAGGCAGGGGCCCGGACTAGGGCGAGCCTTGCGCAAGGACCAGCCGGTCAACGGCGGTTGCCTCAACCTCATACCGGCTGGCCGGTCCTGCTACGGACCGCCAGAACCGCCGGCGTAACGCCCCATGCACCTCCACCAGATCGCCAGGCTTGAGACGAACCGCCTTGCGCTGCAGGGCTTTCGTCCAACATGCGACGTCAATCGTGTCCACCGTCGCACCGGCTCGGCCAGCCTTCGGGCGGGATTCGGACCTGGCAACCACCACCCGGAGCTGGACGACCGTATCCCCGCTGGGCAGCTCGCGCTGCTCAGGGGGTCCGCTGACGCGCCCGCTCACAATCACCTCGTTGACACAGGCCACCAAAGTGTCAGGCGCTTCACTCTTGCTCTTCATGGTCACTCCCATCCCTGGTTGGAAGTGACCATGATCACCGTGCGAGCTGACCCGAGGGTGCAGACGCCGGTGCACTGTGCGCGATGCACTCTGCGGCCCACCCCTTGTGGACAAGCCAGGATCTAAAGCCGATCTGGTCGCTCACCATCGATGCCCCCGGCTTCGTCCCCGTCGCCCTCCTCAAGAACGTCGGTCAGCACCAGTCCGTTGAGCTCGGACAGACGCTCGTCGGCGTCCGTAGCACCATCAACGTCGGCGTCCGCAGCGTGGCCGAACCACGACACGGCGCCTGCTTCGTCGCCCTTGTCAAGCAGGGCGTCAGCGTAGGCATAGAAGAGCCGGGCCGCCCAGGGCTGGTGCGAGCCGACCTTGAGCTGCGGCAGCTGGAGTCCCACAACGGCGGCTTCGTACTGGCCCAGGTCACGACGAATCCCAGATACGACGACGGCCAGCTCGATGCGCTCATCCAGGCCCAGATTGGCTGCCTCGGGCGAGGCCGCCAGGTCAAGGGCTCGCTCGGGTCGGCCAAGGCCACGTTCCGCGTCGACCATGTAGGGCAGCAGGTGCGAAGAACCTGAGAGCCTGCGCGCGGTGCGAAACTCGCTCAGTGCCTTGGCCCAGTCCCCCTGACGGTAGTGAACCAGGCCCAGTGCCTCACGGGCCGCCGGCACCCGGCCAGCCCGGCGAACCGCGGTCTCCGCGTGAGCTTGCGCCGCCTCGATATCGGTGTCGAGCAGCGTGGCCACCATCACCAGATGCTGGCCCACACCCACGGCGTTCTCCTTGCTGAGCGTCCGCAGCTGGTTCTTCACCGCCCGGTCCAGCTCGAATCCGGTCACGCCCTCGGGGATTGCCGGCTCGGGCAGCCTCGGCTTCTTCGGCGCCAGCATCGACGCTCCACGCTGTCCATCGCGGTCGGCGCCACCTCGGGGGCCGCGCTCCGCCCCTCGGTCGGCACCCCGGCGGGGAGCATCCCGCTCCGGGCGTCGCGAAGAGCTGCCACGAGCAGCATCCTCATCTCGGGTGCGGCGGGCAGACTGGTCATCAGACACGGGCCTGGCTCCATTCATCTCAAGTTCTGTGTTTCACGGTCCGGTCATCTACCACTCTCCACTGGGAGAGGCAGATGCAAAAGAGCCCTAACCGGAAGTTGATCGGTTAGGGCTCTTTCGT
>JBDTYK010000049.1:0-13602 GCA_040005715.1 Actinomycetota bacterium | reverse complement strand
ACCCCCTGTTTACAAGACAGGTGCGCTGCCAATTGCGCCACGTCGGCGAACCGCGCTCACAGAGTTCTCCTCAGCGGCGGGCGGGACGGCGAAATCCTACCTGCCCGACACTCGCAAGCGGATATCCGCGCTGATCAGTACCACTGGCAGACCATCGACGCCTCAGCGGGAGGGAGGCCAGACGAGCGGGAACCGGCCAGGCACCAGGGGCCAGACGTCCGGCTGGCCCAGCCGCTGCCAGGCCACCAGTCCGAGCCCAGCCCCCAGGACGAGCAGCAAGGTGACCACGATCTCGGCCCAGACGCTGCCCGGTGCAAGTCCACGCACCAGGCTTCTGGAACCTCGACGCAGGGACGCGCCGCCTGGTCCCCACCAGCTCATCATCAGGCCGAGGAAGCCACCGGCCACCAGGGCCAGCGACCGGTCAGGTTGCGGGTCGCCACCGGATATGGCCGAGATCGCAAACGCCGCCGAGAAGGTCGAGGCGATCGCAACCAATGCGGGCAGCACCAAGGCGATGACGGTCGCTACAGCAGAGCTGACGATGTGCCATGGGCTGAGAACGAGCGCCAGCGGAACGTCCCGGCGGCGCCGTCCATACTCGTGGCGCCGAACCACCAGCGAGGTGATCGAACGGTCAGCAAAGCGGGCGCACCAGATCCAGACGACGATCAGCCCGACAGCGACCACCGGCCAGACGGCCGCGACGCCAAGGATCGCTCCCATCAGGGCGAGGAGCGTTCCGATCCGAAAGGGCAGCTCGATCCGCGGGTCCGGTTGACCCGGCTCGTCCTCCCAGCTCGACCACCAGCCCGGATCCTCCTCAGGATCCGAGGTCTGGTCGACAATCGGGTCCTGCGCATAGGCGGGCTCATGGCCCTGGTCGAAGGCCTGCGTGACCGAAGGACCCGGGCGCTGCGGCGGGAAGGGCAACGGGTCGGGGACCGGAACGGCGATCGTGGAAGGCGCGCCTTCGGCATACCGGTCCAGCGCTTCGACGATCTCGGATGCGTGCGGCCGCTCGGCTGCCATCGGCGACAGGGCCGCCCGCAGCAGCGGCGCCAGACGCGCGTCCACCCCGGACAGGTCCGCCTGACCACGACGGACACGGTCCAGAACCGCGCCCATCGGCCCCCGTCCGAACGGTGGAACGCCGGAGGCGGCGAAGGCCAGCGTCGCGGCCCAGCCCCACCAGTCCGTGGCCTCGGTGACCGATCCGCCCTCGACGACCTCCGGCGAAAGGTAGCCGGGCGTCCCCATCACCAGGCCGGTCATGGTCAGGCGAATGTCGTCGGCGACGTGGGCGATCCCGAAGTCGATGACAACCGGATCCCCGTCAAGGAGAAGGACGTTGCCGGGCTTGAGGTCTCGGTGGATCACCCCAACGGCGTGGATCGCGTGCAGGGCCTCGGTCAGGCCTCGACCCAGCCGCAACAGGGCCTCGCCCTGCAATGGCCCCTTCTCGGCCACGACCCGGTCCAGCGCGGGTCCGGGGATGTACCTGGTCACGATGTAGGGCCGAAGCCCGTCCGTGTCGGCATCCAGAACGGCCGCCACCCGGGCGTTCTGCACCCGGGCCAGGGTCAGGACCTCGCGCGCCAGGCGGCTGCGCGCGTCGGCTTCATGGGCAATGTGCTCGCGAAGGACCTTGATGGCCACCGCGCGTCCGGACTGGGCCAGGGCGAGGTGCACGACGCCCATGCCGCCCTCGCCGAGCTGTTCGATCAGACGGTAGGGGCCGAGCCACTCGCCCTGCTCGGACATGGCCTGGCTCGAGTCGTCATCTCGCCACAGCCCCGCCGTCATGATCCCTACGGTATGCCGCGAGCGCCGATTTCCGGCGCAGGCAGGCTCCCGACTTGCGGCGGCGAAGCTCGAAGAAGGAGGGGGCTACTGCTGGATGTAGTGCACCAGGTGGTCGCGTTCGGTCTGGAGCTCGTCGATGCGCGACTTGACGACGTCACCGATGCTGACGATCGCCACCAGCTTGTCGTCGACAACGACCGGGACGTGCCGGACGCGAAGCTCGGTCATGATCCGCGCCACCTCCTCGATGTCCTCATCGGGGCTGGCGGTATGGACCTCGTTGGTCATGATCGTCGCAACCGTCTGCTCGAGCAGGCCGGCGCCGGCGTTGTGCAGGTGCCGCACGACGTCACGCTCGCTGACGATGCCGCTCACGGTCGTGCCGTCGTTGCTGACCACCACCGCGCCGATCCGGTGTTCCTCCAGGACCTCGAGGAGTCGCTGGACTGTCACGTCCGTACGAACGGTGACCACCTTGTCGCCTTTATGGCGAATCACGTCAGAGATGCGCATGAGGAGACCGTAGCGCCGGTCGCGCTCTCTTGACCAGCCGACGCCGGAAACGAAGCCAGCCCCCGGGCCGGGGTCCACGTAGGCTGGGTCTCAAACCCCGACGACTGGAGCTGATGACGTGTGAGCGTGGCCGGACCGACGTTCGATCTCGTAGTTGCCGCAAACCGCCTTCCCGTCGACCGCGTGGTTGATGACCATGGCGCCAACACCTGGCAGCGCAGTCCGGGCGGTCTGGTGACAGCGCTGGAGTCGGTCATGCGCAACCGAAATGCCGCGTGGGTCGGATGGGCCGGCGAGCCCGGCGATGCACCCGAGCCGTTCCTGGAAGACGGGATGTATCTCAAGCCGGTGAGCCTCTCCCGCGCTGAGATTGCGGAGTACTACGAGGGTTTCAGCAACGACACGCTCTGGCCGATCTACCACGACGTGATCGTCCCCCCGACCTTCCACCGCATGTGGTGGAACACCTACCGGCGGGTCAACCTGCGCTTCGCCGAAGCCGTCGCAGCGGTGGCGGCACCGGGCGCCACGGTCTGGGTGCACGACTACCAGCTGCAGCTGGTGCCGGCCATGCTTCGGGCGATCCGGCCTGATGTGCGCATCGGCTGGTTCGACCACATCCCGTTCCCGCCCGTCGAGCTCTTCTCGCAGCTGCCTTGGCGCAGGGCCTTGTTGGAGGGCCTGCTGGGCGCGGACTTCCTTGGCTTCCAGCGCGTTGCCGATGCCGAGAACTTCCTGCGCGCGTGTCGTCGGCTGCTGAACCTGACAACCCGTGGCGACCTGGTGACGCTCGGAGGCACCGCTGGCGTTTCCGAGCGGACCGCGAGCACTCACGGGGAGGGACGCACAGTCCGGGCCAGTGCCATCCCGATCTCGGTGGACTTCAAGGGTCTTGAGGCCCTGGCCCGCAGTCCTGAGGTCATCGCCCGGGCTGCGCAGATCCGCGAGTCTTTGGGCAGCCCGGAGACGTTGCTGCTCGGCGTCGATCGGCTCGACTACACCAAGGGCATCGGCCACCGCCTCAAGGCCTACGAAGAGCTGTTGCGGGACAAGGCAATTGCCGCCCCGGGCACCACGCTGGTGCAGGTGGCCTCGCCGAGTCGTGAACGGGTCAACACCTACCGGGTACTCCGCACCGAGATCGAAGGAACGGTGGGCCGGATCAACGGCGAGTTCTCCGCGATCGGCGAGCCGGCCGTCCACTACCTGCACCAGTCCTATCCGCGCGCCGAGATGGCAGCGCTCTTCCTTGCCGCAGACGTCATGCTCGTGACCCCGTTGCGGGACGGCATGAACCTCGTGGCCAAGGAGTACGTCAGCTGCCGCTACGACCTCGGCGGGGCGCTGGTTCTCAGCGAGTTCACCGGAGCCTGGAACGAGCTTCGGCAGGCCTTCGTCTGCAACCCCCACGACATCGAGGGGCTCAAGCAGACGATCATGGCGGCGATCGAGACCCCCAAGGACCAACGCCGCCGGCGGATGAAGGCGCTGCGCCGCCGTGTCGCCGACCACGACGTGCAGCGCTGGGCGTCCCGCTACCTCGAGGCCCTGGCCCTGGCCCCCAAGAAGCCGGAGCGTCGACCGGATCGGGCGATGCGTTGAGCGACCTTCCGGGCTCGCTGCGCGCGGCCCTCGAGGCCTTCGTCCAGCGGCCCCGGATCCTCATCGGCGCCGACTTCGACGGGACCCTCGCACCTTTCGCCACCGACCCGATGAAGTCACGCGCCGCTCCAGGCGCATTCACCAGCCTGTATGCCGCAGCCTCGCTGCCCGGAGTCACCGTCGCCCTGGTCTCTGGCCGGGACCTGGCCACCCTTCGGACCTTGACCGGTATCCCGCAGACGTCGCCAATCGTCCTGATCGGAAGCCACGGGGGCCAGTCCAGCCTCCGGGGCATCGAAGCCTCTGCAACGATCGACCAGGACGCGAGCGCACGACTTGCCGCCGCCCAAGCCGACCTGCAACTGGTCGCCGAGGCGCACCCCGGCACCAGGGTCGAGATCAAGCCCGGCGCTGTCGCCCTGCACACACGCGGTGCCGACGCCTCGGTGGGCGAGGCGGCCCTGGCTGCCGCCCTTGCAGTCTCGACCCGGCATACCGGAGTCCAGGTCATACCGGGCAAACAGGTCCTTGAGCTCACGGTCCTGGAGACCGACAAGGGCTCCGCGCTGCGCGCCCTGGCCGCCGACCGCGGCGTGGACGCGATCGCCTACTTCGGGGACGACGTGACCGACGAGCGCGCCTTCGCCGCCCTGGACCCCGAAGCAGGTGATGTGACGGTCAAGGTCGGAGAGGGCGACACGCTCGCGACCTACCGGCTCAACACGGTCGGGGACGTCGTTCTGGCACTGGATGTCACGCTCAGCGCGCGCCAGTCCGCCTCCAGGGTCTAGCCACTTGGCTGGTCGTGGGACTAGCGCCGGGCCGTCTCCTGGACGAGCGACTGGGCTCCGTTCGCGGGTGCCCTATGGCGGCCGGGGCCGACATACGTCAGGATGGTGCCTGATTCCATCTGCTCCTGCGGACGGATGCAGCACCACACCCTTTACAACGGATCGTCCGGCACGTTCCTGCCGGTGAAGGAGTTCATTCGCGATGGCAACAGTCAAGTTCGACAACGCAACCCGGATCTTTCCAGGCAACGACAAGCCCTCGGTTGACCAGCTCAACATCGACATCGCCGACGGCGAGTTCCTCGTCCTCGTCGGCCCCTCCGGCTGCGGAAAGTCCACCAGTCTTCGGATGCTCGCCGGGCTCGAAGAGGTCAACGGCGGCGACATCTGGATCGGCGACCGGAACGTGACCGACCTGTCCCCCAAGGACCGCGACGTCGCGATGGTCTTCCAGAACTATGCGCTCTACCCGCACATGTCCGTTGCTGACAACATGGGCTTCGCGCTGAAGATCGCCGGCATCAACAAGAGCGAGATCGCCACGCGAGTGGCTGACGCCGCCAAGATCCTCGACCTGCAGGACTACCTCGACCGCAAGCCCAAGGCTCTCTCCGGCGGTCAGCGCCAGCGCGTTGCCATGGGCCGCGCCATTGTCCGCAACCCGCAGGTGTTCCTCATGGACGAGCCGCTCTCCAACCTCGACGCCAAGCTGCGAGTGCAGACACGCACCCAGATCGCCTCTCTGCAAAGGCGACTGGGCGTCACCACGGTCTACGTCACCCACGACCAGATCGAGGCCATGACGATGGGCGACCGGGTTGCAGTGCTCAAGGACGGCGTGCTCATGCAGTGCGACACCCCGCGCCGGATGTACGACCACCCAGACAACGTCTTCGTCGCTGGGTTCATCGGCTCACCGGCCATGAACCTCTTCAACGTCCCCATCATCGATGGCGGCGTGAAGTTCGGCGACGGCACCTACGAGATCGAGCGCGGCACCACCGCTGGTGTCGGCAAGGAGATCACCCTAGGTGTGCGCCCCGAGGACGTGACGATCACTACTGAGGGCAAGGGCCTGCCCGTCGAGGTCGAGGTTGTCGAGGAGCTGGGTGCCGACGCCTACATCTACGGCACGACCAAGGAGACCGACGGTGACCTCAAGCCGATCATCGTGCGGGTCGACGGTCGTACCCCCCCGGCGAAGGGCACCATCGTGCACCTCCTGCCCAACCCGGGCCATGTCCACCTGTTCAACCCGGAGACGGGCCAGCGCGTAGGCGACTGACTCCCCCTGACCAGGAGGTGGCGGTGTCCCCCGAGGACGCCGCCACCTTCTGCCGTCTCAGAGGCAACGTGCGCCCCTGCCAGCCTCTGGCGAGGGACAGGCCCGCCGGCCTCAAGGTTCTTGGGGTCCTCCAGGTTCTTGGGGTCCTCCAGGTTCACGGGTTCACCCGAGCGTGCCACGATAAGCGCGTGGCATTCGAGATCACCGCTGTCAGGCCAGATCCCGCCCTGCTCGACCTGCCCTGGAGGACCCCGCTGGAGGAGTGGCCCGAGACGCACCTGGCGGCACTGCCACGCGGCATCTCTCGCCACGTCGTGCGCTTCGTCAAGTTCTCAGGCACGGTCATCGCGGTCAAGGAGATCGCGCCCCACCTCGCCGTTCGCGAGTACAACATGCTGCGTTTCCTCACCAAGATCCACCAGCCAGGCGTCGAGCCTTTTGGCGTCGTCAGTGGCCGCACGTCGCCCGAGGGCCAGGAGCTGGACGCGTGTCTGATCACGCACCATCTGCAGTTCTCCCTGCCGTATCGCGCACTGTTCAGCCAGAGCCTCCGCCCGGACACCGCCCAGCGGCTGATCGACGCGCTGGCCGTGCTGCTGGTGCGGCTCCACCTCGCGGGCTTCTGGTGGGGCGACGTGTCCTTGTCCAACACCTTGTTCCGTCGCGACGCCGGGGCCTTCTCGGCATACCTCGTGGATGCCGAGACCGGGGAGGTACACACCAACCTCTCGGACGGGCAACGAGAGCACGACCTCGAGATCAGCAGGGTCAACATCGCCGGTGAGCTGATGGACCTGGCGTCGGCCGGCTTCCTTGGGGACTCGGCTGATCCGATCGAGGTCTCAGAGACGATCGTCGAGCGCTATCGCTCACTCTGGCGCGAGCTCACCGAACGGGAACGCTTCGAACAGGGCGACCGGTGGCGGGTCGAGCAACGCATCCGCCGTCTGAACGACCTCGGGTTCGACGTCGACGAGCTGACGATCTCCACGGACCTCGGTGGGGCGACCATCCAGATTCAGCCCAAAGTCGTTGATGCTGGGCACCATTCGCGACGGCTGCTTCGGCTGACCGGTCAGGATGTCCAGGAGAACCAGGCCCGCCGCCTGCTCAACGACCTGGACGCCTTCCGCGCGTCGCAGGATCGCCAGAACGACGACGAGGAGCTGGTGGCCCACGACTGGCTGTCCCAGATCTACGAGCCGATCACACGCACAGTCCCCCGCGACCTGACCCGCAAGCTGGAGGCCGCTGAGGTCTTCCACGAGGTTCTCGAACACCGCTGGTACATGTCGGAGGCCGCAGGTCACGACACCTCGATCCAGGATGCCATCGCCGACTACATCTTGAAGGTCCTGCCCGGAAAGCCGGACGAGGCGGCCGTCCTTGGCACCGACACGGTCGAGATGCCCGTCGTGGCGATGTTCCCGGAAATGAAGCTGCCCCGTCGCTGAATGCTCCTTCAGCGGGCGCCTCCCCCTAAGGTGGCGACAGACGAGCAAATCCCCGGTTCCTCTACCGTGGGTTGATCCCGTCCCCCTCCCTAAGCCACACTCCATCGACATGGGAGCTTGGAATGTCCGACAGCACCCCTCCTCCGCCTGGTGACAAACCGCCGTCACCACCACCGGGAGGTTTCCCGCCGCCCGCCCAAGGCTTTCCACCACCACCACCTCCGCCACCGCCTGGTGACGAACCGCAGCCACCACCACCGGGAGGTTTCCCGCCGCCCGCCCAAGGCTTTCCACCACCGCAGCTACCGCCCGTGCCGGGCGGCATCCGGGACCAGGCGGCCGGCGCGAACAGCTCCCAGGACCCACTGGCCTCCTGGACCCAGCGGTTCGGAGCCTACGTCGCCGACTTCGCGCTGATCCTGCCGTTCATCACGCTACGGTTCCTCTTCGCATCGAGGATCTCCCTCACCACTGTGGGCGACACCGTCGTCCCCAGGCAGAGTGGCGGAAACCCCACGCTCTTTGCCCTGATGTCGTTGATCATCCTTGTGATCTGGCTCTACAACCGTGTGTACCTGGGTGGCCGGGGCCAGAGCTTCGGCAAGAAGACGCTCGGCCTGACCTTGGTCGCAGAGGCTTCGGGAGAGCCGATTGGCATGGCCAAGGCCTTCCTGCGCGACGTCGCCCACATCGTTGACTTCGCCATCTGCTTCGTCGGTTTCCTCTTTCCCCTGTGGGACCGGAAGCGCCAGACAATCGCCGACAAGATCATGGCGACCGTCGTCACCACCAAGGATTGACCGTGCTTTCGGCGCCAGGGGCAGGGCCTGCCTTCGTTCGGACCTCGAGGACTCGGGCCCTGGTCGTTCCCCTGGCGGCTGCAGGCGTTGTGGCCGCAGCCACTGTGGTTCTGCATCAGACCGGCGGCCGCGGGCTCGGCCCGTTTGCCGGATGCTGGTTTCACGCCGGAACGGGACTTCACTGCCCGTTCTGTGGCAGCCTGCGCGGCGTAGCCGCCCTCTCGCGCGGAGACCTACTGGCCGCCCTGCACGACAACGGCCCCGTCATGTTGCTGCTCGGTGTCGCCGTCCTGATCTGGGGGCGGAGCGTTCTTTTCGCGGCGGCAGGAAAGGTTGTCGACCAGCCCCGGATCGGCGGACGAACGTACGTGGCCGCCGGGGCGTTCATGCTGGTGTTCACGATCTACCGCAACACCCCGTTCGGCTCATGGGTGGCTCCGCTGAGCTGATCAGGCCGGCGACAGCCACGTCCAGCCCGGCACGTTGCGCAGGACCCAGAAGGTCAGAATCGCACCAAGCACGCCATACAGCACCCAGGGCGGCGCCAGCCAGGCCGGACGTCGCCCCGTGACCGATCGTTGGAACCAGAGCACCCAGGTGACCAGCAGATAGCCCAGCCCCACGACGGCCAGGGGGTTGCGGGCCCACGCCGTCAACAGGTCCCCGTGACTCAGCGCGTGAACCGCCCTCAGCGTGCCGCACCCCGGGCAGTACCACCCGGTCACTGCCAGGAAGGGACAAGTCGGGTAGTGGCCGGCGGCGTTCGGGTCGACGTTCGCCACGTACGCGACGCCGATCATCGCCGACGCGGCAGCTCCCAGCGGCAGAAGAGCGCTCCGGCCACGGGCGAGGCGGGTCGGCCGGATAGGTAAGAACGTGGCCATGAGGGCTCCGAACGTACGGGAACGGTTTGGTCAGTTCACGCTGACGTCAGTGGTAGTCGTCAGCAGGACACCAGCCACGGCGAGAATTCCCGCCAATGCGAAGAGGACCACACCAAGGACGACTGTCCAGATGGTCAGCTTCTTGGCTAGCCCCGAAGCTTTCTGGGCGCCGGCGACGTCTCCCATCGCCCACTTGCTGTTGACCTGGGCGGAGAAGACGATCGCGACGATACCCAGCGGCAGGAAGCACAAGATCGTGGACAGGATCGCCCAGACCAGATAGTTGGGCGGTGGGGCGCCCTGAACTCCGTAACCCCCGTAGGGCATCGGTGGCGGTGGTGGCGGTGGAGGAGGGGTGCTGCCGTAGTCGGACATGCCAACCTTTCGTAACTGGCGCAGGCGCCAGTTGGCGTCCTTGGGCCCTGAGGCTATCGGAGCCGCAGCCGCCACAACGGCTGAACGGATCAGGCGCAGGTAGACGACGCTTTCAGGCCACGATGAGCGGAAGATCAGTGGTGCTCAGCCCACGGTCAGTAGTGCTCAGCCCACGGTCAGTGTGGTCAAGCTGTGAAGCAGCAGCCCCAGCAGGACCACGATGCCGTAGAGGACGCCCGCGACGATGGCAGCCCACATGGCGAACGCCTTGGCTGTCTCCGACGCCCTCTGAGCGCCGGCAACGTCTCCGGCTGCCCACTTGGCGTTGACCTGCGAGGCGAACACCACCGATGCAACACCCAGCGGCAGGAAGCAGATGAGCGTGGACAGGATCGCCCAGACCAGATAGTTCGGCGGCGGGGTGCCCCCGGCTCCGGCGCCACCATCCGGCGGTGGCGCAGGGTCTTCAGGCTGCGGGGTGCCGCCGTGGTCGGACATGGGCAAACCCCTATAGCGCGCGGCGCCGTGCGACCTCGTACAAGGTGACCCCGGTCGCAATACCTGCGTTGAGGGACTCCACGGCCGAGGACATCGGGATCGACACGATCTGGTCGCATGTCTCGCTGACCAGCCGCGATAGTCCCTTGCCCTCGGAGCCAACCACGATGACCAGGGGCTCCTTGGCAAGCTCGAGGTCAGGCAGCTCTACGTCGCCGTCCATGTCGAGACCCAGGATGAAGAAACCAGCCTTGCGGTAGTCCTCCAGGGCCCGGGTCAGGTTGCTGCACTGTGCGATCAGGATGCGGGCGGCCGCACCTGCGGAGGTCTTCCACGCGCTCGCGGTCATCCCGACCGAGCGCCGTTCTGGGACCACCACGCCATGTCCTCCGAAGGCGGCTACGGAACGAATTATCGCGCCCAGGTTGCGGGGGTCGGTGATGCCGTCCAGGGCGACGATCAGGGGTATCCCGGGCATCTCCGGGTCGACGAGGTCGCCGGGATGGGCATAGACATAGGCCGGGACCTGAAGGGCCAGACCCTGGTGGACCGCGCCGTCGGTGATCCGGTCGAGCTCGCCACGCGGGGTCTCCAGGACCGGGATGGAACGGCTGGTGGCCATCTTGAGTGCTTCACGGACCCTGTCGTCTGACTCGATCCGGCCGGCCACGTACATCGTGGTTGCGGGGATGTTCGCGCGCAGCGCCTCCACAACGGAGTTGCGACCGGCCACGATCTCGCTGGAGCCCTTGGTCTTGCGGCGGGCGCCCGCACCGCCAATTCGGGCCGGGCGCGCGCCGGGGGCACCCGCGCGCTTGGCGGTCCGGACGGCGTTCTTGTGCGCCGGATGCTGGGGGCGCTCGGTGGCCTTCGGAGTCGCGCCGCGGCCTTCCAGCCCCTTGCGTCGTTGGCCGCCGCTGCCGCCACTGGGGCCCTTCTTGGGTCCGCGGACGGCGCCTCGGCGCTGAGAGTTACCAGGCATGTTCAGTCGCCTTTCAGGCGTCGTTCCGCCGGGAGAGCGACCAGCGCGCACCCGAGCTCGTGTCCTCGACAACGATGCCCGCTGCCGTCAGCCGATCGCGGATCTCGTCCGCGGCCGCGAAGTCCCGTGCCGCCCTGGCCCCGGCGCGGGCTTCGATGCGGTCCCGGACCAGCGCATCAAGCGCATCGAGTGCGTCGTCGGCACCCGTGCCGGACGCTGAGTTCCATTGCGGATGAATGGGATTGATCCCCAGCACGTCGGTCATGGCCACCACCCGCTGACCCAACCGGCGGGCCTCGTCCTCGTCGCCCTCATCCAGTGCAGTGTTGCCGGCACGCACGGTCTCGTGGATGACTGCCAGCGCGCCCGAGACGTTGAGGTCGTCGTCCATGGCCGCCGCGAACTCGGCCGGAAGCTTGTCGCCACCCTCGAGGCTGGCCGCACTCTCGGCATACTCGAAGTAGCCCGCGTGCAGGGCACGGCGCAGGAACCCGTCGATGCGGTCGACCGCCGCCTCGGCCTCGCGAAGTGAGCCCTCGTGATACTCGATGGTCGAGCGGTAGTGCGCCGCCCCCAGGTAGTACCTGACCGCCAGCGGACGCGCGACCTTGGTGACCTCGCTGACCAGCAGCGCGTTGCCCAGGGACTTGCCCATCTTCTCGCCCTGGACGGTCACCCACGCGTTGTGCAGCCAGTAGTTGGCGAAACCGAACCCCGCAGCGCGCGACTGAGCCTGCTCGTTCTCATGGTGCGGGAAGCGCAGGTCGACGCCACCACCATGGATGTCAAAGGTGTCCCCGAGGTACTTGCGTGCCATCGCCGAGCACTCCAGGTGCCAGCCCGGACGCCCAGGCCCATATGCCGTAGGCCAGCTCGCCGTCTCAGGCTCGCCGACCTTGTGGCCCTTCCACAGGGCAAAGTCGCGGGGGTCACGCTTGCCGCGCGGGTCGGCGTCCGCCGCAGCCTCCATGTCGTCGATCCGCTGGTGGGTCAGGTCCCCGTATGCCGGATAGCTGCGGACGTCGAAGTAGACGTCGCCGCTGCCGTCCTCGGCGGCGTAAGCGTGACCCTTGTCGATGAGGATCGACATGATCTCGTTCATCTCGGGGATGTGGCCGGTCGCGCGCGGCTCGTAGGTCGGCCGCTGGACACCGAGCAGGTCGAGGGCGTCGTTGGTCACGCGTTCGTTGGCGTAGCTCCAGGCCCACCACGGCGTGCCCGCTTCGGCCGACTTGGCCAGGATCTTGTCGTCGATGTCGGTGACGTTGCGGATCAGGGTGACGTCGTAGCCGTGGCCGACAGTGAGCCAGCGGCGCAGGATGTCAAATGCCACGGCGAAGCGGACATGCCCGATGTGGGGGGCCCCCTGGGTGGTGAGCCCGCAGACGTAGATACCGGCTTTGCCCTCCTGGATCGGGACGAAGTCGCGCAGCTCTTGCGTGGCGGTGTCGTACAGGCGGATGCTCACTGGGCCAAGGTTACCGGCGCGCCGAGTGCCCCTTTGCTCACCTCAGGCCGGTTTGCTCACTTCAGGCCGGTTTTTGGCCCGAAATCGGCGTCTGGCAGCGGCCTGAAATGAGCAAGGCCCCGATGGCGTCGGGTAATCGCCAGGTCGGCGGACAAAGGTCAGGCTGACGGACAAAGGGTCAGGTCGCACCACAAAGGCCAGTCCGCCAGACAAAGGCCGAACTGGCGGACAAAGGGTCGGTCGCACCACAAAGGCCAGTCCGCCCGACAAAGACATACCAGTCCGCCAGACCAAGGGTGAGGTCGTGACAATGGCCGGGGAACTGGGCAGAGGCCAAGAGCTGCCGGGGGCGAAACCACAGGCTGATCAGGCATCATGGCCCCCGTGGAGAACCAGTCGATAGTGATCGTGGCCCAGTACGCCCTCTACGTGGTTGCAGCCGCAGCCGTCGTGGTCTGGCTGATGGCCTCACGCTCGGACAAGGTGAGCCTGGCGATCGAGGCTGTGGTCGCGATGGTCCTGGTCGCCGTGATGGTCAAGGTCGCGGGCGCGGTTCACGCTGATCCGCGACCCTTCGTCCAGAACCCTGGCCTCAAGCCGATGTTCCCGCACCCGGCCGACAACGGGTTTCCCTCGGACCACACGGCATTGGCAACCGCGATCTCTGTCGTGGTCTGGCACTATCGGCGCCCGGTGGCCTGGGCGATGCTGGTCCTCAGCGTCATGATCGGCGTTGCCCGAGTGGCCGCGCACGTTCACTACACGCAGGACATCGTCGCCGCGCTCATCATCGGTGTTGTGGCGGCTCTCGGCGCGCGGGCCCTCTGGCGTCAGGGCGTCAAGCCCCGGCTGACCGGCAACCTGGCCAGCCTCACCAGCTGAGTTCAGAACCTTGCTCACTTCAGGCCGGTTTACTCACTTCAGGCCGGTTTTTGGTGCCAAATCCGCGGCAAAAAGCGGTTTGAACTGAGCAAAGGTCTCGTGGCTAGGCCAGATCGGCAGCAAAAAGCGGTTTGAACTGAGCAAAGGTCTCGTGACTAGGCCAGATCGGCAGCAAAAAGCGGTTTGAACTGAGCAAAGGTCTCGAGGCTAGGCCAGATCGGCAGCAAAAAGCGGTTTGAACTGAGCAAAGGTCTCGAGGCTA
>JBDTYK010000048.1:0-13751 GCA_040005715.1 Actinomycetota bacterium | reverse complement strand
CAAGAAGGTAGCCGTGAAGAAGGTTGCCGTGAAGAAGGTTGCCGTGAAGAAGGCCGCTCCGGCCAAGAAGGTAGCCGTCAAGAGGGTAGCCAAGAAGGCCTGACGCTCGACGAGTCTCCAGGAAGGGCCGGCGCCTCAAGGGTGTCGGCTCTTCCTGCATTTGGAGTCCGTGTCAGGCGAACCGGTGGCGCTGGCTAGCTGATGGTCTCACCGTCACCGATGCCCACAATCCACAACCGGGTCACCGCCGACTTGTCCATCTCGATGCTGACGCGTTGACCGGGGCGTACGAGGCGCAGGCCGCTGGCGTCAATCACGCTGCCGTCAAAAGGGACTTCGAGGCCGTCGTCGAGAAGCACACTGCCCGAGCCGTTGGTGTCGTCATATTTGTGCACACTGGCTTGCATGGGTGTCAGGCTAGTCCCAAGCCAGGTGCAGCACGGTCGCGGTGTGCCGGCCGACTCCGATTTGGACGGCTCGTGCCAAGGCTTTGTCGTCGTCCACGTCGGTGCGCAGCGCGGGCAGGTCCAGATCCAGGCGTACGCAGTCGTGCGCGTGCAGAGCTGCCGAGTTGGGGCCGAACCTCGGATGGAGATCTTCTGGGGACATGGCGGCGAGCAGGACCGTGCCCTTCCCCCATGCGTCCGGAACCAAGGCCCTGGGGTGCTCTGCGCAGGCCGAAAGAGCCTCGAACAGATCCTCGGCCCGCAGGGTCGGGATGTCGCCCAGCAGCACCGCGGTGGGTCCCGGGCCCATGGCCGTCTCGATGAAGTCGATCCCCTGTCGAACTGCTGGGTTGAGGCCATCACCGTTGTCGGCCACGAAAGCGCCACCTTGATCGCGCACGAAGGTGGCAGTGGGCTCGTCAGAGGTCACCACGACCAGCTGTGCAGGCGGCAGGCACGCCACCACCGCAGCGATCGTGTCCAGGGCGAACGCATGCGCCAGCTCGGCCCGCGCCACCCCGTTCGGTGGATGCAGACGACTCTTGGCGGCCAGCTGGCCCTTGACCGGGACGATTACTCGCCAGCGGTCGATACTGGAGGAGCGCATCTCGATGATCGTGTCAGCACCGGCGTGCTCGTCTCGACACCGACCCTCTTCTGCAGCGAAGATGACGGCGAACCAGACCCCAGCAGGGAAATGGCCATCAACAGCAAATGAGCGGAGCCTCGGTGCGGCGAATTCGACCAGAGCGGCGCCTGCCGAGGTCATACCGTGCCCTCGCGATGCTCATCCGACCGGTGATGGTGCTGATGACCCGTCACGAATGGAGCGGTTCCGAGAACTTTCCTGCCAGAGGGGGGTTCGTGGTCTGTCCGAACCACATCTCGTATGTGGACGTCTTCGCCTTCGCGCACTTCCTCTATGACAACGGGCATCCGCCGTTCTTCCTGGCCAAGTCTGAGGTGTTCAAGATCCCGGTCATCGGCCGAATGGTGACCGCGGCACAGCAGATCGAGGTCCAACGTGGCACGAGTCATGCGTCAGAAGCCTTCTCGCACGCCCTGGAAGCTCTGAAGGATGGTAAGTGCGTGCCGATCTTCCCTGAAGGCACGCTGACCAGGGATCCGGCGATGTGGCCCATGACGGCCAAGACAGGCGCTGCCCGGGTGGCACTGACGACCCGGTGCCCGGTGATTCCGGTCGCCCAGTGGGGGCCGCAGGAGATCCTGGCGCCGTATTCCAGGGGGCTGCACCTCTTTCCGCGCAAGACCATGCGGTTGGTCGCGGGACCCCCTGTTGATCTCAGCGATCTTTACGACTTGCCCGTGACCGCGGCGATTCTTCGTGAGGCCACGGACCGCATCCTGGACGCGATCACGAGGCAGCTCGAGGCCATTCGGGGGGAGCGAGCTCCAGCCACCCGATTTGACTCGCGCACTGCGGGCGTCGCGGACACCGGCAAACCCCACCGGGTTCCTCCCATCACGTCCGCGGTCGAGACCGACGGCGAGCCCTCATGACCAGCGTCGCAGTGCTCGGCACTGGCAGCTGGGGAACGGCTTTTGCCGCGGTCCTGGCAGATGCCGGATCACAGGTTCGCTTGTGGGGACGTCGCGCGGAGCTGGTCGAGCGGATCAACGGCTCCCACATCAACGATGACTATCTCCCTGATCTCGCCTTGCCCGAGGTGGTCTGGGCAACGACGGACCCACGGAAAGCCGTGGATGGCGTCGACATCGTGGTCCTGGCGGTCCCCTCGCAGACGTTGCGGGTCAGCCTGGCCCAGTGGGCCGACTTCATTCCGCGGCACGCCGCGGTGGTATCCCTGATGAAGGGGGTCGAGCTCGGCACGACCAAGCGGATGAGCGAGGTCATCGCCGAGGTTGCCGGTGTGGCGCTCGAGCGCATCGTCGTGGTGTCCGGGCCCAACCTGGCCAGGGAGATTGCTGCCAAGCAGCCCGCGGCCACCGTGGTGGCGTGTGTCGACAGGTCCCTGGCGGAACAGGTCGCGTTCGCGTGTGCCGCGCCGTACTTCCGGCCGTACACCAACACTGACGTCGTCGGCACCGAGCTCGGCGGCGCGGTCAAGAATGTCATCGCTCTTGCAGTCGGTATGGCCCAGGGGATGGGTATGGGGGACAACACGAAGTCCACGATCATCACCCGCGGGCTGGCCGAGACTGTTCGGCTCGGCGTGGCCCTGGGCGCCGATCCGGCCACCTTCTCCGGTCTCGCGGGAGTCGGGGACCTGATCGCCACCTGTATGTCGCCGCTGTCGCGCAACTTCGCGTTTGGCGTCAACCTTGGTCGCGGCATGACCGTGGGGGAGGTGCTGGCTCTCAGCAGCCAGACGGCCGAGGGCGTGAACTCCTGTCAGGCCATCCTGCAGCTGGCGCAGCACCACGGCATCGATGTCCCGATCATCGAGAACGTGGCTGCCGTGATCCACGAGGGTCGGGCGCCCAGCCGGGTGGCCGACACGTTGATGGCCCGGGCTCGCAAGGCAGAGACGAACTGACCTCAGGCGGGCGGGGTCAGGCAGGCCAGTGCCCCGTCAAGATCACGCCAGAGGTCCTCGAGGTCCTCGACGCCGACGCTGAGCCGCAGGAGGTTGTCCGGGACGGTGGACGGTTCTGCGCTATGGCGCCGCCGGCGTTCGATCAGCGACTCCACGCCACCCAGACTGGTTGCGTGGGTCCACAGACCGACCCGCGCGGCAACGGCTTCAGCCCCCTCGGCGCCACCGTGAACCTCGATCGCGATGATCGAGCCGAAGCCGGGGTAACGCACCACCTGGACGGCGGTGTGGCCCTGCAGCCGTTGCGCCAGCTCTGCCGCGTTGGCAGTGGAGCGCTCGACCCGCAAGTGCATGGTCCGCATTCCGCGAAGGGCCAGCCAGGTCTCCATCGGGCCGGCGATGGATCCGTGGATCAGCCGGTAGCGCATGAGCCTCTCCTGTAGCCCCCGGCCGTGATCGGTGTCGGCAGTGACGGTGGCACCCAGAATCACATCGGCGTGCCCGGCGAGGTACTTCGTGACCGAATGGACCACGACATCGGCGCCCATTGACAACGGTTGCTGGACCAGGGGTGTGGCAAATGTGTTGTCGCACAAGGCAACCGCGCCAACAGAGTGGGCCGCATCGAACAGGCGAGGGAGGTCGGCGACTTCGAGCATCGGGTTGGTCGGCGACTCCGCCCACAACACGTCGGCCCCCTCCAGCGCCGCGACAACGACATCGGCATCGCTGATGTCGACGCGCCGCAGGGTTGCCCGCCCGGCCTTCTCCAGGGACTCCAGGATCGAGCCGGTGCCGCTGTACGCGTGCGTGGGAGCGACGATGACCGCATGCTCGGGGGCCAGGGAGAGCGCCGCCGCGATGGCGGCCATGCCCGAGGAGAAGACAAGGGCGGACCCGCGCTCCAGTGCGCCGAGGGTCTCCTCGAACGCGGTCCAGGTCGGGTTGCCAGCCCGCGCGTAGCCGACCGGCCCATCGGCGACGTAGGTCGAGGAAAGCTCAAGGGGTGCGTTGAGGCCGGCCCCCGGAACGCGTGGCTGCCGGCCGGCTGAGACCAGGATCGAAGCGGGGGCGAGACCTTCGTGGTTGGCTGGCACCGCATCAGCGTAGGGCCAGAGGCGTCCGGCCAGATCCAGCAGGCAACGCTCTGCTGCTGGTCGCCGGGCAGGGCGATAAGGTCGGCGGCGATGAACGACACAGAACAGCCGGCCCCCGAGTCCACCGACGCGCCGCCTCGCAAGCCCTCCGTGGCCATTGTCTTCGGCGGACGGTCCTCCGAGCACTCGGTGTCGTGCGCCACAGCCGCCGGAGTGATGAAAGCGATCGACCGTGACGCCTATGACGTCATCCCGATCGGCATCGCAAAGGATGGTCGTTGGGTGCTGGCGTCCGGCGACACCACGGCGCTCGAGCTCTCGCCCGGTCATGTCCCCGAGGTGGACGGCTCAGGGGCCCGCGTGCTGGTCCCCTTGGGCACCGTTGATCGCTCACTGAGCATCCTCGAGCCGGGTGCACCGCCCAAGGCTCTGGGTGAGGTCGATGTTGTGTTTCCGTTGCTGCACGGCCCTTTTGGTGAGGACGGCACGATTCAGGGGCTTCTGGAGCTGGCCGACATCCGCTATGTCGGATCAGGGGTTCTCGCCTCCGCCGTGATGATGGACAAGCAGTACATGAAGATTGTGTTCGCGGGCCACGGCCTGGTCGTCGGCCCCTACGTCGTGATCACCGACCGTGAGTGGCGCCGTGACCCGGTCGCGTCGATGGATGCCGTGGCATCACTGGACTGGCCGGTCTTCGTCAAGCCGGCGCGTGCCGGGTCGAGCATGGGCATCAGCAAGGTGTCCGGGCCCGAGGACCTGAGGGCAGCCATCGAGCTCGCCCGGGAGCATGACCCGAAGGTCATCGTCGAGGCCGGCATCGTGGGCAGAGAGATCGAGTGTGGGGTGCTGGAGGGGCGCGACGGGGCGGCCCCCCGAACCAGCGAGCTAGGGGAGATCGAGGTCGTTCGAGGTCATGAGTTCTACGACTTCGATGCCAAGTACCTGGCCGATTCAGATGTCCAGCTCAGCTGCCCCGCATCCGTGCCCGATGATGTGGCCAGCGAGGTACGCCGGGTCGCCGCGGCTGCGTTCGAGGCTGCCGGTTGCGAGGGTCTGGCCCGGGTGGACTGCTTCTACACCGCACACGGCGACGTGATCATCAACGAGATCAACACCATGCCGGGATTCACGCCACACTCGATGTACCCCCGGATGTGGGCGGCCTCGGGGCTGGCCTATCCCGACCTGATCGACGAGCTGATCCAGCTTTCGCTGGCCAGGCGCACGGGTCTTCGTTGACGCTGCCGCCTCTGCTTCTTCGTTGAGGCTGCCCCTCTGCTTCTTCGTTGAGGCTGCCGCCTCTGCGATGCGCCTAGAGGCAGTGCCGCTCGCCCTGTGGAATGGCCGACGCGGCTGCGCCGAACGCTGGGAGCAGCAAGGGCTCGGGCCGGTAGGCGTTCGGAACCAGTAGCTCGATCGCCGGTGACCGACCGTAGGTCGTGAACCGGACCCCGTCGTTGAGCTGGTGAGCTACCCAGTCGACACCGCTGACCGACACACACTGGTCGGTGGTCGGGCCGATCGCCGGCAGCCCACATCGGGCGATGATTGCCGGGTCACCCCAGGCGCGAACGGCGTCCGAGGACGATGAGGTCGTTCGCGCCTGTTGCCCCCCAACGGTCTTGGGCCAATGGGCAGCGGCCGACAGACAGGCTGCGGACCGCGCGCCGGACGGGTCGACCACCTCGACGGGCGATGAGCACGCAGTCAGGAGCCCGACGGCGAGGAAGGCTCCGAGCCACGCAGACGGGCGCCCTCGCGACGGTGCGCTCAGACGTGCACGACCGTGCAGGTCAGGGTCCGTGTGATGCCGGGGACATCCTGGATCTTGGCGATGACCAGCTTGCCGAGGTCGTCGACGGTGCGGGCTTCGACGCGCGCGATGACGTCGTAAGGGCCCGTGACATCCTCGGCCATGGTGACACCGGAGATCCCGGCGATCGCCTGGGCAACCATGGCCGCCTTGCCCACTTCGGACTGAATCAGGACGTAGGCCTGGACCACCACGACGCCTCCAAGGGAGTGTGATCGGGGCTGTTCACCCCGAGATCGAATGACCAGGCCCTACCTGGACCCGGCGCTCCAGACGCTACCGTGCGAAGGCACGATCCGTCCCACTGGGGAGGTCACATGTTGAATGCACGCCCTGAGGCCGACGGGCCCTCCCTCGCCGACACTGGCGAGGACGAGCTGTTGGCGACCATCTTTCCGCTCCTGCCCAGCGGGCCCGGGGTCCTCATTGGTCCAGGCGACGACACGGCCTTCCTGCGGGCGGCCAGCGGGTCGGTGCTGGCCACAACAGATGCGATGGTGAGAGGTCGCGACTGGCTGGACGACTGGTCAACGGGCGCCGACGTCGGTGCCAAGATCGTGGCCCAGAATCTGGCCGACATCGCTGCCATGGGTGGGGTGCCGACTGCCCTGCTGGTCACCGTGATCGCCGATCCCCTCACCTCCCTGGCGTGGGTCCGGG
Organism: Actinomycetota bacterium; assembly: GCA_040005715.1. GTDB lineage: Bacteria > Actinomycetota > Actinomycetes > Actinomycetales > Dermatophilaceae > UBA4719. The sequence continues at coordinate 7,213 of JBDTYK010000048.1, read as the reverse complement.
ACTTCACCGAGGGTCTGGCGGAGGCGGCGAGCTCGGCCGGCGTACCTGTTGTGGGTGGGGACCTCTCGTCCGCGCCAAAAGGTGTCCTGGTGGTGTCGGCGACCGCCCTGGGGGAGTGCGAAGGCCGGGCACCGGTACGCCGTTCCGGGGCGCAGGTGGGCGACGTCCTGGCCGTGGCCGGCAGCCTGGGTTACTCCGCTACCGGCCTGCTGCTCCTGCAGCGCGGCGCGGCCAGCCTCGCGCCGGAGATGGTGAGCTACCACCTCAGGCCGTCGCCACCGTACGCGCAGGGTCCGGCGGCGGCGCGCGGCGGCGCAACAGCCATGCTGGACATCAGTGACGGGTTGGGCAGGGACGCCGGACGGATGGCCCGGGCGAGCGGTGTGGGAGTCACGCTGGACGAGGTCCAGCTTGCTCATGACGTGGCGCGCCTGGAGGCCATGCTCGGCAGGGACGACGCGTGGCGCAGCGTGGTCGAGGGCGGCGAGGAGCACTCGCTCCTGGCCGCCTTCCCCCCGGCAGACGACCTGCCTCACGGGTGGCGAAAGGTCGGTGATGTGGTGGCCGGCTCCGGTGTCACGTTGCGCGGTGAGCTGGTGCTGGGCGGCGGCTGGGACCACTTCGGCGGCTGAGGCGGCAGGTAGGACGAGCGAAGCCGACCTCCACAAGGAGATCGGCTTCGAAAGCACGACAAGGGGGCGTGCGCACCCATGCGCCTATCGCTTGACCTTGCCGGCCTTCAGACACGAGGTGCAGACATTGAGCCGCTTCGGGGTCACTCCCGCAACACCGACCAGAGCCTTGACGCGCTGGATGTTGGGATTCCAGCGGCGCTTGGTGCGGCGGTGCGAGTGCGAGATGTTGTGACCGAAGCTCGGTCCTTTGCCGCAGACGTCGCAGTTGGCAGCCACGGTTTCTCCTGAATATTGATGGGGTGGTGAAAGGTTCTGAGCTCCCGCGGCAGGCAGAGCGCGCGCACCAAGCAACAGCACGCACCAACCAAGGGGAACTGGTCAAGCCTAGCCGAGTCAGCGGGCTGGGCCAAAATGGGCGGTTGACCTCGTTGGACCTGCCCTGCGGATACCGGGGTGCGAGCATTAGCCTCACGGCAGCAAGCCGGACAATGAGGATGAGGTGATTGGTGTGAGCGGGGAAGGGCGTCGACTCGAGCGTCTGGACTCTCGCGCGGCCCGACGCTGGGCGATTGCCACGCGGGCCGCTTTCGCAACGCACCGTGCCGAGATCGACGAGCTCAACGTCTTCCCGGTGCCGGACCGTGACACCGGCACCAACCTCTTCATGACGCTGGACTCAGCACTGGAGGCCGCACGAGAGGCTCCGCGGGGTGCTGTTCCGGGCGTAGAGCCGACACTGGCAGGCGATGCGGCGGCACTGGCAAGAGCCTGTCTGTTGGCCGCCCGTGGGAACTCCGGCGTCATCCTCAGCCAGCTCGTCCGAGGGCTGAGCGAGGTCATCGGCGAGGCTGCCGGGCGTGGCATAGGGGGCATGAGGGGCCTTGCGGGGGGCATCGATGCTCCAACGCTGGCACTTGCCGTGCGCCGGGCCAGCGACCGCGCGTACGCAAGCGTCACCCGGCCGGTCGAGGGGACGATCCTGTCAGTGGCTGCTGCGGCCGCTGCTGCGGCTGAGCATGCTGTGGCCGCTGGTTGCGACCTGTATGCCGTGGTGCACGCTTCGCTGGGCGCGGCGAGGGTTGCGCTGGCCGCCACGACCGCCCAGCTACCGAGCCTGTCCCGTGCTGGCGTCGTCGATGCCGGCGGTATGGGGTATGTCCTTGTGCTCGAGGCACTTGAGAGAGTCATCGCCGGCGAGCTCGCGACCGACCTCCGGCCGGGTCGTGGAGCACGCACTGAGCCCAGAACGCTCCCGGCGGCGTCACGCGAGTGCGGCCACCGCGAGCCGGGAGGGCCGGCGTACGAGGTCATGTACCTGCTCTCGGACAGCACCGAAGCGGCCGTCTCCGAGCTGCGGGCCAAGCTCGATCAGCTGGGAGACTCTGTCCTGGTGGTCGGCGGTGAAGGCCTTTGGAACATTCATGTGCACCTCGACGACGTCGGTGCAGCCGTCGAGGCGGGCATCAAGGCGGGACGGCCGCATCGCATCGCGGTGACACACTTCGGGGACAGCCAGAGGGCCAGGGCCGAGCGCTCCCGTGGCGGCGCCGTCGCCGTCGTCGCGTGTGCAGCGGGGGAGGGGCTGGCCCAGGTTTTCGGCGCAGCCGGCGCTGTGGTTGTGCCCAGTCGCTCGGGACTTCGAGCCTCAGCGGGCCAGCTGCTTGACGCCATTCGCTCTTCCGGGGCGCGATCCGTGCTCGTCCTGCCCAATGACAGTGACACTGAGCTGGCGGCGGAGGCAGCAGCCGCGGCGGCCGGAGACGTGGGCCTTGAGGTGCACGTCGTACCCTCGCAGTCGGCCGTCCAGGGGATTGCTGCCCTGGCGGTTTACGAGCCCACCGCCACCATCGAGGACAACCTGGCTGCCATGAGCGCGGCGGCGTCGGCGACCCGCTACGGATCGGTCACGGTGGCAGCCAAGGAGGCAGTGACCGGCGCGGGACCTTGCCGCCGGGGTGACGTTCTGGGCGTGGTCGATGGTGAGGTCATCGTGGTCGGCAAGGATCTGGCCGTGGTCGGCTCGGAGGTGGTTGCCCACCTGCTGGCTGGTGGTGGGGAGCTGCTGACGATCGTCAACGGTGAGGGCGGAGGACAAGCGCTCTCGGCCGCCGTCGCCGCGTCCGCACGCCAAGGTGGCAACGTCGAGGTCAGCATCATCGATGGCGGGCAGGCCCGCTACCCGCTTCTGCTCGGGGTTGAGTGACGTGGCGGAGCTGAGCACACCGCTCGGCCGGGTGGTCGCCAAGACCTCAGTCACTCCACTGGCCAAGTACCGAGGCCTCCACACCGTCGGCGACCTGCTCGACTTCGTCCCCCGCCGTTACAACGAGCCGGGCAAGCTGACCGACCTGTCCGGCCTGGTCGAGGGCGAGGACGTCACAGTCGTCGCGAGGGTCGACCGTGCCACCACCCGGCCCATGCGCCGGCGCAGGGGCCGGATGCTCAACGCCGTCATCACCGACGGAGCCCACGAGCTCGACCTGACCTTCTTCAGCGCATACGGCCACGAGAGCAGGCTCGTGCCTGGCGCCCTGGGCATGTTCTCCGGGGTCGCGGGGCGCTACCAGCGGACGTGGCAGCTCACCCATCCGGACTACGAGATCCTCGACCCGGAGGGGGAGGACGCTGCGGTCCGGGAGCACATGAGCCACCTGATCCCGATCTACCTGCCGGCGGGCAAGCTGATGCCGTCGTGGAAGGTCCGCAAGGTCGTCCAGGTCGTGCTCGAGTCCCTGGACGACATCCCGGACCACCTGCCCCTCGACCTGCGCGAACGACGCGATCTGGTCGACCTCACGTCGATGTACCGGCTCCTGCACCAGCCCGCCACAGAAGCAGACGTGTCCCGGGCCAGACACCGTCGCAAGTACGACGAGGCATTCACGGTTCAGACCGTTCTGGCCCAACGCCGGATCGCCGGCGACGCTCTGCGCACCGCGCCACGGCCCTCTCAAGAGGGTGGGCTGCTCGAGGCCTTCGACGCCCGCCTGCCGTTCCAGCTGACCGCCGGTCAGCAGGAGGTTGCCGCTGAGATCGCCACGGACCTGGGCAGCGATCACCCCATGAACCGTCTCCTCCAGGGTGAGGTCGGATCCGGCAAGACGGTGGTGGCACTGCGGGCGATGCTTTCCGTGGTCGACACCGGCGGGCAGGCGGCTTTGCTGGCTCCCACGGAAGTGCTGGCGTCACAGCACTTCCGGTCCATCACCGCGATGCTCGGCGACCTCGCCGAACGAGACATGCTCGGCGGCAGCGAGATCGGCACCCGGCTGACCCTGCTGACTGGCAGCCAGTCCACAGGTCGGCAGCGCAAGTCCCTGCTCCAGGCGGCATCGGGCGAAGCAGGCATCGTCATCGGGACCCATGCCCTGATCCAGGAGCACGTCCAGTTCTGCGATCTCGGGCTGGTGGTCGTCGACGAGCAGCACCGCTTCGGCGTCGAACAGCGAGATGCGTTGCGAAGCAAAGGCAAGCAGCCGCCACACGTTCTGGTCATGACCGCCACGCCGATCCCGCGGACGGTTGCCATGACCGTGTTCGGTGACATGGAGACATCCACGCTGGCAGAGCTCCCCAAAGGGCGTTCGGCGATCGCAACGCACGTCGTCAGCAACCCTCACTGGTTCCAGCGGACGTGGGAGCGGGTCGCCGAAGAGGTCCGGGCGGGGCACCAGACCTACGTCGTCTGTCCGAGGATCGGCGACGACCCCAGTGCAGCTGCCGGCAAAGCGGACTCTGATGAGGACGTTGATGTCTCATTCGAGGTCGACGAGCTGGCGCCGCCGTCGACACGCGAGCTGCGCAGTGTCCTTGAGATGGAGGGTGAGCTTCGCGACAACCCCGCGCTCGCCGGCCTGCGGATCGCGATCCTGCATGGTCGGATGGCCGCCGATGACAAGGACCAGGTCATGCAGGCCTTCGCCGCGGGCACGGTGGACGTCCTCGTCGCCACGACGGTGATCGAGGTGGGTGTGGACGTGGCAAATGCCACGGTCATGGTGATCATGGATGCCGATCGCTTTGGCATCTCCCAGCTTCACCAGCTCAGGGGCCGGGTCGGGCGGGGGACTTCGCCTGGTCTCTGCCTCCTGGTCACGGAGACCGAGTCCGAGGCGGTCATGGAGCGACTCATCAGCGTCGCAGCGACGAATGACGGATTCGCCCTGGCGCGGCTCGACCTGGAGCAGCGCAAAGAGGGTGACGTTCTCGGGGCCCGGCAAAGTGGTGGAAAGTCGCAGCTTCGGCTGTTGCGGCTGCTGCGTGACGAGGACCTCATCCTGAAGGCACGCGAGGACGCCTTTGCCCTCGTGAACGCCGATCCGGGACTTGAGCAGCACGAGGTTCTGGGGCACGTGATCGCCTCTGCCCTGGACGAAGAGCAGGCTGCCTACCTGGAACGAGGCTGACGCGCCGATGACGCGCATCATCTCCGGACTTGCGGGCGGCCGCCGGATACATACGCCGCAGGGAAGTGGCACCAGACCGACCAGCGACCGGGTACGCGAGGCGCTGTTCTCCCGCCTGGTGCACCTTGACGTTGTCAACCGCGCGAATGTCCTCGACCTGTATGCCGGTTCGGGGGCACTCGGGCTGGAAGCCGCGAGCCGCGGGGCGATCAGGGTTCTGATGATCGAGTCCGACCGCGCCGCCGTCGCAGTGGTTGACCGCAACATCGACGAGCTTGCTCTGGCCGGCGTCAGCGTCCGGGCCGACACCGTCGAACGGGCCCTGCGTCGCGGTCCCGCCGTCGGGGAAGCACCCTTCGACCTGGTCCTCGCAGACCCGCCGTACGACGTCACCGAAGAGGCCATCTTCGAGGTGCTGTTGCTTCTGGTGACTCAGGCGTGGCTCAGTGATGAGGCTCTCGTGGTGGTCGAGAGGTCGGCCCGCTCCCCTGAGCCTCGATGGCCGCAGGGTCTTTCGGGCGCCGGGGAGCGACGCTACGGCGACACCAAGATGTGGTTTGCCGACGTCGCGGGACCTCGCGGCGTTGCCTGAGTCGGCGCCAGCCGCCTCCGGTCACCTCCAGTCGACGGACTCGCTGCTAGGTTCGCCTTCGTGATGAACCAGCAGCGCCGGTGCGTGTGCCCGGGGTCCTACGATCCGGTGACCATGGGTCATGTCGACGTGATCTCGAGAGCAGCGATGTTGTATGACGAGGTGGTCGTGGCCATCATGCACAACCCGGCCAAGGGCGGCACCTTCGCGATCGAGGAGCGGGTCAAGCTCCTGGAGGCGGCACTGGCGGGGGTGCCCAACGTCCGCGTCGAGGCTTTCGCGGCGCGGCTGCTGGTGGACGTCTGTCGTGAGGCGGGCGCGCAGGCGATCGTCAAGGGGCTCCGTGGTGGCACCGACTTCGCCTATGAGCTCCCCATGGCCCAGATGAACCGCCATCTCTCCGGTGTGGAGACGGTGTTCCTGCCGGGTGACCCACGTCTGGGACATGTCTCGAGCTCACTGATCAAGGAGGTCGCCGCGTTTGGCGGCGATATCACCGGGCTGGTGCCCGAAGAGGTGCGCGAGGCTCTCCTGGCGCGGCTCCAGATCCCGGAAGGAAGCTGAGCACCTGTGGACGTTCACGAGCAGCTCGACGAGATAGCCGCGACGCTGCGCGCCGCCAAGGCCATGCCCATGTCGGCGACCTGCCTGGTCAACCGGGCCGAGATGCTCGCAGCACTGGAGCGTTTGCGCGATGTGCTGCCGGTGAGCCTCGACCACGCCAGGGCCCTGCTGTCCGACCGGGATGCCGTGCTGTCCTCCGGTCGCGACGAGGCGCAGCGACTGCTTGAGGCGGCGCGTGCGCAGCGTGAGCAGCTGCTGGAGCAGGCCGACGTCGTGGTGGCGGCCCGCGAGCGTGCGCTAGAGCTCGCGAGGCAGTCGAAGGCTGAGGCGACCCGGCTCTTGGCCGATGCCGACGACTACGTGGACCGCAAGCTGGGCGAGTTCGAGGTGGTGCTTGGCCAGCTCGGATCCCAGGTGAACAACGGCCGGGAGCGTCTCGCCGCGCGCCGGGCGGCCGATCTGGCTGATCCGGACCAGGTCCTGCCACCCGAGCCCGCATTTGGGCGAACGCCGTCTCCTCCGGTAATCTGATTTGTCGGCCTTCGTCGCAAGTGGCGTGGGCCGGGCCGTGTCTCACGGAATCGAAGACAGACCGCCATCATCGGAAGCCATGAACCGCCTGAACCCACGCCTGCCCCTGGTGTTCGACACCAGGGAGCTCGGCCGACGTCCAGGTTCCATGCTCGAGATGCAGCGGACCGTCCCGGCTCCGGAGGACCTCGGTGACATCGACGTGATCGCCATACCGCCGGGACAGCCCATCGAGCTGGACCTCCGGTTGGAGTCAGTTCTCGAGGGTGTCCTCGTGACTGGTTGGGCGCAGTCCACTGCGACCGGCACATGCGTGCGGTGCCTGGATCCGATTACCCGCGAGGTGGGTGCCCGGTTCCAGGAGCTGTTCGCCTACGCCGATCGTGCGGCTCACCACCTCGAGGTGGCGACCCAGCAGCTCGACGATGACGACGAGGTGTACGAGCTTGTGGGCGACCTGTTCGACTTCGAGCCCGTGCTCCGGG
>JBDTYK010000047.1:0-14111 GCA_040005715.1 Actinomycetota bacterium | reverse complement strand
CGGCGCCGAGTCCGGGAACCGAGCCGAACCAGGTCCCGTGGGCACGCTGCAGCATCGCCACCCTGCGCTCAGTCGTCCCGCTCTGATCGCCAGCCTCGAACAGAGCGATCTCGACAGCCTCTGCATGCCCTGCGTAGACAGCAAAGTCCACGCCATCGGGCGTCACCGTCGCGCCCAGAGGGGGAGGAAGATCGCCAGAGAGTCGCATGGCCCCAAGCGTAGGCAGTCGTTAACGTTGGGCACATGACCGATCCGACTTCACTGCCCAACTTCCCGCCGCCGCCAGATGAGCGCCCCCTTCGCGGGCGTGTGCTCGACGCCCTGATCGACGAAGGCTTCAAGCCGAACATCGATGACGACGGTGATGTGGCATTCATGATGCAGGACCAGCAGCTTTTCGTTCGCTGCATGGAGGGTGACTTCACCGTGATGCGCGTATTCGGTCAGTGGCAGATCGGAGACGAGGTACCGCAGGATGAATTGACCCAGCTGCAGGCATGCAACGAGCTGACCCTGAGTCTGAATGTGGTCAAGACCGGTATCGCCAACCAGACCCTCGTCGTGACCGGCGAGCACGTCATCGGCGCGGACACCGACGTCAAGTCGCTGCTCATGGTGACCACCCAGCTCGTGCTTTCCGCCGTTCACATGTGGCACGAGAGGATCATGGGGCGAACGCTGGGCGACGAGGGAGTGGAGCAGGCATGAGCGACTTCCTCAGGCTCGAGGTCGAGGGTGGCATCGGGACGATCCGCCTGGACCGGCCCCCCATGAATGCGCTGAACGTGGAGATCCAGGACGCGTTGCACGTCGCTGCGGCTGAGGCTGCCGAGCGCCCCGACGTCTTCGCGGTGATCATCTACGGGGGGGAGAAGGTGTTCGCGGCCGGCGCTGACATCAAAGAGATGCAGGCCATGTCCTATACCGACATGGTGGACCGATCGGCCGCGCTTCAGGGCGCCTTCACTGCCGTCGCCCGGATCCCCAAACCCACGGTTGCCGCCGTTACCGGCTACGCGCTTGGCGGCGGCTGCGAGCTGGCGCTGACCTGCGACTTCCGGGTTGCGGCCGACAACGCCAAGTTCGGCCAGCCAGAGGTTCTGCTCGGTGTCATTCCCGGGGCCGGCGGCACCCAGCGCCTTTCGCGGCTGGTCGGTGCCTCCCGGGCCAAGGACATCATCTTCACCGGACGTTTCGTCTCTGCGCAGGAAGCACTGCAGATCGGCCTGGTGGATGAGGTGGTGGCGCCCAAGGACGTCTACTCAGCAGCCCGGCGGCGGGTCGAACGCTATGTGGGCGGCCCGGCGTACGCCATCCGCGCGGCCAAGGAAGCCATCGACCGGGGCCTTGAGGTCAACCTGGAGACCGGCCTGGAGATCGAGCGGATGCAGTTCGCAGGTCTCTTTGCCACCCGTGACCGTACGATCGGCATGGCCTCGTTCGTCGAACAGGGCCCGGGGAAGGCGGAGTTTGAAGGCCGCTAGTCGCGATCGGTCGTACAGTCGGGGGAGTGTGGGAGCATCATGGTCGATGCGCGTCCGACCCGTCCGCCCGCCTGCCACGATGTCCCGGAACCAGATCTGACCTCCCACACCAACGGAAGAGGACGAGCCAGCGATGAACATCGTCGTCTGTGTCAAGTACGTGCCCGATGCTCAGTCGGACCGCACATTCAACGAATCGGACAACACCACCGATCGCGTGGGCGTTGACGGTCTGCTCTCGGAGCTTGACGAGTACGCGGTCGAAGCAGGCCTCAAGCTGGTCGAGAGTGCCGTTGCCGAAGGGGCCGATGAGAGCATCGTCACCGTGCTGACGATCGGCCCGGACAGGGCCGCCGATGCCGTCAAGAAGGCCCTGCAGATGGGTGCCCACGCCGGTGTCCACGTCAACGACGAAGCGATCCATGGGTCGGATGCGGTGGCGACCTCACTGATCCTGGCCGAGGCGGTGAAGAAGATCGGCAGTCCGGACCTGATTCTGACGGGGATGTCCTCTACCGACGGAGCCATGGGTGTGGTTCCGGCCATGCTCGCCGAGCGTCTGGGCCTGCCCCAGGTGACTCTGGCCTCCGAGCTGACCGTAGAGGGGGGCACGGTGACCATTCGCCGCGACGGAGACGTCGCCTCCGAGACGGTTGCCGCGTCGCTGCCGGCCCTGGTCTCGGTGACAGACCAGATCAACGAGCCGCGCTATCCGTCCTTCAAGGGCATCATGGCGGCCAAGAAGAAGCCAGTCGAGAAGTGGTCGCTCTCGGACCTCGGCCTCGACGCCGGCTCGGTGGGCCTGAAGGCTGCCTGGACCACTGTCGAGTCGTTCGCGCAGCGCCCGGCGCGGGTGCAAGGACAGATCGTCACCGACGAGGGTGATGGCGGCACCAAGCTGGCAGCGTTCCTGTCCGAGCAGAAGTTCATCTGATTCGACAAGATCAACCAAGGGGAAAGCACTATGGCCGAAGTTCTTGTCCTGGTCGACCACGTCGACGGGGCCGTTCGCAAGACCACCTCGGAGCTGCTGACGATGGCGCGCCGTCTGGGGGAGCCGTCCGCGGTCTTCCTCGGCGCCGGCATCGATGCCGCCAGAGAGACCCTGGCGAAGTACGGCGCCGAGAAGGTCTACCGGGTTGAGTCAGCAGACATCAGCGACTATCTCGTGGCACCCAAGGCCGAGGTGCTCGAGCAGCTCGTTGCCTCGGCCGCGCCGGCCGCAGTCCTGCTCTCCTCTTCGCCTGAGGGCAAGGAGATCGCAGCCCGGCTATCGATCAAGATCGGCTCCGGTCTGATCACCGATGCGGTGGACCTCCAGGCGGGTGACGGCGGTGCGGTGCGCACGACCCAGTCCGTGTTCGCCGGCGGATACACCGTCCAGGCCATCGTCACCAAGGGCATTCCCATCATCACGGTCAAGCCGAACTCCGTTGCCCCCCAGGAGGTCCAGGGTGCTGCGACCGAGGAGGTCGTCGAGATCACGATCTCGCAGGAGGCCAAGGGTGCCCGGATCACCGACCGTCAGCCCCGGGCCTCCACTGGCCGCCCGGAGCTGACCGAGGCCGCAATCGTCGTGTCAGGAGGCCGTGGCACCGGCGGTGACTTCTCCAAGGTGGAGGAGTTCGCCGACTCCCTGGGCGCGGCTGTCGGAGCCTCCCGCGCTGCCGTGGACGCGGGGTGGTACCCGCATACCAGCCAGGTCGGCCAGACCGGCAAACAGGTCTCACCCCAGCTCTACGTCGCCGCAGGCATATCGGGGGCGATCCAGCACCGCGCGGGGATGCAGACGTCCAAGACGATCATCGCGGTCAACAAGGACGAAGAGGCGCCGATCTTCGAGCTGGTCGACTTCGGGGTCGTCGGTGACCTTTTCACGGTTCTGCCGCAGGCCACAGCGGCGATCACGGCCGCGAACGGCTGACCCCCGGCAGGGGCAGGTGCGCTCAGAACGCCACGTAGACTCGCTGGGTGCGCGACTCCTTCGTCTATCTTGACCATGCGGCGACCACGCCGATGCTTCCCGAGGCCATCGAGGCGATGACCGCCCAGATGGCGGTCGTCGGCAACGCCTCCTCGTTGCACACTTCGGGTCGCCTTGGCCGTCGAGTGGTCGAGGAGTCCCGCGAGACCATTGCCCAGACCCTTGGCGCTCGCCCGTCCGAGGTTCTCTTCACCTCCGGCGGCACCGAGTCGGACAACCTGGCCATCAAGGGCAGCTTCTGGGCGCGCCGGGACGCGGACCCCCGGCGCGTGCGACTCCTGGTCAGCACCGTCGAGCACCACGCCGTGATGGACTGTGTCGACTTCCTCCAGGCACACGAGGGCGCAAAGGTCACCTGGCTCGAGGTTGATCACCTCGGTCGCGTCCACCCCGAGACGGTGCGGGCGGCCATCGAGGCTGACCCTGAGTCGGTTGCCCTCGTCAGTGTGATGTGGGCCAACAACGAAGTGGGCACCGTGCAGCCCATCGCCGAGATCGCAGCCGTCGCACACGAGTTCAACATCCCGGTCCACAGTGACGCGGTGCAGGCCGCAGGCCAGGTCGAGGTCGACTTTGCCGGGAGCGGACTCGACCTGATGAGCGTCACCGGTCACAAGGTAGGTGGTCCCCAGGGTGTAGGCGCACTGGTGGCACGCCGGAATGCGACGCTGGTGCCTCTGACCCACGGCGGGGGCCAGGAACGTCAGGTCCGCAGTGGCACCCTGGATGTGCCGGCAATCCGCGGGTTTGCCGTGGCCATGCGTCACGCCACGGCCGACTTGGCCGTTGAGGGTGAGCGGCTGGTTGCCTTGCGCGACAGGCTGATTCGCGGTGCCATGGATGCCGGCTTCGGCGTCCGCGTCAGTGGCGACTGGGAGGCGGGAGACGGCACGCGACGGCTGCCGGGCAATGCCCACCTGCTCGTTCCCGGCTGCGATGGTGACTCCCTGCTCTATCTGCTGGACGCGGCCGGAGTCGAGTGCTCCACCGGCTCCGCCTGTCAGGCCGGCGTCCCGCAGCCCAGCCATGTCCTGCTGGCGATGGGTATGCCGGAGCAGCAGGCCCGCGGTGCGCTGCGGCTCACGCTTGGTCACGCGTCCACCGACGCTGACGTCGACGCCTTCCTCGCGGCCCTGCCGGGGGCGGTCGAGCGGGCGCAAAGGGCACAGGCGGCCACGAGCCCTAAGGCGACAAGTAGACAGAAAACGAGCTGATGCGCGTCGTTGCCGCGATGAGTGGCGGCGTCGACTCGGCGGTGGCAGCGGCGCGCATGCTCGAGGCTGGGCACGATGTCGTTGGCGTGCACCTCGCGCTGAGCCAGAACGCGGTCACCTTGCGTGAGAGCGCGCGCGGGTGCTGCACCATCGAGGACGCCGGCGACGCCCGACGCGTGGCCGACATGCTCGGGATCCCGTTCTACGTCTGGGACATGGCTGCACGGTTCAAGGCCGAGGTCGTCGATGACTTCATCGCCGAGTATGCCGCGGGCCGGACGCCCAACCCGTGCCTGCGCTGTAACGAGAAGATCAAGTTCGCAGCGCTGCTCGACAAGGCACTGGCGCTCGGATTTGACGCGGTGGCGACCGGCCACTACGCCCAGATCGTCGAGAGTGCCACTGGCGCAAGGGAGCTGCATCGTGCTGTCGACATGCTCAAGGACCAGTCCTATGTCCTGGGTGTGCTCGATGAGGATCAGCTGGCCCGCTCGTTCTTCCCGCTCGGTGACACGACCAAGCCGCAGATCCGCGAGGAGGCAGCGGAGCACGGTTTCTTCGTCGCGGCCAAGCCCGACAGCCACGACGTGTGCTTCATCCCCGACGGCGACACCCGCAAGTGGCTGACCGATCGACTCGGGGAGCAGCCTGGCAGGATCGTCGACGCCGAGGGCACCACGCTCGGGGAGCACGCGGGCGCCTACGCCTTCACGGTCGGGCAGCGTCGAGGCCTCCGCCTTGGTCAGCCGGCGTCGGGCGGCGAACCTCGCTACGTCGTCGAGGTGCAGCCCCGTACCAACACCGTCGTGGTCGGGACGGCAGAGCTGCTCGGTGTCGATGTCCTCACCGGAGACCATGCCAGGTGGTGCGGCCCGGCGCCAGAGGGTGTGGTGTCCCTGGGCGCACAGGTTCGGGCCCATGGCGAGGAGATTCCCGCGTCGGCCCGGGCGGACGGTGACCAGGTCGTGGTCCACCTCCAGCGTCGTATCCGCGGCGTCGCCCCCGGCCAGTCCGTTGTCCTCTACGACCGGACCCGTGTGGTGGGATCGGCCACGATCTCCAGGACGTCGACCGGCAGACCCTCCGCAGCCGGTTAGGCTCTGCGCGTGAGCAGAGCCAGCGGGATCGGGTCGTGGCCGGGCACCGACGCACGTGAGGCGTTGTCCGCCATCCGCGACATCCTCAGCGAGGACGGGCTCCCATACCTCCCAGAGCTGCCCGCCCGCGGACCTGGAGCCGACATGATCGGTCGCAGCGCCGGCCTCCTCGCCGACCTGGCCGTCGACCTGCAACCGATGGGGTGGCGGTTCGTCGACCGCCCAGGGCGCGACGCCCACCGCACCGCCTCCCTTCTGCGCCAGGACCTTGACGAGGCGGCCGAGGCCTTCGACGGCTACAACGGTGACCTGAAGGTGCAGATCGCCGGACCCTGGACCCTCGCGTCCTCGATCTGGCTGCACCGCGGCGAGCGGTCGGTGGTGGACGTCGGCGCCACCCGTGACCTGGTCGCCTCTCTGGCGGAGGGGCTTCGCGTCCATCTCCTCGAGCTGGCCCGGCTGGTCCCGAAGGCGAACCTGGTGGTCCAGATCGACGAACCGGGCCTGCCGTCCGTCCTTTCCGGACAGCTGCCGACGGCATCCGGCTGGGGGCGGATCCGCGCCATCGACCCCACCACTGCGGCCGAGGGACTACGCGACGTCGTGGCGGCGGCCGGCGACCGGCATACCGTGGTGCACTGCTGTGGATCCGACGTGCCGCTGGCGCTGCTCAGGGACACCGGCGTCAAGGCGATCTCCCTGGATGTCGCCTTGTTGGGCCCCAAGGGCTGGGAGTCCGTCGCTGCCACCGTCGAGACCGGTGTGGACCTTTGGGCAGGAGTGCTTCCCACCGGCTCAGGAGCGACCACCGAACCCGCCGTAACCAGGTTCACTGACGTCATCGGCCCGCTGGCCTCGGCCTGGCACAGCGTAGGACTGCCCAAGGCGGACTTGGCCCGGGTAACGCTCACGCCCGCATGCGGCCTGGCCGGACTCACACCTCAGGGGGCCCGCAGCGTTCAACTGCTGGCCGCGGACGCGGCCCGCGCACTGACCGAGACTGCAGGGAGCTGAGCACCCATGACAGCTGGCGACGACCAGAGATGACCGCCAAAACAAGCGATGTCGCCCGTTTGAGCGTCAACATGAAGGCCACCCGGGTCCCGTGGCAGGTCAAGTTCACCGCCCTGGCCTTCATCTGGGGATCGAGCTTCCTGCTGATGAAGATCGGTCTGAGATCTCTGGCGCCGGTTCAGATCTCCGGTCTGCGCATTCTCAGTGGCGCGACTGTTCTGGTGCTCCTGCTGACCGTATCGCGCGGTCGCCTGCCCCGGAACCGCCGCACCTGGGGGCACCTGATGGTGACCGGTTTCTTCCTGGGCGCCCTGCCGTTCACCCTGTTCGCCCTCGGGGAGGAACGGGTCAGCTCGGCGCTCGCCGGGATCGGTAACTCGATCACCCCGATCGCCACCGTCCTGTTCAGCCTGTTGCTCCTTCGAAACGACCCGATCGGAGCGCGCAAGGTCGTTGGAGTGCTGATCGGCTTCCTCGGAGTCCTGGTGATCCTGCAACCGTGGCAGTCGCAGGGGCGGCCGGACCTCCTGGGCTTCGGCATCACGCTGGTGGCCGGCGCGTCATATGGCCTGGGCTGGACCTACACGAAGCGCTTCCTGGGCAAGGCGGACTTCGGCGGACTCACCCTGCCTACCGCGCAGATGCTGACCTCCGCGGGGCAGATGCTGGTGGCCCTGACGATCTGGTGGATCACGCAACGGGCTCGTCTGAACCTGGCCGCTCCGTGGTCCTTGCACGCGAACACCGTTGGTGGCTCACCTTTCTGGCCAGTCATGGCAGTTCTCACACTTGGTGTCCTTGGCACCGGCATCGCCATGTCCTTCCAGTACGACGTCGTGCGCGCCGCCGGCCCTACGGTCGGGGCCTCGGTCACCTACCTCATCCCCGTGGTCTCCGTGGCGCTGGGAGTCCTGTTGCTGGGCGAACGGCTCCAGTGGCCTCAGTTCGCCGGCGCGGCGGTCGTCCTGGGTGCCGCGGTGCTGATCGGGCGTTCGAAACGCCGCTGACCTGTCGCCGGTGTGCGGCAAGATGAGGCTGTGACCGAGCTGCCGACAGATGTTCCCGATGACGTTCGCCACGAGTGGACCGAGCTTGCCGACCAGGTGCGTGGCCACCAGTTCAGCTACCACGTCAAGGACTCGCCGACGATCAGCGACGGTGAGTACGACGCGCTGGTTCGGCAGCTCAACCTCCTGGAGGACCAGTACGCCGAGCTGCGCACCCCCGACAGCCCCACCCAGCAGGTCGGCGCCTCGTTCTCGACAGACTTTGCCGCCGTCGAGCACCTTGAGCGGATGCTCAGCCTGGACAACGCCTTCAGCCCCCAGGAGCTTGCAGCATGGGCGGCGCGCGTCGAGCGCGACGTGACCGCGGAGGGCGACGGCACGGCATACCACTTCCTGTGCGAGCTCAAGATCGACGGTCTGGCCATCAACCTGCTCTACGAACGCGGTCGGCTGGTTCGGGCAGCGACCCGCGGAGACGGCCGCACCGGTGAGGACGTCACCAACAACGTGCGCACGATCGAGGGCATCCCCCATCAGCTGGCAGGCACCGGCCACCCGCTGAAGATCGAGATCAGGGGCGAGGTGTTCTTTCCGGTCGCAGCTTTTGCCGAGCTCAATGCGGGCCTGGTGGAGGCGGGCAAGGCCCCGTTCGCCAACCCGCGCAATGCCGCTGCTGGGTCGTTGCGGCAGAAGGACCCCCGGGTCACCGCAACCCGCCCGCTGCGGATGCTCGTCCACGGGATCGGTGCCCGTGAGGGCTTCGCGATGGACCGCCAGAGCCAGTCGTACGACGTGCTGCGCGACTGGGGGCTGCCGGTCTCCGCTCACTACCGGGTGCTCGACGACCTCGCGGATGTCCAGACCTATATCGACCATTTCGGAGAGCAGAGGCACTCAGTCGAGCACGAGCTCGACGGCATCGTCATCAAGATCGACGAGGTGGCGGTCCAGCGTCGCCTTGGGTCGACCTCGCGGGCACCGCGATGGGCGATCGCCTACAAGTACCCGCCCGAGGAGGTCACCACCAGGCTTCTGGACATCCGCGTCAACGTCGGTCGGACAGGGCGGGTGACACCGTTCGGGGTGATGAGGCCGGTCAAGGTCGCCGGCTCAACGGTCGAGATGGCCACGCTGCACAACGCGTCCGAGGTCGCTCGCAAGGGTGTGCTGATCGGCGACACCATCGTCCTGCGCAAGGCGGGCGACGTGATCCCCGAGATCGTCGGGCCGGTCGTGGACCTGCGCGACGGGTCCGAGGTGGCTTTCGAGATGCCGACCCGATGCCCCGAGTGTGACACCGAGCTGGCGACCGAGAAGGAGGGCGACAAGGACATCCGCTGTCCCAACGCCCGCTACTGCCCGGCCCAGCTTCGGGAGCGCCTGTTCGCCCTTGCCTCCCGTGGTGCCTTCGACATTGAGGCGCTGGGCTGGGAGGGCGCCATCGCCCTTCTCGAGGCCAAGGTTCTGGCCGACGAGGGCGGTCTCTTCGACCTGGCTCCCGGGCCCGACGGAGACACCAAGGCGTCCGTCGCGCGACTGGTCACCGTGCCGCTCTACACCCGCGCCGCCAAGAAGTCCGATCCGCCAGATGCCGGCGTCGAGGGTCGGGTGCTCTCGGCCAACGGCGCCAAGCTGATCGCCAACCTGGCCACCGCCAAGCAGCAGCCCTTGTGGCGGGTTCTCGTCGCACTCTCGATTCGCCATGTGGGTCCCACAGCTGCGCGGGCCCTGGCCGGCCACTTCGCTTCGATGGAACGGATCCGGTCCTCGTCGCTGGAGGAGCTTGCGGGCGTGGAGGGCGTCGGCCCGGTGATCGCCGAAGCGGTCCAGGAGTGGTTTGCAGTGGACTGGCACGTCGCGATCCTCGACAGGTGGGAGGCGGCCGGGGTGCGGATGGCCGATGAGGTCGATGAGTCCAGGCCAAGGACCCTGGCCGGACTGACCATCGTCGTGACCGGATCACTTGAGGGCTTCTCCCGCGACGAGGCAAAGGAAGCCATCCTGTCCCGCGGCGGAAAGGCAGCAGGGACCGTGTCGAAGAAGACCGACTACGTGGTGGTGGGGGAGAACGCCGGGTCCAAGGCCGAGAAGGCGACCGAGCTTGGGCTGACGATCCTGGACGAGGGTGGATTCCGCGCGCTCCTGGAGTCTGGGCAAGTCATGGAGCAGCGATGAGCCCTGAACGGGATCGTGACCAGGCGGGTCGGCCGCGCAATGCCCGCCCCCGCGATGAGCTCGGCCGACCTCTGCCGCGCGGAGAGTCGGGGATAGCCGGTGTTCCCGACGATCTCGCCCTCTCCGCCGACGAGAGTCTGGTTGAAGCTCAGCGACTACTGGACGAAGGCAGACCCTTCCATGCCCATGAGGTCCTCGAGGCGACCTGGAAGGGCGCGCCGGATGCCGAGCGTGACCTGTGGCAAGGGCTGGCCCAGCTTGCCGTCGGCCTGACCCACGCGCTTCGGGGGAACAACGCCGGAGCCGTGAGTGTCCTCCGGCGGGGGATCGACCACATCTCGGGCTACGCCGATGGCCGCCCGCACGGCATCGATGTCGCCGGGCTGCTCGAGTGGGCCAGATCGCTTGCTGGTCGCCTGGACGACCCCTCGGACGCATCCGAGCCGCCGGTTGCTCCGAGGCTTCTTGGTGCCTAAGGGTTCGCGACATCGGGCCCATTAGACTTCGGGACATGTCCGCAATCTCCCGCGACGATGTCGCCCATCTCGCAATGCTCGCGCGTATCGACCTCGACAACGCCGAGCTCGACAAGCTTTCCGGTGAGCTCGCCGTCATCCTTGAGTCGGTCGCGCGTGTGAGCGAGGTTGCTTCCGATGAGGTGCCCCCGATGTCGCACCCGCTGCCACTGACCAACGTCACCCGACCCGACATCGTCCGACCCAGCCTGGCCGCGCAAGAGGTGCTGGCCGCTGCGCCCGCGGTTGACCAGCAGCGATTCTCCGTCCCGCGGATCCTGGACGAGGACTGACTCCACCGGCTTGCCCCTTCCTTGACGTACCCAGCACACCGAGCAAAGGCTTACCTGTGACTTTCGACATCACCCGCGCGAGCGCCGCCGAGCTTGCGGATCGACTGGCCCGCAAGGAGATCAGTGCGGTTGAGGTCACCCAGGCGCATCTCGGGCGCATCGCCGCAGTCGACGGTTCGGTCCACGCCTTCCTGCACGTCGACGCGGAGGGCGCGCTGGCGACCGCTCGCGATGTCGACCGTCGTCGAGCAGCAGGTGAGGACCAGCACGTCCTGGCCGGGGTGCCGATCGCGGTGAAGGACATCGTCACCACCAAGGGCCAGCCCACGACGGCCGGCTCCCGGATTCTTGACGGCTGGATCCCGCCCTACGACGCCACGATCGTGACGAAGCTCAAGGCCGCCGGCCTGCCGATCCTGGGCAAGACCAACATGGATGAGTTCGCGATGGGCTCCTCCACCGAACACTCGGCCTGGGGCCCTTCGCACAACCCGTGGGATCTCGAGCGGATCCCAGGCGGCTCCGGTGGTGGCTCGGCTGCGGCGGTCGCATCCTTCCAGGCGCCGCTGGCGATCGGCACGGACACAGGCGGTTCGATCCGCCAGCCGGCCGCCGTGACCGGCACGGTAGGGACCAAGCCCACCTACGGCGGCGTCTCGCGCTATGGGCTGATCGCCCTTGCGAGCAGCCTGGACCAGGCCGGCCCGGTCACGCGAACGGTGCTGGATGCGGCCCTGTTGCACGCCGTCATCGGCGGCTACGACCGAATGGACTCCACTTCCATCGACGCCCCCGTGCCACCGGTCATCGAGGCGGCCCGTCGAGCCGACGTCAAGGGCATGCGGATCGGGGTCGTCAAGGAGCTTGGTGGCAAGGGCTACCAGCGCGGAGTCCTGACCCGCTTCGAGGAGTCCATGCAGCTGCTGGTGGACGCGGGTGCCCAGGTCGTGGAGGTGTCCTGTCCGAGCTTCGAGTACGCCCTGGCCGCCTACTACCTGATCCTTCCGGCGGAGGCGTCGTCCAACCTGGCCAAGTTCGATGCGATGCGCTACGGCCTGCGCGTCCTTCCTGACGGCGTGGACGACCCCAGCGCCGAACAGGTCATGGCGGCCTCACGAGACGCCGGCTTCGGCGACGAGGTCAAGCGCCGGATCATCCTGGGCACCTATGCGCTGTCCAGCGGCTACTACGACGCCTACTACGGCTCGGCGCAGAAGGTTCGCACGCTGATCTCGCGTGACTTCGACTCGGCCTTCGAGCGGGCCGATGTCCTGATGTCCCCGACCACGCCGACGACGGCCTTCAAGATCGGCGAGAAGGTTCACGACCCGCTTGCCATGTACCTCAACGATATTGCGACAATCCCGGCCAACCTGGCGGGAGTCCCGGGCATGTCCCTTCCGAGCGGCCTGGCCGACGAGGACGGACTGCCAACCGGCATCCAGATCCTTGCGCCGGCAACCAGGGACGAGCGCCTGTATGGCGTCGGTGCTGCACTTGAGGCCGCCCTCATCCAGCGCTGGGGCGGGCCTTTGCTCAGCAAGGCGCCGGAGCTGCCAGCCATCGCTATCAGTCGGGAGGTCGGAGCGTGAGCACCGTGACCAGCGCCAACACCGCAGAGCCTGTCGTCGACTACACCGAGGCCGTGAGGACGTTTGACCCCGTGATGGGCCTGGAAGTCCACGTCGAGCTCAACACCGCGACCAAGATGTTCTGCGGTTGCGCAACCGGTTTTGGCGCAGAACCGAATACGCAGGTCTGCCCGGTCTGCCTGGGTCTGCCAGGGGCGCTGCCGGTCGTGAACGCTGTTGGGGTCGACTCGGCAATTCGCATCGGTCTGGCCCTGAACTGCGAGATTGCGACCTGGTGCCGGTTCGCGCGCAAGAACTACTTCTACCCGGACATGCCGAAGAACTTCCAGACCTCGCAGTACGACGAACCGATCGCCTTCAACGGCTATCTCGACGTCGAGCTTGAGGACGGGTCAAACTTCCGGGTCAACATCGAGCGCGCCCACATGGAGGAGGACACCGGCAAGTCGCTGCACATCGGCGGTGCCACCGGACGCATCCACGGCGCCGACCACAGCCTGGTCGACTACAACAGGGCAGGCATCCCGCTGGTCGAGATCGTGACCAAACCCATTGTTGGCGCTGGCGATCGGGCACCCCAGGTGGCCAGGGCCTACGTCTCCGCGCTGCGTGATCTCCTCAAGGCGCTGGGTGTCAGCGATGTCAGGATGGAGCAGGGATCCTTGCGCTGCGACGCGAACCTTTCCCTTCGGCCCAAGGCTGCCGAAGGACAGGACCAGAACGACGTTCCTCTTGGCACGCGCACCGAGACCAAGAACGTCAACTCTCTGCGGTCGGTCGAGCGGGCCATACGGTACGAGATCACCCGTCACGCCGCGGTGCTGAACAGTGGCTCCTCCATCGTGCAGGAGACCAGGCACTGGCAGGAGGACACCGGTGTCACCACATCGGGTCGCGTGAAGTCGGATGCCGACGACTACCGTTACTTCCCCGAGCCCGACCTGCTGCCTGTTGCTCCCACACGAGAGCGCGTCGAAGAGCTGCGGGCCACACTCCCAGAGCCGCCGGCCGAACGTCGTCGCCGGCTCCAGAGCGACTGGGGTTACAGCGATCTCGAGATGCGCGACGTCATGAACGCTGGTGCGGTCGAGCTGATCGAGGAGTCCGTCGACGCTGGTGCGACGCCCGCGGGCGCTCGCAAGTGGTGGATGGGCGAGCTGGCTCGTCGCGCGAGCGTCGAGGGTCGTGACCTGGGCGACTTCGGTGTGACTCCGGCTCACGTCGCCCAGCTCGACGGGCTCGTGGCGTCAGGTCGTCTCAACGACTCGATGGCCCGCCAGGTGCTCGAAGGTGTCCTTTCCGGTGAAGGCTCGCCGGAGACGGTCGCCGACGCGAACGGGCTGCGACTGGTCAACGACGAAGGCGCGCTCTCGGCTGCGGTGGACGAGGTCATTGCAGCGAATCCTGATGTTGCGGACAAGGTTCGCGACGGCAAGGTGGCCGCTGCCGGTGCGTTGATCGGGCAGGTCATGAAGCAGATGAAGGGCCAAGCGGATGCTGCCAGGATCCGTGAGCTGATTCTTGAGAAGCTCGGCGTCTCCTGACCTCAGGTGTTGTCTCGCCACCCCGACGGTCGGGCCGTCGGCCTTTCGAGCTCTAGCGAATCGGTAGACGCAGTGCGAGGATTCGGTCATCCCCTGGGCGGGGCGTGCCGCGGAAGGTGTTGCTGGTGATCAGCCAGAGCCGTCCGTCCGGTGCCGACATCACGGTCCGCAGTCGTCCGTACCGCCTCGGAA
>JBDTYK010000046.1:0-14157 GCA_040005715.1 Actinomycetota bacterium | reverse complement strand
GGTTCGCGGATCGTCGCGAAGATGATCTCCGGGTCGCGGCGGTAGTAATGGTGCCCGATGAGGTCCCGCATCTTCGCGATGTTCGACCACGGCACGTTGGGGTGTGCGTCCTTGGATTCCGATGACAGCTCCTTGGTTGCCTCGCCGATCGTGAACACGCGGTAGGTGATGGCGTCGATACACACGGCCGCGATTCGGTGGTCGCCATCGTGTGAGGACATGACCTCCTCCGCCAGGGTGATGGCCTCGATCGCCCCGAAGATGTCTGCGACACGATCTGCGTCATCCCGGCTCACAGCGGCACCGCCTCGGCCAGCGCTCGCTCGGCCACGTGTGGTGCGAGTGCGTCACGTGGGGCGATGTCGACTCGCTCGCCAAGGATTTGCTCGAGCTCCTCTTTCAGCTCCATGACCGGGAAGAGTCCACGGTGGCGCACGTCCAGGTCCACGAGCAAGTCGATGTCGGAATCCGGGCCGTCCTCGCCGCGGGCGACTGACCCAAAGATCTGAACGTTGGTCGCATGGTGACGGCGGGCCGCCCGACGGATGAGGTCTCGGTTGGCGCGGATCTTGGCCAGGCGCAGAGTACGCACATCCAGGTCGCGGGGCGCCTCGCTGACGGACAGTTCGAGCTTGGCCCCCATGCTCGCCAGGAGCCGGTCGAGCGTCTCCACCGACGGGGACGCAGTTCCCGCCTCGTAGCGGGAGATCGCAGGCTGGGACGTGCCCGCGCGCGCCGCCAGTTCGGCTTGGCTCAGGTGCGCGTGCTCGCGCGCGCCCCGGATCAGGGATGCAGCATCCATGACCTTCAATATACCTGTACCGATATTGTCGCGCCAGGGGAGAGTGTCGGGTGCTTGCTAACAATTTGCTAACCGCGGCCCGGATCCGATCCGACAGCGCCGCATGACGTGGTCCCGGCCAAGCACGAACGCGATGGTTTCGGGAGGCACTGGACGGCCCGGGAGCGACTCGTAATGAATAGGTCATCGGTTCGATTCCGATAGGCGGCTCCGCAAGGAAACCCCAGGTCAGCAGTTCGCTGCCCTGGGGTTTCGGGCTTCCAGGATCGCGCGTCTGACGTTCCATCGGCAGCTTGGTCCTGGTCGATGAGGTGTCAGTCGCCACGAGCCTTCGTGGTCTTCAGGAGGCAACCTCGCCCATGAGGCTTCGGATCTCGGACTCGCGGTAGCGGCGGTGGCCTCCAAGCGTGCGCAGCGACGTGAGCTTCCCGGTGTTGGCCCACCGGGTGACCGTCTTGGGGTCGACTCCGAAGAGGGCCGCGACCTCAGCGGGGGTCAACAGGGGCTCGGATTCAACAACGCGGTGGGTCATGGGGTCCCCCGGTCAATGGAGAGATCTGGATATTCCTTCTGTGCCATCTGGGCGAAAGATGGTGACATCTGACTGGACTCCTCTGTGTCAGGCCCACGTCGCGTGACGGTGGTGGGCAACTCAGACTGGTTGACGTGAGGGACCGTGGCGACTTCTCGCGGCATGTCCGCGGTGAGGTCCAGGACGGCCCAGACCACCTTGCCGCCCTGCGCCGTGGGCAGGACTCCGAAGACGCGAGAGAGGCTGGCCACGATGATGAGCCCTCGTCCATGAGCGCCGAGGTGGGCGCTCTCCCGACGGGGCAGGTCGGGACTCTCGTCCCGAACGGAGAGTCGCACGGCCTCGTGGCTCCACGCGACGGACAAGGCGATGTCGGTGCCGGCGTGAACTGTCGAGTTGGTGACGAGCTCGCTGATCACCTGACAGGCGGGGTATCTGAACGCGTCAAGTCCCCAGCCCGAAAGGGTGCGGGTGACGAAGTCCCGGGACTCACGCGGCGCGGTCGGTTGCGGCAGTAGTCGTAGCGACTTGACCAGGGGGCTCGGAGTGGCCAGCACTGCGGACAATCCGGCGGGCGTCGACTCCGTCACGATCAGGTGCCCTCCCAGAACGTGGGCATTGAGCGCCTCCCGAACACTCTGGTCGGGGCAGGCCACGACCACAGGTATGCCGGGCCAGTCGCGCCAGTGTCTCCCCGACGTCGCGAGGACCTCAATGGCACTGGGCTCAGTCCCCACCTGGACGGCCGACAGGTCGCACACCACGCCGCGGGGTCCTTCGGCCAGGGCAAGCTGGATCGCCCTGTCCAGGTCCTCGACAACGTCTTCGAGCTGCCCGGCCACGTCAAGGACGACGACCTGACGTATGTCTCGGCTGGAGACCGACCACTGACGGCCTGAACCTGGACGGTGGGTTGAGTGCGCTGGCAACACATGGTGGATGCGGTCGACGTGACCAAGTGGATCGGGGGGTTTGCTCGATTGATGCACCATGACGCACTCGATTCGGTGATCCCGGAAACGACACGGGCCACCAGAGGTTCTGGGGCAGCACGAGAATGAAGCCAACGCCCCCAAGGTCCAGGGGGGCGATGCACTTCGGACATTACACCCGAACCGCCCCCCGAACAGGGGCGGTTCCGGTGAAATCTTCCAGGATTTTGGGGTGACATCATCCGTTCAGTCACAAAGGCATCGGCCGAACGGGCAGTCTTTTGAACGCAAACCACCAGGAAACCGTCATTTCCCACGAATCCTTTACCTTCCCGAGTACCTTTCATGACGTCTGCAGCACCAACTAGCCGCGTATTTGAAGAATGAGGGTTGGGGCATGAGCCTGGGCGGTGGTAGGTCCAAGCCGCTCGAGATATCAACAGCGGCCGGGGTTGATACGGCCCAGCCCGGCGACCCGATTCTCGTCAAGTCGCGACGCCTCTACCTGTCGGTAGCCACCAAGCTCAGGCTCTCGATGAGCTTCACGGTCGCCTGGGTCTCGCTCTCGGTGTGGGTCTCAAGCGGGTGGGTGCACGATCTGGCGCCGGTGGCGGGATCCGTGCCGGCCTGGACGGTCGTCATCCTGGTGGCATACCTGCCAGGAGGCATTGTGGCATTTCTGGCGGCGTCCCTGGTGCTGGACCGCCAGCCGCCCTTGCGGGTCACTGCGCCGACGACTCCCTTGACGGTCATCATCGCGGCGCGCAACGAGGAACGCGGCATTGGCAAGACGATCGCAGCGATCTGCGGCACGGACTACGCCGGGCCGGTTTCAGTCATCCTGGCGGACAACGGGTCGACGGACCGCACCTGTGAAATAGCCCGCACGACCGCCGCCCGCCTGGGCGTCTCGCTGCGCATCATCTCCGAGCTGAGACCTGGCAAGTCGAACGCACTGAATACGGCTCTGAAACAGGTCGACACGGCATACGTGCTGACCGTGGACGCGGACACCTTGCTGCACGTCGAGTCCCTACGTCGCCTCGTTTCGCGTCTTGAGTCCTCCCCGCCGGACACCGCGGCGGTGGCCGGTACCGTTCTGGTGCGCAACTCGCGGGTGAACCTGCTTACCCGCATTCAGGAGTGGGACTACTACCTTGGCATTGCCGCCGTAAAGCGAATGCAGGGCATGTACCAGTCGACGCTGGTGGCTCAGGGGGCGTTCTCCCTCTACCTCACGGCCGAGATACGCAGGGTGGGCGGCTGGCCGGACGCGATCGGTGAGGACATCGTGGTGACCTGGCGGTTGATGGAGCACGGAGACCGCGTCCTGTTCGAACCGACTGCCGTTGCCTTTACGGATGCCCCGGTCCTGGTGACGCACTTCATGCGCCAGCGGGCGCGTTGGGCGCGCGGGATGCTGGAAGGTATCGCATCGGTCCCTCCGTGGCGCCAGTCCCGCCGGTTGACCGGACTCATCGCCGGCATCGACCTGCTCATCCCGCTGCTGGACGTGGGCTACGCCCTCATCTGGATTCCCGGGTTCGTCCTTTTCCTCTTCGGGTACCCGCTGATCGTGTCAGCGTGGACCCTTGTCGTCCTGCCGGTCACCCTCCTGGTTTATGGCGGGCTCCGCAGCTATCAGACTCGCCATGTCTTCGGTCCCATGAACCTGCAGGTGCGCCAGAACCGGATTGGCTATGTGGTCTTTCTCCTCGGCTACCAGGTGCTCTGTTCGACGGCGTCCCTCGCCGGTTACGCCCAGCACCTGGCCGGGGCGCATCGTCGATGGAAATAGAACGGCGGAACGGAAATGAAAGCAGGTTCGGAGCTTGTGACGAGTCTCGCCCGAATCGCTGCGGAACAGGTCGGCGAACGTACAGGATAGGAAGATGAACTCGTCGGGGACCGACCGGACCGAGCCGGCCGATGACGTGCGTTCGGAGGGAGAGCAGCCCAGCGAGCAGGTTCAGCTCGCCCACCGCCTCGAAGAGCTGTTTCACGGCATCCAGACCACCCTCTTCGCGCAGGAGATGGCAGCCCAGCAACAGCTCCAGTCCATAGCTGACGTGTGGGCCGCCACAGACCGCTACCGGTTGGCTGGTCATGCTCAGGATCTCGTCAGCATCCCCGTCCCGCCCGACGATCCACCCAGCGCGAGCGCGAGCTAACCGAGCAGGGAAACGGCGAGGACCGGCACGGACCGTCGGTCAGGTCCGTTCGGAGCTCAGCTGACGGGAGCACCGGCCGTTGACACGTTCAACCGGGCACCGCCGCTGACTTCGAACCGGCGGCCGGTGATGCTGTCCGGCTCGATTCTCACGAAGTGTGGCTTCGGTGCCGAATGCCAGGCAAACGGCGGCAGTGAGATCACCGCCAGAACGTCGTCCAGGCGCTTGACGACAGTCGCCTTGCCCTTGACCACGACGCTCCAGGCGCTCGAGGTCTCCAGATCGTATCCGTCGACCTCGAAGGCCACCTGCGCTCCGACTGCCCGGTCGAGCTTGGTGCCGGGCCCCGTGCGGAAGATCACGCTGCCAAGGTCGACCAGATGGTTGACGGGAAAGATGTCGGGCTGGTCGCCGACCATCACAGCCAGGCGTCCCACGACAGCCTCACGCAGCAAGGTCCATGACTCGTTCTCCGACAGCTCGACGACTGTGTTCAGCTCGTGGGCGCTCATGACCTCAGTGTTACGCCTCGGCATCAGCCGCGGGGGCAATTGCCCGAAATGCCGTAGCCTCCATCATGCGATGACACCGGTACGGCACTTGGACGTGGTGGCCACGGACCCCACCTTGCGCTTCCGACTCGGCGGCCGGCGAGCCTGGATGGTGTGGTCCGCCGCGATCGCCGTCTACATCCTCGCGGTCTTCCACCGCACCTCGTTGGGCGTTGCCGGTCTCCTGGCGGCGGAACGGTTTCATATCAGCTCCACCCAGCTCGCGACATTCACCATGGTGCAGCTGCTGGTATACGCGGCCATGCAGATCCCGGTCGGCGCCATGCTGGACCGCGTCGGCGCAAAGAAGATCCTGGTCACCGGGGTTTTCCTGATGACGGGTGGCCAGTTCGCGTTCGCCTTCGCCGGCACCTTCGGGGCGGGAGTGGCGGCCCGGGTGTTCGTCGGCATGGGCGACGCCATGATCTTCATCAGCCTCATACAGCTGGTCGCCCTCTGGTTTCCGCCTGCGCGCACGGCGATGATCACCCAGCTGACCGGTGTCCTCGGGCAGGTCGGCGCGCTGGTGGCGACGGCGCCTCTGTCTTTCGCGCTGCGCAGCTTTGGCTGGACGCACGCGTACGCCGCCGCTGCCAGCGTGGGTGTCGTTCTCGGGGTCGTGCTGATCGTCGTGGTGCGCGACTCGCCTTACGAGGACCACCATCGGGACGAGCTCAAGATGGCGGCAGTCGGTCGGGCACTGAAGCTTGCCTGGGCCGAGCCCGGAACCCGACTTGGGCTCTGGTCGCACTTCTCTGCCCAGTTCGGCGCCACTGTCTTCGCCCTCCTCTGGGGGTTCCCCTTCCTGGTCTCCGGACAGGGTCTGACGACGAGTGCGGCCAGCGGTCTGCTCATCGTCATGACGGTCACCGCTGTCGTTGCCAGCCCCCTCGTCGGTGCCTTCGTGACCCGCTGGCCCTACTCGCGGTCCACCCTGATTCTGTGGATCGTGTCCTCGATCATGGTGGTCTGGGCGGTAGTGCTCGTCTGGCCCGGACGAGCACCACTGTGGCTGTTGGTTGTTCTCGTGGTTGTCCTCGCCGTGGGTGGCCCGGGCTCCATGGTCGGGTTCGACCTGGCCCGTACCTTCAACCCACCCACTCGCCTGGGTAGCGCCAACGGCATCGTCAATGTTGGCGGCTTTGTCGCCTCCCTGGGAACCGTCGCCCTGATCGGCATCGTGCTCGACGTGGTGGCGCCGGGTGGACCCTCGACCTACACCGTGGACTCGTTCCGGGTGGCGATGTCGGCGCAGTACCTCGTCTGGGTCCTCGGTGTCGTCCAGATCCTGCGCTACCGGAGGAAGGCGCGGCACGCCTACCGACGCTCCTGAACGGCCTGTCGTTACCAACTCGTTACTTTCCGAGGTCCGGCCTTCGTCGTTATGGGGTGACCGGAGGTTGACCTGCAAAAAAACAACCGTGTCATTTGATCTCGACCCGGCGCAAGCATCGGCTGCTTGCGTGATTCGTCTGGGATTCTTGTGACTCGTGTTCCCAGAGTTGTCTAACGCCCTAGTCTCAGGCGAAACGGAGTTGTCAACTGAGGGGCGGGATCTCGTGCGCAAGACACGCTGGAACGCTCGCCTCCTGACAACCGCCCTCGCTTTCGCGCTGATGAGCACTCCGACCCTCATCGCGCAGGCCGACCCGGTCTATCCCTCGGCCGGTCAGGTCAACGCGGCCAAGGCCGCTGTGGGCGACAAGGCAGCGCAGGTCAGCGCGGTCGAGGCCCAGCTGATGGCGGCCAACGCCCGGCTGGTCGAGGTGCAGACGGCAGCAGACACCGCGAATGAGAAGTACAACCTGGCCCGCATCCTGCTTCAGCAGCGCACGGATGCAGCGAAGGCGGCGGGGCAGCGCGCAACCGCAGCTCAGACGGCGGCGACCATCGCCTCCGACAAGCTCGGGCAGTTCGCGGCCGCTACCTACATGCAGGGTGGAAGCCTTGGCTCCCTTGAGGTCTTCCTGTCCAGCAAAGGACCCCAGGACCTCCTTGACCGCGCGGCGGGGGTTCAGCTGATCACCGACATCCGGGGCCGCATCATGCAGGACGCTGACGCGTCCTCGGTAGTGGCGGGCGTCCTGCGCCGCCAGGCGGCTCAGGCCGAGGCCCAGCAGCTGGCGGCAGCTCAGACTGCGGAGAGTGCCAGGGCCCAGGCTGCGTCACAGGTGGCGACGGCAGCTGCACAGACCGCTGCCATCCATGTCCAGCAGAGCGCGATGATCAGCCAGCTGGCCACCCTGCGGAACACGTCCGTCGCCCTGGAGAGACAGCGCCAGGACGGACTCCAGGCTGCGGCCGAGGTTCGCGCTGCCACGGAGGCCCGCGCGGCAGCCAGGGCCCGAGCAGCCGCTGTCGCCAGGGACGCCGCACGACGTCAAGCCGCCGCGGCTGAGGCCGAGAGGCGTCGTCAGCAAGCTGCCAACCGTCCGGTCACCCAGGCGCCTTCACCTGACCCGGGGCCCATCTCGTACGGGCCGGTTCCTTCCCGCGGCGGCGCTTCCTCCGTCATCGCGTTCGCCAAAGCGCACCTGGGTGACCCGTACCAGTGGGGTGCCGCTGGCCCGGGCACGTGGGACTGCTCGGGTCTGACCCAGATGGCATGGGCCCAGGCCGGGGTCTACCTCTCGCACTACACCGGATACCAGTGGGGCGAGACCCGTCGGGTGCCGCTGAGCGACCTGCAGCCCGGCGACCTGGTCTTCTTTGGCGTCGATGGCCCGAGCAGCCACCATGTCGGCCTCTACGTCGGTAACGACATGATGATCAACGCGCCGCACACGGGCGCCTTCGTGGAGTACGCCAGCATCTACTCGTTCAGCGACCTGCTCCCTTACGGCGGCCGCCCGTAGCCGCGACACGGCATACGGAATGGACTGGTCCAGCAGCTTGACCGGATGACACCCTTTGCTCAGTTCAAACCGCTGCAGGGCGCCAAATCCCCTCCGGAAACCGGCCTGAAGTGAGCAAACCGGCCTGAGGTGAGCAAAGGGTCAGTGACCGGGGCCGGTCCAGCGCCTTGTCGTCATGCCGGCCTTGGTGGCCCGGTCGATGGCCTCCAGGATGACCTTCTCGGCCTCGATGCGATCACCCCAGTGGGCCCCCTCGACCGACTTTCCGGGCTCGAGGTCCTTGTAGGTCTCGAAGAAGTGCTGGATCTCGAGGCGGTCGAACTCGCTGACGTCATCCAGGTCGGTGATATGGGCCACGCGCGGGTCCGTTGCCGGAACCATCAGGATCTTGTCGTCGCCGCCAGCCTCATCGGTCATGTGAAACAGGCCGATCGCGCGCGCACCGACCAGACATCCGGGGAACGTCGGCTCCTCGAGCAGGACCAGGGCATCCAGCGGGTCGCCGTCCTCACCCAGGGTGTCCTCGACGTACCCATAGTCGGCCGGGTACCGCGTGGAGGTGAACAGCAGCCGGTCCAGGCGGATGCGTCCCGACGCGTGGTCGACCTCGTACTTGTTGCGGTGCCCCTTCGGGATCTCGATCGTGACGTCATACTGCACAGCTGCACCCCATTCGATGGCAAGTGACCTAGGCTCGCCTGCAAGTGTCCCGCATCGCAGCCAGCTCATGACAGGGGGGTTTTGTGCGCCGACTACCTGCCGCGCTGCTCGTCCTGCTCCTGGTCGCGGCGGGCTACCTCACGGCTGACGTCTACGACCTTGTCCCCGGCTTTCTGACCCTCGCCCCAGCGACCCGATCGGGCGGTATCGCGAAGGCTCCGGTCGTCACCAAAGGGGCCTCTCCCTCCGGGCAGGCCGCCGCGGTGCCGATCCCGTCCGCAGTCTTCTCACCGGCCGCTCCGCTGGAGCTGTTGAACCTCAGGGCACCGGTGCCAACGCGAGCCCGCCTGACCGCCCTGCTGGCGGCCGCGCTCGCGGACCCGGGACTCGGCCCGTCTGTGGCCCTGACCGTTCGCGACGCCAGGACCGGCTCACATCTTCTGGACGTCTCGGCGCAGGTGCCGAGGATCCCGGCCTCGACGGTCAAGCTGCTGACAGCTGCCGCAGTCATGTCGACCCCCGATCCGGCAAGGACCCTGGTCACCCGGGCGGTCCGCGGGCTCACCGACAACGACGTGATCCTGGTGGCGGGCGGCGACACCCTGCTCAGCCCAGGTGCTGGCGACCCTGCAGCCGTGGCTGGCAGGGCGGGACTCGCCGACCTCGCCGGGCAGACCGCACGGGCGCTGAAGCTCCGACATGTGACCAGAGTCAGGCTGCACCTCGACGATCGCTTCGCGCGGGGTCCGAGCTATGGGCCGGGCTGGATCGCCGCTGACATCGAGGCCGGCCTGACCGGTTCGGTGGCCATGCTCGGGCTCTCCACCCAGCGACCGGCACCTGGGGTCCCGGCGCCCGCTGACCCGGCGCTAAGCACCACACAGGCATTCCGCGTGGCCCTGGCTTCCGAGGGAGTCACCGTCGCGGCGCCCATTGACCGGGTTGCCTCGCCCGAGGGGTCCCCCGATCTGGGCGTAGTCCAGTCGGCGCCACTGGCCGACGTCATGGCACTGGCCCTGAGTGACAGCGATGACGCCCTGACCGAGTCCCTGGCCCGTCAGGGCGCTGTGCAGGCGGGCCGGCCGACGTCGTTTGCTGCGGTTGCCGCCTGGGTCAGGCAGACGCTGGCCACCAAGGGCGTCGAGATGAGCGGAGTCACCCTGGTCGACAGCTGTGGTCTCGCGCCCGGAACCCTCATCCCCGTCCGGGTCCTGGGGGACGTGCTGGCCCTGGCGGCCGGGGGACAGGACCCAGCCCTTCAGGAGGTCGTGTCGCAGCTGCCGGTCGCCGGGCTGAGCGGCACGCTGGCCAAGAGGTTCCTCAAGGGTCCTGCCCATGCCGCTGCGGGGACGGTCAGGGCCAAGACCGGCACGCTGACCGGCGTCAGCTCTCTTGCCGGGACGGTCGTGGACAAGGACGGAAGGCTGTTGACGTTTGCCATCCTTGCCGACAAGGTGGCACCGGGTGTGGGAACGCTATCGGCCCGGGCGGCGTTGGACCGCTTCGTAGCCGTTCTGGCAGGGTGCGGGTGTGGCTGAGGAGGACATGGGTATGACGTCATCGGATGTGGTTTCCCGGCGTTCGGACCAAACCGGCACCAGCGGCTATGTCGACTGGGACTTCGCCAAGGCCACGGGCCGGCGCCTCGTCCAGGCCGGTCCGGTGGTCACGCCCGCCGAAGCAGTCGCGGTCGTCGAGACATTGCGCTCGGCCGCCCAGCGAGCTCGCATCCCAGTCGCCGAAACGGCCCGGATGCACTCACCCATGGGCAGCAGCCCGGTGCTGATCGTGGATCGCCCCGGCTGGATCGATGCCAACGTGGACTCCCTGCGGTCAATGCTCGAGCCGGTCGTTCTCGCGATGGTTGCCAAGCGCAGGGGGGCGAAGGCCACCTCGCCGCTTGCGCAGGAGGTCGGTGGCAAGGTCACCGGCGCTGAGACCGGCGCGCTGATGTCGTTCCTGGCCAGCAAGGTCCTGGGTCAGTACGACCTCGCACCTGACGGCGTACCGCGACTGCTCCTGGTGGCGCCCAACGTCCTGCAGGCGGAGCACGACATGGGCGTTGAACCCGGCGACTTCCGGCTCTGGGTCTGCCTGCACGAGGAGACCCACCGCGTGCAGTTCACGGCCGTCCCGTGGCTGCGTCAACACGTGGTCGACTCGGTTCGCCGGCTCTCCCTGGACCTCGCTCCAGACCCGGAGCAGCTCGGTGACACCATCCGACGGCTGACCGAGAACCTCCCGGACGCCCTGCGCAGCGGTGGCAACGGCCTGACCGACATCTTCGCCACCCCCGAGCAACGCGTGCAGATCGCCAAGGTCACGGCCATCATGTCGCTGCTCGAGGGACATGCCGACGTGGTGATGGACGACGTCGGGCCCGCAGTGGTGCCCAGCGTCGACCAGATCCGGGCCAGGTTCCAGGAACGGCGCCGGGAGGCTGGGGGGGTCGACAAGATCTTGCGCAGGCTGCTCGGGCTTGAGGCCAAGATGCGCCAGTACCGCGACGGGGCGGCCTTCGTGCGCGCCGTGACGGCCAAGGTCGGCACCGAGGGTTTCAACGAGGTGTGGACCTCGGCCGAGACGCTGCCGCTGCCGCTGGAGATCGAGAACCCGTCAACCTGGGTCCAGCGCATCCACGGATGATCGCCCGCAGCGCATGACTGGACCTCACCGCGCCGTCGCTGCGACGCGGCTGGCCGTACGCCGCGCGCTGGCCCAGATCCCCCACCGCGAGCTGGGCGGGCCGGGAGCCATCGTCCTGGTCGCTTGTAGCGGCGGTGCGGACTCGCTGGCACTTGCTGCCGCAACGGCCTTCGAGGCGCCACGTATCGGGCTGTCCGCAGGAGCCGTGATCGTGGACCACGGCCTGCAGGAAGGCTCTTCAGCAGTGGCTGCCCGTGGCGCTGACCAGTGTCGGGGCCTCGGCCTGGATCCTGTCGAGATCGTGAGCGTCCACGTGGCGTCCACCGGTTCCGGCCCCGAGGCAGGGGCGAGGGACGCGCGATACCGGGCCTTTGAGGACGTCGCCGAGCGTGTCGGCGCCATGGCAGTCCTGCTCGGCCACACCCGCGACGACCAGGCGGAGCAGGTTCTGCTGGGTCTCGCCCGCGGCTCCGGAGCGCGCTCCCTCTCCGGTATGCCGGCTCGTCGCGGACGCTATCTGCGTCCCCTTCTGGGCGTGGCCAGGACCACGACGGCCGCCGCGTGTGAGGTGGCCGGCCTCACCCCATGGGTCGACCCGCAGAACAGCGACCCGGCCTTCGGGCGGGTTCGGGCGCGTGCGCTGCTACCCATCCTGGAGACCGAGCTGGGACGGGGAACCGTCGCGGCTCTGGCGCGTTCGGCCGATCTGCTCCGTGAGGACGCCGACGCCCTGGACGACCTCGCCGTGGCGGCGCGCGGGGCCCTCGGGCCAGATCCGGTCGATGCCTCGGGCCTGCTGAGCCTGCCCCGGGCGATCCGGACCCGCGTCTGGCGCCTGCTCGCGGTTGAGGCCGGCTGTCCACCGGGTGCGCTGGTCGCCAGTCACGTTGACTCCCTCGACACTCTGCTCACCCGATGGAAGGGGCAGGGTCCGATCGACCTGCCAGGTCGCGTGCAGGGACGGCGCAGTGGCAGTCGAGTGCTCGTGGGCCGCACGGATCGGGTTGAATAGGGCAGAGGTCACTCAGCGCTTCACAACTGCCCTCTGCACACTCGCCACCCGAACAGACTGCTCAAAGGAGATGTCGTGGACGCTGCCCACATGGGAGCCGACCTCGAACGCGTGCTCGTCACCGAAGATGAGATCCGGCTCAGGATCGGTGAGCTTGCCACCGAGATCTGGAGCGACTACAAGGACAAGGACCTGCTCCTGGTGGGCGTCCTCAAGGGTGCGGTGATGGTGATGTCGGATCTCATGCGCGCCCTGCCCGGAACCGCGCCGATGGACTGGATGGCGGTCTCGTCCTACGGCTCTGGCACGAAGAGCTCAGGGGTCGTCCGCATCCTCAAGGACCTTGACACCGACATCACGGACAGGAACGTCCTGATCGTCGAGGACATCGTCGACTCCGGCCTGACCCTGAGCTGGATCAGGTCCAACCTGGAGTCCCGCTCCGCCGCTTCGGTGGAGATCATCACCTTGTTGCGCAAGCCCGAGGCCGCCAAGGTCAAGGTCGACGTCAAGTACGTGGGGTTCGACATACCGAACGAGTTCGTCGTCGGCTACGGGTTGGACTACGACGAGAAGTACCGAAACCTGCGCGACGTGGGCACCCTCGCACCTCACGTCTACGCTTGAGCTGCTGATCCGCCACCCGACTGGTGCGGATCACACCGGGGTTTTGGAACCCCGGCACAACCTCAGGCGTTTGACTGGCGAGAATGCCGCTCGGCGGTGCGGTGTAACGTCGTCAGGGTGTCGTGCCCTGGCTGAAGATTGTCTGTGCCAGGCCTGAACGAGCAGAAGGGACGGGGCGCCGAGCCTCGCAGATACATGGACTACAAGCGCATCCTTCGCACCCCGGTCGTCTGGGTGGTGCTGATCTTCGGCATCGGCCTGGTCTGGCTCTCCCTTTCTGGCACCGACAGCTTCACCCGTATCGACACCTCAGCGTCGGAGAAGCTGATCAACGACGGCGCCGTCGACTCGGCCAAGTTCGTCGGAGCTGACCAGATCAGCCTGACCCTCAAGCCGGGTCAGTCGTACTCCGACGGGGCCAAGATCAAGGGTGCTACGAAGGTGATGTCCTACTACGTCGCCCAGCGCGGGGAGAGCCTGGTGACTGCGCTCAAGACCCATGAGCCGCCCAAGGGCTACACCGACGACCCGCCGCAGACCAACTGGCTCTTCAGCCTCCTCGCAACGATCATCCCTCTGGTCATCGTGCTGGGCCTGTTCTGGTTCCTGATGAGCCAGATGCAAGGTGGCGGCTCCAAGGTCATGCAGTTCGGCAAGAGCAAGGCCAAGCTGGCCAACAAGGACACACCCAAGGTCACCTTCGCCGACGTTGCGGGGGTGGATGAGGCTGTCGAGGAGCTGCACGAGATCAAGGAGTTCCTTGCCGAGCCGGCCAAGTTCCTCGCGGTCGGCGCCAAGATCCCCAAGGGCGTGCTGCTCTACGGCCCCCCCGGCACCGGCAAGACGCTGCTTGCCCGCGCCGTCGCCGGCGAGGCCGGCGTCCCCTTCTACTCGATCTCCGGCTCGGACTTCGTCGAGATGTTCGTCGGTGTCGGTGCCTCGAGGGTGCGGGATCTCTTCGAGCAGGCCAAGGCCAACGCACCCGCGATCGTCTTCGTGGACGAGATCGACGCCGTCGGGCGCCACCGCGGCGCCGGCCTCGGCGGTGGTCACGACGAGCGTGAGCAGACGCTCAACCAGCTCCTTGTCGAGATGGACGGCTTCGACGTCAAGACCAACGTCATCCTGATCGCGGCCACCAACCGTCCCGACGTCCTGGACCCGGCACTGCTGCGTCCCGGCCGTTTTGACCGCCAGATCTCGGTGGACGCCCCGGACCTGATCGGCCGCGACCAGATCCTGCAGGTGCACGCCAAGGGCAAGCCGATGGCCCCGGGCGTTGACCTCAAGGCCGTGGCGAAGAAGACTCCGGGCTACACCGGCGCAGACCTCGCCAACGTCCTGAACGAGGCCGCCCTGCTGACCGCAC
>JBDTYK010000045.1:0-14250 GCA_040005715.1 Actinomycetota bacterium | reverse complement strand
CTAAGGCAACCCCATTGACGTTCCAGCGGCTTACCGGGCGGCGGCAGGAGCAACGGTTACCGCCAGCCGGTCCCATGCGGCGTACGGCGGAATCCGACATAGCGTCATCAGGCGGCGGAGATGGCGGCCACAAAGATGCAGAACGGGTGTCCCGCTGGGTCTGCATAGACGCGTAGGGGTTCCTCCGGGTCGTCAGACCGATCGCTCAGCAGGCGGGCGCCGAGGCCGAGTGCTCGGCCATGTTCGGCGTCGAGGTCGGCCTTCGTCGGGACGGTCAGGTCAAGATGAGCCATCTGGGGATGCGGGCCGTCCGGCCAGGTCACCTCGGGCAGGACCCGGACCTGCTGGAAGGCCAGCTGACATCCCCCGGCCGGGTCACGCAGCACCAGCCAGTCCTGCCCCTTGTGATCTGGCTCCCCCAGAGCGGGGGCCTGGTCGCCTTCGCGGTAGCGGAACCGAAGCAGCTGACGGTAGAACTCGGCCAGACCGCGGGCATCCGTGCAGTCAAGGACCACCTGCCGAAGAGAAACGGTCTCATCTGCCATGTCAGCAATGTTGCTCTGCACTGGCCAGCATGACCAGCCGTCCCCCGGTGATGGGGCGCCGCCAATCGATCATCTGGGGTCGGCCCTCAGTGGCTATGCGGGGCGAAGAACGGATCCGCCCAATCCGCCGGCGCTCGAACCGTGAACCACCGCGTTTGTAGGAAGCCGCAGCTGTCGGCACATCCTCACCACATCGAATCGGTCATTGCCAACAGCGGCCGCGTTCGGCAGTACTCCCCAAGTCTCGAAACCACATGCCTCGTATAGCGCCCGCGCCCCATAGTTGTTGCCGCGTACCCCCAGCGTCAGCAACTCCGCCCCGAAGTTGCCCGCACCATCGATCAGGGCGTCGACCACCAGACGGCCAAGTCCCAGACCCCGCGCATCCGGATGAACCATGATCTTGTTCAGCTCCACGACGTGTCCGAGCGCGCCCTCAGGTTCAGCTCGCCAGCCGCCCACGGCCTGTATCTTGCCGCTGACCCGGCACAAGGCAAGACCGGCACGGCCAGTCGCCGCCGCTGCGTGCCATTCACCCAGCCATTCGCCGATGGCGGCGCACGTCGGTGTCTGAATCCAGCCGACTGCCCCTCCGAGCACCACTACCGCGCTCACCACGCGATGGACTTCGAGGACGGTCCGATCATCGACTCGATCGAGCCAGTGCATGTGGGCAACCTGTTTGGACACCCGGCAAGTATCCAGCACCAACCCAACTGGCAGTCCCCTCGGATGGCCGCCGTGGCCGTCACCGCCTCCGGCCGAAGTCGGGTCAGCGGTCAATGACGCTCGGGCATCATGGTCCGTGCATTCGGTGGGCCGTCCGCCAGTGCGTGTCTAAGCAGGGCGAGCGCGGACCACTGCATGGTCTTCGCCGCCTGATCGCGGGTGAGGCCGGCGACATCGACAAGCCAGACCAGGGACTCGATCCCGACCGTGCTGCGGATGGCTATGGCGAGGCGCCGCAGACCCGAGGCTGTCAGCTGTGGCTCCAGGAGGGAGAGCGCGTCTTCGAACCATCCGATCGCTCGTCCCTTCCTCAGCGGAAGCTCCCCCGGCGTCGTGTCTGGTTCCAGAGAAAGGCGAAGCATCGTGCGTTGTTGCGGCTCGGTGTCGATGATCATGTGGATGAAGGCCGACACGGCGGCCACGAGGCGCTCTTCAGGGTCGTCTCCGGCATCGGCAGGGACAAACGATGCCACGTCGATTTCGGGATGCGCCGCCACGAGCAGGGCCTTCTGGTTGGGGAAGTACCGGTAGGCGGTTGTCCGCGAGATGGATGCCGCAGCGGCTGCCTGCTCGACCGTGGGCGCCGCCCCGCCCCGGGCAAGGAGATCGCGCGCGGCGGCCGTCAGCTCGTTGCGGGTACGCAGCTTCTGGCTCGTTCGTCCGGACCGCTCGTAGGCTGTTGACACAAGCGTTACGGTACCTTAGTTTCGTTATGGGACTCTAGTACCATAACGAAAGGTGACCCCATGAAGACACTGGATGCGATGGTCCGCGACACCGGCGAGGGAGAACGACGCTGGTTCTGCGGCGGCGGGCTGCACACTTGGAAAGCCACCGGCCAGGACACCGGCGGTGCGTTCCTGCTCTTCGAGGACCGACTCGACCTCGGTAAGGTGACGCCACTGCATCGACACCCTGAAGCAGACGAGACCTTCTACCTGCTCGAAGGTGAAGTGCTGCTGTCTATCGACGGAGAGCAACAGCCACTTCATGCCGGCGGCATCGCGATCATCCCCCGTGGCATCCCGCACGCATTCATGGTCACGTCCGAGCTCGCCCGGATGCTCTGCCTGCAGACCCCCGGCAGCGGCGAGGACTTCTACCGGCTCGCCAGCGAGCCCGCCGTTGAAGGTGAGCCGGCGATGCCCATCGACTTTGACCGAGTTCGGGAGGCGGCGATCCAGACCGGTGCGATAGAGCTTCTCGGACCACCGCCGTTCTAACCCTCACAACTGGTTGCACCCTCAACACCAAATGGCGTCGAGCGCCTCTGGGCTGGCGTTGTCTGGTCCTGCGAAATCTGCAAACCAGCAGCGGGGTCGGGGTTTCACCATTGGGTCCCACGGGAGCGTCCCCCTGGTTGAGCGTCCGGCCCTATCCGCGGACGCCCACCCAGGCGGTGTCGCTCGCGTCAGGCCGGCGGCGCGAAGAACTCCAACGGCAGCCCGTCGGGATCGCGGAAGGACAGGCCCGACCCGTATCCGGCGTCCTTGATATTGCCGTGGCTGACACCGAGCTGGTCCAGGCGCTTCTCCCAAAGCTCCAGCTCGGACCGGTCTGAGACACCGAAGGCGACGTGGTCCAGACCCGAACGGCGCTCGCTGAACGGCGTCGTGACGTCCGAGTCGGGGAACTGGTGCAGACCGACGAGAGTGCCGCTCACCATCCAGACAACGTGGCGGAAGGGTCCGGTGTCCTCATCGAGCACTGGCTGGTCTTCGAACAGATCGGTGTACCACGGGACGCTCGTCTCGAGGTCTCGTACCGTGAGCGCCACATGGCCGATGGACGGAAAGGGGGTCATCGACGATTCTCCTTGGGTTCAATGAGCACGATCGGTCGTGCTCTCAATGTAGAGTACGACCGTTCGTGCTAAGGTGCAAGTATGACTTCCACCCCCCCAGGCACCGCGAAGCCGCGTGCCAAGCGCCGGCCGCGCAGCGATGGTGAGCAGAGCCGGACCATGATCCTCGACACGGCAGCACGGCTCGCAACCGTCGAGGGAA
The DNA here is from genome assembly GCA_040005715.1 of Actinomycetota bacterium. Classification (GTDB taxonomy): domain Bacteria; phylum Actinomycetota; class Actinomycetes; order Actinomycetales; family Dermatophilaceae; genus UBA4719. The sequence goes on along the minus strand of JBDTYK010000045.1, from coordinate 10,970 downwards.
TCGGCGGGCTCTCGATCGCCAGGCTGGCGGACGCCGTTGGGATGAGCAAGAGCGGCTTGTTCGGCCACTTCGGTTCCAAGGAGGAGCTGCAGCTCGCCACCATCGAGAAGGCGGACTCACTGTTCGCCGCCCAAGTGATCGAGCCGGCGTCGACCGCCTCCACGGCCCTCCAACGGCTGAACATGCTGGTGGATGGTTACCTGCGCTATGTCGAGGTTGACAACTTCCCGGGCGGCTGTTTTTTCGCGTCGGTGCTCGCCGAGGTGGACATGCAACCCGGCGCCGTCCGCGACCGTCTCGTCCTTTTCCTGGCGGACTGGCTGGGCCGACTCGAGTCCACCGTCCGCGACGCTCAAGCCGAGGGCGCAGTCGACCCGCAGGAGGACGCAGGACAGCTCGCCTTCGAGATCGAGGCCGCCCTGTTCCTCGCCAACGCCCAGTACGTCGTGATGCGCACAGCAGAGCCCGTCGAACGCGCTCGACGAGCGATTGATCGGCGGCTCGCAACCGCAGTCACTCGTGCGCGGGCCTGAACCCTGATGGCGGCAGAGATCCCCAAAGAATCAGGTGCGGGTCCCTGAGATCAGCTGCAGCCGGCACAACTGACGGGGACTCGTGTGTGCCTGGAGCCGCTGCGTGCGGCGATGGCCGCTGAGCTCGCGCCCGTGCTGGCAGACCCCCTGCTGCATACCTTCATCGGCGGCGAGCCGCTGGATCGCAAACAGCTGGAGGCGCTCTACCAGCGTCAGGTGGTGGGCCGATCAGCGGACGGCTCCCAGCGCTGGCTCAACTGGCTGGTGCGCGACCACCGGAACGGGCAGGCCATGGGCACCGTCCAGGCCACCGTCGGCATGCAGCGAGACGGGCTTACCGCCGAGGTCGCCTGGGTGATCGGGACCACCTACCAAGGTCAGGGCTATGCCAAGGAGGCAGCCGGACTTCTCGTCGACTGGCTGCGTGAGCAAGGCGTGAACAACGTCGTTGCCCACGTGCATCCCCAGCACAAGGCCTCCATGGCGGTCGCCCGTGCCGCCGGCCTGGCGCCGACCCGAACACTGGTCGACCGAGAAGTTCGCTGGCAAGGGTGACCGCAACACCGCGACGCTGCACGTCATCAGCCAGTTGATCCGTGCGCCCGACCCTCAGCGGCCGCGCCACCGAACCCGACGGTCCGGACCGATCGTCAGAGCGCCACTCCCCCGTCCAGACCCCGGATTTGCGGACCGTTTGTTCAGGTCGACGCCGGTCGCCGACTCTGGGCGGCGGAACGGAGGGCCGCCCGCTTGCGTGGGGCGAACACGTCCTGCAGGGTCTCAACCTCCTGCGTCGTGAAGGCGCGCTCGCGGCGTACCCCTCGGCTGAAGGCGACGAACCAGGTCAGGACTGCGGTCACGCGGTTGCGATAGCCCGTGAGAAAGGCGATGTGGATAAACAGCCAGGTCAACCACCCGAAGAACCCGGACAGGTGCAAAGGGCCGGCTGAGACGACAGCTTTGCGCCGGGCGATGTATGCCGCGGACCCAAGATCGATGTAGCGGAACGGCTTCCTGTGGTCTCGTCCGGCCAGACGATGACGGATGCTTCGACCCGCGTAGGCACCCGACTGCATGGCGACCTCAGCGAGACCCGGCAGCTTGTTCAGGCTCATCGCGTCGCCGACGACGAAGATGTCCCGATGACCGGGGATCGTCAGATCGGGCTGCACGGCAATCCGCCCAGTCCGATCACGCTTTGCCCCTGTAGCAGTGGCCACCTTCGCCACGATGTCTGGCGCCTCCACACCTGCGGTCCAGAGGACGGTTCCCGCGTCGTAGCGGGTGACCACGCCTTCGGCGTCGGTCACGAGCAGTCCCTCTCTGTCGACCGAGGTCACCCGGGTAGACATGTGCAGCTCGACACCCAGCTTGGTCAGTGTCTTGGCCGCCTTTGCCGAGAGGTGCTCGCCAAAAGCTGAAAGCGGCATCTTTCCACCGTCGAAGAGCAGTACGCGGGCGTCCTCCGGTCGGATCTGGCGAAACTCCTTGCGCAGGTTGCGTGTCGCAAGCTCACGTATCTGGCCGGCGAGCTCGACACCGGTCGGCCCCCCTCCGACGAGCGCGAAGGTGAGCCACCGACGGCGCTCGGCGTTGGTTGCGGCAGTCTCGGCCATCTCGAACGCGCCGAAGACCTTGCGGCGGATTGCGAGGGCGTCCTCGACGGTCTTCATTCCAGGGGCCCACTCGGCGTACTCGTCATGACCGAAGTAGGACGGCTGGACCCCGGTCGCCAGGATCAGATAGTCATATGGCAGCTCCAGAGAGGTGCCCCCGGGTCTTGCGGCAATCACCCGGCGTCCCTGGACGTCAACATCCTCGACCGCTGCCAGCAGGCAGTCGACGTTCCTGTGCCTCTTAAGCAGGTCGCGCAAGGGCGCCGCGATCTGCCCCTCGGAGAGGATCCCCGTCGCGCACTGGTAGAGCAACGGCTGGAACAGGTGGTGCTCGGCCTTGTCCACCAGGGTCACCGCGACCGGCGCGTGACGCAACCCCCTGGTCGCAAACAGCCCAGCGAAACCGCCACCCACGATGACGACCCGAGGTGTCGTGGCTGTGTCCATCTCCTGCGCTCCCGCCCGTATGTCAAACAATGGGATCGTGCCAGGCGTCCCCGTTGGGCAGCATCGCGTCGGCCTCCTTGGGCCCCCAGCTGCCCTTCGCGTAGGAGTGCACCGGAGTTACGTCGCCAAGCGCCGGGTCCACGACGCGCCAGGCCGCCTCCACGGTTTCCTCACGGGCGAACAGCCACCGGTGGCCGTCGAGGGCAGCTCCGATGAGACGGTCGTAGGGCCGCATATCAGTTTGTCCTTGTTGGGCGAAGGTCAGATGCTCGACCTGCGGAGTCCACGCAGCGCCAGGCTTCTTGCCCACGAGGGTGAGCCCGACCTCGCTTTCGGGCCAGATCCGGAAGCGGATGCGGTTGCCCGAAGTGAACGGCTGCAACCCGAAGATGTCGTGGGGCGGGCGGCGGAACTGGAACGAGACCTCGGTTGCCGTGACCGGCATGCACTTGCCCGCACGGATGACGATTGGCACATCCGCCCACCGCCACGAGTCTGCGCTCAGGCGGACCGCGACATACGACTCCGTGGTTGAGCGGGGGGCCACCCCGGCGACGTCGCGGTAACCCTCGTACTGGCCACGCACGGTGTGCTCGCGGTCGAGCGGGCGAAGCGACCCGATGACACCGGACTTCTCTGCCATCCAGGAATCAGCACCCTGTCCCGAGGGAGGATCGGCGAGCACGCTGGCCAGCACCTGGAGCATGTGGTTCTGTACGACATCGCGGATCGCTCCGGTCTGGTCGTAGAACGCCCCGCGATCTGATACGTCGAAGGCCTCCGCCATCGTGATCTGGATGCTCTCGACGTGGGTCCGGTTCAGCAATGGCTCGAGGATCGAGTTCGCGAACCTCGCGAACAGCACGTTCTCCAGGGGGTCGAGGCCGAGCCAGTGGTCAACCCGGTAGATGGCATCCTCGGCAAACACCGTGTGCATCGTGTCGTTGAGCGAGAGCGCGCTGGCCAAGCTGGTCCCGAACGGCTTCTCGACCATGACCCGAGCGCCATCGGCACGACCTGCCCCCGCGATGCCCTTCGCAATCCGCCCGAACAAGGGGGGCGGGACCTCAAGGTAGAACAGTGCACGGGTCCCGGCGCCCATCTCGTCGGACATTGCCGAGTAGGTGGCTGGGTCGTCAAGATCCCCGTCGACGTAACGCAGCAGTCCCAGCATCTTGGCCGCCGCCGGTGTCTGCGGGTCCATCCCGTTGTCGCGCAACGATGCTGCGGCATACTCGCGCAGCTGCTCCAGTGCCCACCCGCTCTTGGCCACACCGATGATGGGTACGTCGAGCACGCCACGGTCCACGAGACCGACCAGCGCAGGGTAGGTCTCCAGCTTGGCCAGGTCACCGGTTGCACCGAAGATGACCAGCGCATCCATGGGTTCGGTCGCCATTGCGTTCTCCTTAAGGTTTGCGTGCTTTTGTTGTGAGCGGCTCAGGTCATGCTCATGACGCCAGGCGCTCAGCGATGTGGTCCCCGACCCTGAGCGCGTTGGCGATGGCAGTCAGGGACGGGTTCACCGCACCGATGCTCGGGAAGAAGCTCGTATCCACGACATACAGGTTGTCCAGGTCGTGGGCCTTGCAGTTGACATCGAGGGCGGAGGTCTTCGGGTCCTCACCGAACCGGACCGTCCCTGCCTGGTGTGCGGTCGCGCCGATCGGCATGCCCTTGTGCAGGTAGACGCTGTGATCGAGCAGGTGATGCCGGCGCATGCCGAGGTCACCGAGCATGTCCTGGAGCTTCTGCCTGAGACGCTTGAGCCCCTCGATGTTGTTCTTCTCATCAAGCGCCAGATGGATGCTGCCGTCGGCGCCCAGGGTGACGCGATTGTCCGGCTGCGGCAGATCCTCACCGCACAGCCAGAAGTCAACTGCGTGATGAGCCACGACCTCAAAGGGCATCTCTGGTGACAGCTTGCCTGCCCGGCGAGGCGCACCACTGCGAACCTGCTCGGCGTCGGACTTACCCAGCATCTGGATTCCGCCGAGGGGGTAGTCCCAGTCATCCGAGCCGAGGTACCAGTCGTTGATGGCAAGCGTCTTCTGGAACCGGGTGGGGTTGGGTTCGCGGGAAAGCGCCATCAGCGCCAGGTTGTTGTGTCGCATGTAGTGCCGGCCCACGACGTCGGAGCTGTTGGCCAGTCCGTTCGGGTGCCGGTCGCTGGACGAGGCCAGCAGCAGCACCGCCGAGTTCACCGCCCCAGCGGCGACGACCACCACGTCTGCGCTGAGCTCAATGGTGGACCCGTCCTCAACAGTGGTCACCACACGGTTGACGGAGCGCCCAGTCGCATCGGTCTCCAGACGGACAACGTGGGCATTGGTCATCAGCTCGACGTTCTTGTGCTCCAGAGCCGGGTCGACGCAGATGATCTGAGCGTCCGACTTGGCGTTGACCAGACAGGGGAAGCCGTCCACCCGGTCGCAACGGATGCACACGCTGTCGCGGGTCGCTCCGCCATCGCTGTCCTGAGTCAGGTTGACGCCGATAGGCAGGTGGAACGGGTGCAGCCCCTGCTTCTCCAAGTCGTCGCTCAGCTGCTGGATCCGCGGCTCGTGCTGAACGGGCTGGTAGGCGTACTGCGCGCTCGCCTTCCCTTCCGTCGGGTCCTCCCCGTGCCGGCCGTGCACCAGGTAGAGGTGCTCCGCCTGCGTGTAGTAGGGCTCGAGGTCAAGGTAGCTGATCGGCCATGCCGGGGACAGGCCACCATGGTGACGGATCGGCCCGAAGTCTTCTGGGCGAAGCCGGAACAGCGCCGCACCATAGAACTTGGTATTCCCGCCCACGTAGTAGTTCACCTCCGGCGGGAACTCGTGTCCGTGCTGGTCGTACCAGAACTCCGGCGCGCGGTACTTCCCTCGCACGAAAACGGCGCTGGAGTCCCAGTTGTCCCGTTCTCTGGGGAGATAGCCGCCCCGCTCGAGCATCAGGATCCGCTTGCCCGTCGGCGCCAGCCGATGGGCAAGCGTTCCTCCCCCAGCGCCGGTGCCGATGATGATGACGTCGTAATGCTGCTGCTCAGTCATCCCTCCACGCTTGTCAACGCACCGGACCGGCGCCTCACCCGCTACGGATGAGGTCGCCCAGATGATGGTCAGGCGACGATCGGGCCATCGCGATCTTTGGGTCGACGGGCAAGCGGAGGAATTTCATGAGCCAGCTCGACCTCGCACGCCTGCAGTTCGCCATGACCTCGATCTACCACTTCCTGTTCGTCCCGGTGACGATCGGCCTCAGCTTCCTCACTGCACTGCTGCAGACTTCGTGGCACCGCAGTGGTCATGAGGAGTACCTCAGACTGACGCGGTTCTTCGGGACCCTGCTGGTGATCAACATCGCGGTCGGCGTGGTCACGGGCCTGGTCCAGGAGTTCCAGTTCGGCATGGACTGGTCGACCTACTCGAGGACCGTGGGCGATGTCTTCGGCGCCCCGCTGGCGATGGAAGGACTTGCCGCGTTCTTCCTCGAGTCCACCTTCCTTGGCCTGTGGCTTTTTGGCTGGGACAAGCTGTCACGCCGGGTCCACCTCGCCACGATCTGGATGGTCGCCCTTGGCGGCGCGCTGTCCGCGGCGTTCATCATGGCGGCGAACTCATGGATGCAGCACCCCGTCGGGTACACGACGAACAAGGCGACCGGCAAGCCCCAGCTGGACGACATCTGGGCCGTGCTCACCAACCCGGTGTTTCTGCGCGGCTACCTGCATGTGCTCCTGGCCTCGCTGACCACCGGCGCCACGGTCATGCTCGCCGTTGCCGCGTGGCAGCATCGTCGGGGCAGTGCATCGGAGGTATTCCGCCCGGCGTCCCGGCTCGCCCTGGTGGTCCTGGTGCCATCGATCTTCCTGGCCATGATCGTCGGCAGTGAGCTCGGGGTGACCGAGGCGACATACCAGCCGATGAAGATCGCCGCATCAGAGGCGCAGTGGGAGACCTGCCAGCCGTGCTCGTTCTCGCTGTTCCAGATCGGCGGGGGCAACAACGACCAGACGCCGACCAAGATCATCGAGATCCCGCACCTGTTGTCCCTGCTGGCGACCAACTCCTGGAACGGCCAGGTCCAGGGACTGAACAACGTGCAGGCCCAGTACGTCAAGCAATACGGGCAGGGGGACTACGTGCCCAACGTGTTCATCCAGTACTGGTCCATGCGAGTCATGGCTTACACCGCAGGGCTGCTTTTCCTGGTGTCACTGTGGGGACTCTGGCTGCTTCGGCGAAAGAGGCTGACCACCTCGAAATGGTTCCTCAGGGTCGCGGTGTGGTCGGCCGTCCTGCCCTTCCTGATGAACACTGCGGGTTGGCTGCTGACCGAGAACGGTCGTCAGCCCTGGATCGTCCAGGGCCTCCAGCTGACAAAGAACGGCGTCTCACCGTCGGTCAGCACTGCCGAGGTCGCCTTCAGCATCATCGCCTTCTTCGTCCTGTATGCAGCCCTGGCGGTGGTCGACGGCATCCTGATGATGCGTTACGCCCGTCAGGAGATCTCGCCAGCCGGCGGGGCCGACGAGGCCGCGGTTGTCCCGGCCATGACCTACTAAGGGCCAGGAAGGATCAGGTATGACGCTGGAGACCTTCTGGTTCATCGTCATCACGGTGTTGTGGACGGGGTTCTTCGTCCTCGAGGGCTTCGACCTGGGCGTGGGCATGCTGCACGGGGTGCTCGGCAAGGACGAGGCGGGCCGGCGGGCGGCGATCAACACCATCGGTCCCCTGTGGGACGGCAACGAGGTATGGCTCATCGTTGCCGGCGCGGGCATGTTCGCCGCTTTTCCCGGCTGGTACGCGACGATGTTCTCCGGCTTCTATGTGGCGATGGTTCTGCTGCTCCTCGCGCTGATCGCTCGCGGCGTGTCGTTCGAGTTTCGGAGCAAGCAGGACTCCCCACGGTGGCGCCGAACCTGGGACGGACTGATGACCGGTGGCAGCGTTCTGGTGGCGTTGCTGATCGGCGTCGCCCTGGGGAACCTGCTGCACGGTGTGCCCATCGGCCAGAACCAGGAGTTCACAGGGTCTTTGGTCGACCTGCTCAACCCCTACTCCCTCTTCGTGGGCGTCACACTCCTGCTGCTGTGCGTTCTGCAGGGTGCGACGTTCCTGTCCCTGAAGACGACTGCAGACCTGCGGCAGCGCTCAGCCAAGCTGGCCCGGCAGACTGCTCCGGTCGCGGGACTGGCGGTTCTGATCTTCGCCGTCTGGACCCACATCGTCTCGGGCCGCGGGGTGATCCCGAACCTGTTCCAGTTCACTGCAGTCATCGCCGTCATCGCCTCCGCCTGGTTGTTGCGCGAGCGCGCCACGGGCTGGTCGTTCGCCGCCACCAGCGTCGCGATCTCCTCAACGATCCTGGCCTTGTTCGTAGACCTCTACCCGCGGGTCATGGTGTCGAGCACCAACCCGGCATACAGCCTTACTATCCAGAACACGGCTTCGGGGACCTACGCACTGAAGGTCATGACCGTCGTGACCGTGATCCTGTTTCCTACCGTCCTGGTGTACCAGGGCTGGACCTACCACGTGTTCCGGGCGCGGGTGAGTACGGACACCTTCTCGGGTTCGGGCAAACCGGTACCGGCCCCCAGGACCGCACCCGGCGGCGCCGGATCAATGCGGAGTGCCCAGCCCGATACAGAGCTGGCAGCGGGGCCGCGGGATCGTCGGCTACTGCGCCGGGGCGCTCCGGCAAGCAGGTACCTCGCCGTGGCGACCGCGATCGCAGCGGGGCTGGCGGCACTTGTCGTCCTGTCTCGGACAGGGATGCGGCCGCACCGTTGGGCAGCAGCCCGGGTGAAGTCGCAGCTGCGCCGCGATCTGAGAACTCCTCCTGTTGGTGTTGTTGGTCAGGCACCTGCGCCGCTCAGCGACTGACGCGCGCAACCTTGCCGTCCAGGGCGGAGTCGAGGGTGATCGCGGAGTCGATCAGGGCGAGGTGGGTGAACGCCTGGGGGAAGTTGCCCAGCTGCTCACCCGTCAGGCCGATCTCCTCGGAGAAGAGGCCCACGTGGTTGGCGTAGGTCAGCATCTTCTCGAAGGTGAGCCTCGCCTCCTCGAGCCGTCCGGCGCGGGCCAGGGCATCGACGTAGTTGAACGTGCACAGTGAGAAGGTGCCTTCGTCGCCGGCCAGCCCGTCAGGGGAGGCCGAGGGGTCGTAGCGGTAGACCAGGCTGTCGGTTACCAGCTCCTTGTCCATGGCCCTCAGCGTCGAGGTCCACGCCGGGTCGTGTGGGGTGATGAACCCGACTGTGGCCATGCGCAGCAGCGAGGAGTCCAGGACCTTGTCGCCGTAGTGCTGCACGAACGCGCCGCGCTCCTCGCTCCAGCCCTTCTGCCACACCTGGTCGTAGATGGCATCGCGGGTCTTGATCCACTTGTCCAGGTCGGCCGGGCGGGCGTGATGCGTCGCAAGACGGATGGCGCGGTCGAACGCGGTCCAGCTCATCACCCGTCCGTAGGTGAAGTCCTTCTGACCACCTCTGGTCTCCCAGATTCCTTCACAGGGCTGGTCCCAGTGGTCGGTCAGCCAGTCGATCAGCTCCCGGGCCGCGAGCCAGCCTCGGTGCCCCATCTCGATGCCGTGCCTGTCCGCGTAGTAGAGGCTGTCCATGGCCTCGCCGTAGATGTCCATCTGCCTTTGGCTGGACGCTCCGTTCCCGATGCGTACGGGGCTCGAGCCGCGGTATCCCTCCCAGTGGTCCAGGGACTCCTCGATGAGGTCGGAGGACCCGTCGACCCGGTACATGATGTTCAGCGGGCCGCCCTGCCCACCGACCTTCTCCTCGACCCGGTCGCGCAACCACAGACAGAAGTCGACCGCTTCCTGCTTGAAGCCCATCCCCAGCAGTGCGTAGACGGAGAACGAGGCGTCGCGGATCCAGGTGTACCGGTAGTCCCAGTTGCGTTCCCCGCCCACCTGCTCAGGCAGCCCTGCAGTGGGCGCGGCGACCAGGGCCCCGGATGGCGCGTAGGTCATGAGCTTCAGGGTGATGGCCGAGCGGCCCAGCGCCTCCCGCCAGCGGCCGGTGTACGTGGACTGCGACAACCATTCCCGCCAGAAGCCGGCGGTCTGCTCCAGGAGCCCGTTGAACTCCGCGTTGGAGATCTCGCGGGGCGGGCCGTCAGCCGCCGACTCCAGGACAAGGCCCCTCTGCTCCCCGGCGACCATGTCGAAGCTGCCACGGATCCCGCCACCATCGGTCGTGCGGATGCGAGCCCGCCGTTGGTCGCCGGCGTCACGCACCGTGTGCAGGGTCAGGGTCAGTGCGGAGTTGGTGAAGACTGCGCCATGCTCGGTGACGTGGGTCTCGTGGGACTGTCGCCCGTAGTCGAAGCGCGGCGAGATGTCCACGTCAAGGCTGATGTGGCCCCTGACACAGCGCATCATCCGGACCAGGCGGTGGTTGTCGGTGACCTGCTTGTCGGTGGGCGGCATAAAGTCGATGAGCTCCCCGACACCTTCCTCGGTCAGGAAGCGGGTGATCAACACGGCGGTGTCCGGGAAGTAGAGCTGTTTGGTTTCGTAGTTGCCACTGGCGGGGTTGATCCGGAAGTGTCCCCCGGACTGCGCGTCGAGCAGGGAGCCGAAGACGCTCGGGGAGTCGAACCGCGGGCAGCAGAACCAGTCGATCGACCCGTCTGTGGTGACCAGTGCGGCCGTCTGCAGATCTCCGATGAGACCATGCTCGGCAATCGGTGGATAGTTCTTCATGGGGTGTCTCCTTGTCTGTCGTGCGGCGCTGAAAGAACGCAGGCCCCAGCCTCCGGGGACTACACCGGGACGACTGGTGGCCGCCTGAGCGAGTGTGCGCACGGGCTTCACATCCGGCTCAACCACGCACAGCGCAGCCACCGTTGACTTCATTGCTCCCGATCTGAGCTCGCTGCGGTCCTTTCACGGTGCACCTCCATCCCCCGCCCGCCCTCGTCCGGAGCGGATGAATTGGCGACACAGTCTGATCGCCCGCGCCGCGCCGCAGCGGGCCAGTGAAAGCCCTTACCACAGATTGCGGACGCCCCGGTCCGAGGACCGGGGCATCCGTACGGTTCAGCTCAACAGGGTCGCGGTGGCCGATCTCCGCACATTGCTGACCGAGCTCAGGCTATTGGTGACCTGTCACGCGGGAACTTGTTCTGAGCGACCACCTAGCTGCAGCCGCTGGTGCTGCCGCATCCTTCGCAGACGTAGCACGAGCCGGCCGGTCGCATCTTCGTGCCACAGGTCAGGCAGATTGGCGCGTCCGCGGACTTGCCCTGGAACTTCTCCATCAGCTCAGCCGATGAGTGCACACCCTCGACCACCTTGGCCGAAGCGGCACCTGAGCCAGACTTGATATCCGCAGCCTTGACCTTTGAGTCCTTTGGCTTGGCAG
>JBDTYK010000044.1:0-14255 GCA_040005715.1 Actinomycetota bacterium | reverse complement strand
CTCGGCCAGCGGCTTGCCCATCTCCAGGGTCATCAGCAGCGCGAACTCCTCGGCGCGGGCGGTGATCTCGGTGAATGCCTTGCGGAGGATCTCGCCGCGGTCACGAGGCGCCGTGGCAGCCCAGTCTGCTTGTGCTGCAACGGCTGCGTCCATGGCCGCGGCGCCGTCGGTAACGGTTGCATCCGCGACCGAGGCCAGGATCTCGCCAGTGGACGGATCCTCCACATCAATGGTCCTGCCGTCGCTGCCCCCCTGCCACTTGCCGTCGATGAACAGGCCGGTGGGGACATGCGCGAGCAGGGACTTCTCAGAGTCGGTCAGTGCCACGGGAATCGGGCCCTTCTGTTCAGGTGACGGGTGAGCAAGGTTGGTGTGGAGGTCAGAGGAGGTCAGGCGTTGGCCATGAAGGCCTGCTCCACGATGTCGAGACCCTCGTTCAAGAGGTCGTCCCCCGCCGAGAGGGGCGGCAGGAAACGCATCACGTTCCCAAACGTACCGGCCGTCAACGTCATCAGCCCCTGGCTGTGGCAGTACGAGTTCACGGCGGTCGTCAGCGCCGCGTTCGGAGTCTTGTCCGAGCGACCCGACACGAGCTCAAGTGCGAGCATTGCCCCGCGCCCACGAACGTCACCGATGACCTCGAACTTCTCCGCCAGCTCCCGCAGCCGGGGTATGAACAGCGCCTCGACCTGACGGGCCCGGCCACAGAGGTCTTCGGCCCGCATCGTCTCCATGGCACCAAGGGCCGCTGCGCACGCAACGGGGTTGCCGCCATACGTCCCACCAAGGCCACCAGCGTGGACCGAGTCCATCACGTCCGCACGACCGGTGACTGCGGCAAGCGGAAGCCCGCCGGCGATTCCTTTGGCGGTGGTGATCAGGTCGGGCACGACGTCCTCGTGCTCGCAGGCGAACCAGTCACCGGTGCGGCAGAAACCGGTCTGAATCTCGTCGGCGATGAACAGGATGCCGTGCTCGGTGCACCAGTTCGCGATCCGCCCGAGGTATCCGGGCGGCGGCACGATGAAGCCACCCTCACCCTGGATCGGCTCGATCAGCACGGCAGCGGTGTTCTGCTCACCCACCTGGGTGTGAACCGCGGTGACGAACTCCTCGAAGGCCTCATCGGCACAGTGCTCCGCACCTGTGGGCCAGCGGTAGGGGTAGGCCATGGGGACCCGGTAGATCTCCCCGGCAAAGGGGCCGAAACCCTGCTTGTACGGCATGTTCTTGGCGGTCAGGGCCATCGTCAGGTTGGTGCGGCCGTGGTAGGCGTGCTCGAACGTCACAATCGCCGGCCGTCCGGTGAAGGAACGCGCGACCTTGACCGCGTTCTCGACCGCTTCGGCGCCGGAGTTGAACAGTGCGCTGCGTTTCTCCCCTTCCCCGGGGGTCAGTGCGTTCAGGTTCTCGCAGACGCCGACGTACTCCTCGTAGGGGGTGACCATGAAGCAGGTATGGGTGAAGTCGGCGACCTGGGACTGCACGGCGGCCACGACACGCGGCGCAGCGTTTCCGACGGAGGTGACCGCGATCCCCGAACCGAAGTCGATCAGCTGGTTGCCGTCGACGTCCACGACGATGCCTCCGCCGGCCCGCTCGACATAGACCGGCAGCCCGGTCCCGATGCCGGCCGAGACAGCCGACAGCTTGCGCTGGTGAAGAAGCTGCGAGCGTGGCCCGGGAATTGCCGTCGTCAGGATCCGCCGTTGTTCAATGGGCGCAGCCTCGTTGGGTGCAGTCGTCATCTGGTGCTCCTTGGCTGGGCAAGCGTTGCTGGGCGAGCGGTCGGCGGGGTGGACATACCCCTCGCGCCAAGCCTCCAGCAGCCCATACCATGTTGTCCAATACTTGTTTGGCAATCCTCTGATGCCTTGGAGGCATGCATGGAGCTGCGCCACGTGCGGTACTTCCTGGCGGTCGTCGATGCCGGATCGGTGACGGCGGCCTCCACCCTGGTCCACGTCACCCAGCCTTCGCTGTCCCGCCAGCTGCACCTCTTCGAGCGCAACCTCGGGATCGCCCTGTTCACCCGATCGCGCGGACGGCTTGTCCTGTCCGCGGCCGGTCGCCAGTTCGTGCCGATCGCGCGCGACCTGGCCGGCCGTGCAGACGCGGCGGCAGAGGCTGCAGCCACCTTGGCCGCCGGACGTCTGCAGCACATCAACATCGCCGCCCCCGGTACGACGTTCACCGACGTACTCGCACCCTTTTTGGCGACTCTGCGCCCTGAGGACCCGCTGCCGGCCGTGTCCGAACAGCGCCCGCAGCGCGTCTACGCAGCCCTGCAGTCAGGTGCCGACCTGGCCATCGCCACCGAGCTGCCCCCCGCGGGCCTGGCCTTCCAGCCGTTGGCCGTGCTCCCGATCTGGGCCTACGTCCCCCCCGGGCACGACTGGGCGTCCCGGGGCTCGATCACCGTCGCCGAGCTGGTCACCCGGACCTTGCTACTGCTGACCGGGGACTACAGCCCGCGCCGCGTGCTGGACGAGGCCGTCAACGAGGCCCGGCTCACCTACTCGTCGATGTTGGAGTTCGGGACCCCTCAGGTCGCCCAGGCCGTTGCCGCCGCCGGCCGCGGAGTTGCGGTGGTCTCCGACGACGAGCGCTTCGGTTTGCAACGGCTGGACATCCTCGCCTCGAGTGGTGTCCTCAGAATCCGGCTGTATGCCGCGTGGGACCGTGATCACCATGCCGCAGCGGCAATCAGCACCCTGGCCCAGCGGTTGGGCGACTACTGCGTTGCGCGGTACGGCCCTCAAGTCGCTCCGCGTTGACCCACGAGGAGGCTGCATACAGCTGCGGGTGAGAGAATCGAGTCCATGTCGCAGCCAGATGGGGATGGATCTCAACCCATCCGGGGCAGACACCGGCCTTCGCGCCGTGACCCGACTAAGCGCCTGACCCGGCGCCGCTGGTCATGGCTACGCAGGGGGGCCGGGGTCCTTGTCGTCGCCGTCCTGGGGTCGATGTTCATCAAGGCCTTTATCCTCCAGTCGTTCTTCATTCCTTCCGCATCCATGGAACCAGCCCTGCACGGTTGCCCGGGCTGCTTCGGCGATCGGGTGCTGGTCAGCAAGGTGACGAAGTACATCGGGGGCGTACATCGTGGCGACATCGTGGTGTTCCGCGACCCCGGGGGTTGGCTGGGGCACGGGTCGGTGGCACCCCGAACTTCCACGAGCCGTCTCGACGACGCCCTCGTGTTCATCGGTCTTGCGGCGTCAAGCAGTGAGAGCGACTTCGTCAAGCGCGTCGTCGGCATTGGTGGGGACACTGTCGAGGGGCGAGCCGGCAAGGTCTATGTCAACGGAACTCAGCTCGTCGAGCCCTACGTCTTTCCGAGCGACAGCGCCACTGAGATCGACTTCAAGGTGACCGTGCCCGGCGACAACCTCTGGGTGATGGGTGACCACCGCAGCGATTCGGCGGACAGCCGTCTCCTGCAGCAAGCGCCTGGGAAAGGGTTCGTCCCCTTGAGTGACGTCGTGGGCCGCGCCTTCGTCATCATCGGACCACGCAGCCGGATCGGCCTGCTGGACCGACCAGCGACGTTCGACCTGGTAGCGGCGTCCACCGGGCACTGACCCGCTCAGCCAGCGACCAGCCGCGCTCAGGCGTGCCAACCGGCCATCAACCACGATCAGAGTCTCCGCGCAGAGTCTCCGCGCAGGGCCTCAGCGCACAGTCTCAGCGCACAGTCCCAGCGCAGGGTCTCAGCGCACAGCCCCAGCGCAGAGCCCCAGCGCAGAGTCTCAGGGCTCTGACCGGTTGCCCATGAGGGTGCGCAGGCCGGGCATCACGTCGGCGGCGAAGGAGGCGAGGAACCGGGACTGGTCGTGGCCTGGTCCATGGAAGACCAGGTGGTTGAAGCCGAGGTCTACATACGGCTCGATCTGGGCAAGCGCGGTCTGCGGATCGGACGCCACAATCCAGCGACTGGCTACCTGTTCGATCGAGAGCGCATCACTGGCCGCCTCCATCTGCGTCGGGTCGTCCAGGCCGCTCTTCTGCTCGGACGTCAGCGCCAGCGGCGCCCAGAAGCGGGTGTTCTCCAGCGCCATCGCCGGGTCCCTGTCGTAAGAGAGCTTGATCTCGACCATCCGGTCGATCGACCCGACGGCCCGACCCGCCGTGGCCAATCCCTCGTCAACGGCCGGGATGAGCTTGTCGCGATACAGCTCCGGGCCCTTGCCCGAGGTACAGATGAAGCCCTCGCCCGACCGTCCCGCATACCTGGCCACGACGGGACCACCCGCGGCGATATAGACCGGCACTGGCCGCTCCGGCCGGTCATAGACCGTGGCGTTGTGGGTCTGGTAGAAGTCCCCGTTGAACGTGACGCGCTCGCCTGCCCACAGCTCGCGCATGAGCGCGACCGCTTCACGCATCCTCGCGAACCGCTCCTTGAAATCGGGCCAGGCCAGGCCAGAGACGGCAACCTCGTTCAATGCCTCGCCCGTTCCGACGCCGAGGATGATGCGGTCGGGGTAGAGACAGGCCAGCGTGCCGAAAGCCTGTGCTATGACCGCCGGGTTGTAGCGGAAGGTCGGGGTCATCACCGACGTCCCCAACAGCACCCGCTTCGTACGCTCACCCGCCGCGGCCAGCAACGACATCGAGAACGGAGCATGTCCGCCGGTATGGCGCCAGGGCTGGAAATGGTCGGAGATCATCACGCTGTCCAGCCCGACGTTCTCCGCCTGGACAGCGAGCTCAACGAGCTCTCGGGGGCTGAACTGTTCGGCCGAGGCCTTGTAACCGATCCGTAGCGTCATGGTGACAGTTTCCCGTATCGCGTCGGATCTCGCGGAGGGCGAGGGATTCGAACCCTCGAGGAGCTTGCACCCCTAGCGGTTTTCAAGACCGCCGCACTCGGCCACTATGCGAGCCCTCCTGGCCGGCGGCATACCTTGGCGGCCGTCCAGCGTGACCAACCGTATCGGCCCAAAGCCACTGGTCATCGACCAGATCCTCAGATCCAGAGCTCGGGATCGTTGAAGAGCATCTCGAAGGGGTCTTCACCCTTGTTCGGGAACCGGATCGTGGCGGGCACGCCAACTGCCACGGCTCCCGCCGGAATGTCTTTGACGACAACAGAGTTGGCGCCGATCTGGACGCGGTCGCCGATGTGAACCGGGCCGAGGATGCGGGCTCCGGCACCTATCGTCACGTTGTTGCCGACGGTCGGGTGCCGCTTGACCCTCTTCATCGAGCGGCCGCCGAGGGTGACGCCGTGGTAGATCATCACGTCGTCACCGACCTCCGCCGTCTCGCCGATGACCACGCCCATGCCATGGTCGATGAAGAAGCGCCGGCCGATCTGCGCGCCGGGATGGATCTCCACGCCGGTGATCGAGCGCGAGATCTGCGAAAGCAGCCGAGCGGCCAGTCGGCCATGTGGATGCCTCCACAAGCGGTGCGAGAGCCGGTGCACCCAGATGGCGTGCAGACCCGGGGAGGCCAGCACCATCTCGAGCCGGGTGTCGACAGCTGGGTCCCTGGCAATCGCTGCGTCAAGGTCCTCACGCATGCTTGCCCATGCGCCGCGCAGGGGGGTCGATCGACCGCGCACATCAGGGGGGCTGGCAGCGCGGTCGACCGACTTGTTCTCAGTCAAGCGCAAGACGCTCATCGGTGAAGGCGATTCGACATAAAGTCATCCAGCTCACTTGAGCAGGTCGGAGAACAGGATGGTGGACAGATACCGCTCGCCGAAGGAGGGGATGATCACCACGATCAGCTTGCCGGCGTTCTCAGGACGGCGGGCGACCCTGTCGGCCGCGGCCAGGGCTGCGCCGGAGGAGAGGCCGACCAGCAGGCCCTCTTCCTTGGCTGCGCGGCGTGCCCACTCCACTGCCGTGTCGGCGTTGATGTCGATGACCTCGTCGTAGACATCGCGGTCGAGAATCTCAGGGATGAAGTTGGCGCCGATGCCCTGGATCTTGTGCGGACCGGGCGCGCCACCGTTGAGGATGGGGGACTCCTCCGGCTCCACGGCGATGACCTGGATCTCGGGGTTGCGCGACTTGAGGACCTGACCCACGCCGGTGATGGTGCCACCGGTGCCTATGCCCGCGACGAAAATGTCGACCTTGCCGTCAGTGTCCTTCCAGATCTCCTCAGCGGTGGTCTCCCGGTGGATCTTGGGGTTGGCCTCATTGGCGAACTGGCGGGCGAGGATGGCGCCACGCTCGGCAGCGATCTCCTCGGACTTGCTGACGGCACCCTTCATGCCCTCAGAGCCAGGGGTCAGGATGAGCTCGGCGCCGTACGCACGCAGCAGCGCCTTGCGCTCGAGACTCATGGTCTCGGGCATGGTCAGCACGACGTTGTATCCACGGGCGGCACCCACCATCGCCAGCGCGATACCGGTGTTGCCACTGGTGGCCTCCACGATCGTGCCGCCCGCCTTCAGCGCGCCCGACCTCTCGGCCGCGTCGATGATCGAAACGCCGATCCTGTCCTTCACCGAGCTGGCCGGGTTGTAGAACTCCAGCTTGGCAGCGATGGTCGCCCCGGCACCCGCACTCAGCCGGTTGATCCGGACCAACGGGGTGTTGCCGACCAGGGCAGTAACGTCGTCATAAATGGGCATTGCCAACCACCTTTGGGTGCGTGAGCGAGCGAAGGTCCTGTGGGCTCAGGTCCAACCCGTCAACAAACCTGTCGTTATAGATGTTCCAATCGCAGGTTATGTGATTCATCTCGAATGATCAAACACAAGCCCGCAGGTCAGCCGTGCGGTGAGCCGCAAAGTCTTCGTAGAGACGTAACACCAGAGGTGCTGCGTACAATCCGAGCCATGTCAGCCCTGCAGATCGTTGCTCTTGTCGTCTGCCTTGTCGTGACCGTTGTTGCCGTGGCGCTGTTCGCCCAGATGATTGCCCGGTTCATCGCCACCTTCCAGATCGGCCAGGACGACCGCACCCGAAGCAATGAGCCCGCAACTCGAACCATGACCCTGGTGCGCGAGGTCCTTGGGCATACCCGGATGTCACGGCTGCCGATCGTGGGTGCGGCGCACTGGTTCGTGATGGTCTCCTTCGGGCTGTTGTTCCTCACCCTGGTCACGGCATACGGGCAGCTGTTCGACCCGAACTTCGCGCTCCCGCTGATCGGGCGGTTCTTTCCCTACGAGTGGGCCACCGAGCTCATCGCGTGGGCCTCCCTGGTGGGGATCGTGGTGCTGATCAGCATCCGCCAGCGGAATCACCCGCGCTCCCTGGGTCGCCGTAGCCGCTTCTTCGCCTCCACCTTCTGGCAGGCCTACTACGTCGAGCTGACCATCCTCGGGGTCGTCATCCTGGTTCTGACCCTGCGCGGCATCGAGTACGCCCTTGGCGTCGCGAACAATGAATGGTGGGCCAACTCCCTACATTTCCCGTTGTCGTTCTTCATCGGAAAAGCCTTCTCAGGTCTGTCGATCGGTGCCCTGGAGGCTTTGACGTTCGTCGTCGCAGCACTCAAGATCCTGATCTCGTTGGCCTGGGTGATCACCGTCTCCGTGCAGCCGACGATGGGCGTTGCCTGGCACCGCTTCCTGGCCTTCTTCAACATCTGGTTCAAGCGCAACGCCGACGGCAAGACCGCGCTGGGCCCACTCCAGCCGATGTTGGTCAAGGGTGAGCCGGTCGACTTCGAGAATATGGAGGAGCTTGACGAGGACGCCGCGCTGGGCATCGGCAAGATCGAGGACTTCACCTGGAAGGGCCTGCTGGACTTCACCACGTGCACCGAGTGTGGTCGCTGCCAGGAGCAGTGCCCGGCCTGGAACACCGACAAGCCGCTTTCGCCCAAGATGCTGGTGATGGCGATGCGCGACCACGCCCACGCCAAAGCGCCGTTCCTGCTCGCAGCCGAGGGCGAGCGCGCCGGTTTGCTCGAAGCCGATGGGACGCTCGCCACCATCTCGACCCTGCCGCTGGTCGGCGACACCGGGTATGACATCACGGACCCGTTCTCTGCCTACAACCCCCACGGCCCCGGCGCCGTCATCGACCAGGACGTGCTGTGGTCATGTACGACCTGTGGCGCCTGCGTCGAGCAGTGCCCGGTCGACATCGAACACGTCGACGCGATTCTGGATATCCGTCGCTACCAGGTGCTCATCGAGTCCGCGTTCCCCTCTGAGCTTGGTGGCATGTTCAAGAACCTGGAGAACAAGTCAAACCCGTGGGGGATGTCGGCCCGCGCCCGCCTGGACTGGGCCAAGGACCTGCCCTTTGAGGTCAAGGTCGTAGGCACGGACGTCGAGTCCCTGGACGAGGTCGAGTACCTCTTCTGGGTCGGGTGCGCCGGAGCCTATGAGGACCGTGCCAAGAAGACCACACGGGCAGTTGCGGAGCTGCTCAACACGGCAGGTGTGACGTTCGCTGTCCTGGGCGACGGCGAGACGTGCACCGGCGACCCGGCGAGGCGGGCCGGCAACGAGTTCCTCTTCCAGATGCTCGCCCAGGCCAACATCGAGACTCTGGGCGAGGCCAGGGCGACCAAGATCGTGGTCACCTGCGCGCACTGCTTCAACACGATCAAGAACGAGTACCCCCAGATCGCCGGCGGAGCCCAGTTCGAGGTCGTCCATCACACCCAGCTGCTCAACCGGCTGGTCCGTGATGGCCGGCTCATCCCTGTGTCCCGTCCGGACCAGGCCGACACGTCCAACGTCGCGTCGACCGCCTCCACCGTCACGTACCACGACCCCTGTTACCTCGGGCGTCACAACGGCGTCTATGCCCCGCCGCGCGAGCTGATCGGCGCACTTCCCGGTGTCGAGCTTCGCGAGATGCCGCGGTCGGGCCAGAAGTCCTTCTGCTGCGGGGCGGGCGGAGCGCGGATGTGGATGGAGGAGAACCTCGGCACCCGGATCAACTCCAACCGCACTGAGGAAGCCCTCGCCACCGGTGCAGACCGGATCGCGGTCGGCTGCCCGTTCTGCCGCGTCATGCTCTCCGACGGACTCACCCAGAACCAGTCGGAAACCGGGGCACACGAGAGCGTCGAGGTCGTTGACGTCGCGCAGATGTTGCTGGCCGCCGTTCGTCCACACGCGTAGCGGGCCCGGCATACGTGGCGGCTGAGAGCAATCGGGTTCGCCGACAGCGCGCCTGACGGATCCGGCTGAGGAGCCGCCCTTGCCCCTGCTCGCAGGCGCCCCAAGCAACGTCCGTGACGGGTCGGGCTGAGGAGTGGCTCCTGCCCGTGCTCGCAGGCTCCCTTTACAGGGCGGCGAGCCACTCCTCAGCCCTCCTTCCCTCCGGAAGGGGCGAACCTCAGCCAAGACTGTTCTTGGTCAGGAACTCCTTGGCGACCGCAGAGGCGTCCTTCTTGTCGATCTCGACCTCCTTGACCAGCGCAAGGAGGGTGGCCGTGTCGAGCTTGGCCGAAACCGCGTTAAGTGCCTTCGAAACCGTGTCGTTGACCTTGGACTTGGCGATCAGCGGGACAACATTCTGAGCGGCAAAAAGGTGTTTGGGGTCCTCCAGCGCGACGAAGTTGTTTGCCGGGATCGCCGACTGGGTGGTGAACAGGTTGGCCGCGTCGACCTGGCCGTTCTTCAGCGCCCCAACGGAGAGCGGGCCACCGGCGTCCAAGGCCCTGAAGGACTTGAACGTGAGGTTGTAGACCTTCTTCAGACCGGGGATGCCGCTCGCGCGGGTCTTCCACTCCGGCGGTCCTCCGAGAATGAGGTCCTTGGCGATCGGCTGCAGGTCTGCGATGGTCTTGAGCTTGTACTTGTCCGCGGTGGCTTTGGTGACCACAACGGCGTCCTTGTCCTCAGCCACCGACTTGTCGAGGATGGTCAGCGTCGGCGGGACAGCCGCCTTGAGCTCGGCGTAGACACCGTCGCTGTCGGTCGCCTTGGCATTCTTGTTGAAATACTGGGCAAGGTTGCCGGTGTACTCCGGGATCAGGTCGATGGAGCCATCCTGAAGTGCCGGGATATAGGCCTCTCGGCTGCCGATGTTCAGCTTCGTGTCGGCCTTGATGCCCTTGGCACTCAGGGCGCCGGCATAGATCTCGGCGAGCAATGCACTCTCGGGGAAGTTGGCCGATCCCACGGTGATGGTGCCGGGACTGGAGGAAGTCGTGGCTGAACCCCCCGAGGCGAGAGGGTCACTTGAGCCGCAGGCCGCGACGGCAAGCATCGCTGCTGTGGCGGTGACGGCGAGGACGATCCTGGTGCGATTCATCAGGTTCTCTTTCTTTTGGGGTCTAGGCGCTGTGTATCAGGGCAGGTGCCGGGGTCAGGGATGCTGTCGCCCCCGTACCAGAGTCGAACGGTGGGACCTTGCCATATCTTCCGGTCAGGCCTGGCGAGACAACCAGGCGCTGGATAAGCGCCAGGGCCAGGTCGACACTCAGGGCCAGCCCGGCAACAAGAACCGCGCCTGAAGCGGTCTGGGGTGTGTCCCTGACCGCCAGGCCGTCGATCAGGAAGCGGCCAAGACCCCCTAGCCCCACTACAGCTGCGATCGTTGCCGTTGCGATGACCTGCAACATCGCCGAGCGGATCCCGGAGAAGATCAGCGGCATTGCGCACGGTATCTCGACGTGGCGCAGCATTTCGGTGCCGCGCATACCCATGCCCCTTGCCGCGTCACGAGCGGCCGGATCCACCCCTCCGATGCCGGCATAGGTCCCCGAGAGGATTGGCGGGACGGCCAGCACCACCAGAACCAGACCAGTTGGTGCCAGATAGGCGAGGTCGCCTTGGAACTTGGGCCCCAGCAAGAGAATGGCGAGGAACAACAGGCCCAGAGACGGGATGGCCCGGGCGGAACCGACGGCATTGACAACAAGGAAACGGCCCCGGCCGGTGTGCCCGATATACAGGCCGAGCGGGATCGCGATCAGTGCGGCGATCAGGAGGGCCACCAGGGAGTACTCCAGGTGCTCTGTGACCCGACGGAAGATGCCGTCATACCCTCGCCAGTGGGCGCCGTCCGCGAGCCAGGCCAGGATGCGGTTGATCATGCTGCCGCCCCGCTGGCGCGCTCCCAAGGCGTCACCAGACGGGTGACACCGAGGATCGCCAGGTCGAAGAGGAGCGCCAGCAGGACACAGGCGACCACGCCGACGATGATGGGGTCCAGGAAGTCCCGGTTGAACCCATCTGTGAACAGTGACCCAAGCTGTGAGACGCCGATCAGGGCGGCCACGCTGACGATGCTCACGTTGCTGACCGCTGCGACACGCAGCCCGGCCGAGATGACAGGCACGGCGAGCGGCAGCTCCACTGAGGTGAATCGGCGAACTCGCCTGTAGCCCATGGCTGTTGCCGACTGGTTGACGTCATCGGGCACTGAGCCCAGGCCGTCCGCGACGGTTCGCACTAGCAGCGCGACGGTGTAGATGGTCATGGCGACGACGACGTTGTTCGGGTCAAGGATTCGGGTGCCGAGCAGCAGCGGAAGCATGATGAAGAGCGACAAGGAGGGGATCGTATAGAGGAGCCCGGTGCCGATGATCAAAGGCGGGTAGAGGACGCGGTACCGTCGGGCGAGCCAGCCGAGTGGCAAGGCGATGAGCAGCCCGAGAACCAGCGGCAAGCCAGCGAGGTACGCGTGCTGACCGGCAAGACTGAGCACGTCTGCGATGTGGTCCCCCAGCCAGGTCATGCAGGCGCCTCCTCGGCCGGCTTCAGGCTCTCGGGTTGGGGGCCACCCTCTAGTTGGACGCCAGCCACTTGGGGGCTGTCGGGCTGAAGCGCCGGCCGGGAGCGCTCCTCGATCTCGGCAAGGACCTCGTGAGCCCGAACCGTGCCCAGGATCGCGCCCGCTTCGTCCACGACGACTCCTCGCCGACTCGGCGAGGACAGCGCAGCATCAAGGGTATTGCGAAGCGGACCACCCTCCTTGGCGACCGTGCCACCCCGATGCAGCATCTCGGCCTGGATCGGGACGGTGATCCGGCCGGGCTCGATCCACCCGAGCGGGCGACGATCCGTGTCGGTGACCAGGACCCAGCCGTCTCGCGCCGATCGCGCCGCCTCGGCTGGGGTCGCACCGAGACCAACCGTGTCCTCACGTGCGAGCGAGAAATGCGGGGACGACTGGAAGCTCAGGGCGCGGTAGCCGCGGTCACGTCCCACGAAATCAGCCACGAAGTCGTCAACCGGGTGCGCCAGCAGGTATGCCGGGTCGGCCAGCTGGGCGAGCCTGCCACCGACGCGTAGTACGGCGACCTGGTCACCGAGCTTGATGGCCTCCTCGATGTCGTGGGTGACGAACACGATGGTCTTGCCCAGATCTCCCTGCAGACGCAGGAACTCGTCCTGCAGCTGCTCACGCACAATGGGATCCACGGCGCTGAACGGCTCGTCCATGAGCATGATCGGGGGATCTGCGGCAAGGGCTCGAGCGACGCCGACTCGCTGTTGCTGGCCGCCCGAGAGCTGCGCGGGGTATCGCTTCGCGAAGGCCGCCGGCAGGCCCACCATCTCGAGCAGCTCAAGTGCCCGGGCCTGCGCCTTGCGCTTGTCCCAGCCGATCAGCCTCGGGACCGTGGCAATGTTCGCGGCGACGGTGCGATGAGGAAAGAGCCCGGCGTGCTGGATGACATAGCCGATGCCGCGGCGCAGCTGCGCCTCATCCATCTGCGCCGAGTCCTGGTCGTCAATCCAGATCCGGCCACCGGTCGGCTGGATCATCCGGTTGATCATTCGCAGCGACGTCGTCTTGCCGCACCCAGATGGGCCGACAAGAACGGTGATCTGCCCGGTTGGCGCCTCGAACGTCAGCTCGTCCACGGCCACGGTGCCATCCGGATATTGTTTCGATACCGCGTCGAACCGGATCATGCCATCAAACCTAACCGAGATGACCGACAGGATTCACTAGGCGATGGCCACTCATCGATAACCGTCACTTGGTCGTTATCCGCCGGTAACAAGCGAGACGAATGCTCATGTTGCCCTACATTGAGCCAGATATCTTCTGGCGCAATGATCTTCACCGATCAGCCCGGACGCCTAAGTCCGTGCGGGCAGACATCTCTCGATGAGGCGATCCGCAGCGTTCGAGCCCGGTCTCACCGCTGCAGCTGAGTCTCTGGGCCGTCCGGAACTGGCGCCAGCAAGGTCCGCACCATGAAGTCGGCGACCAGCTCGTGCCACGGTCCAGCCGGAAACATCATGGAGTGACGAGCACCCGGGAACCGCACAAGCTCAACATCGGCGCCGTCCGCCTCGAGCCTCTCAGCGAGCGCGAAGGTCTGCGCTGGGTCGGTGATCCGGTCTGCGGTCCCGTGGGCCAGAAGCAGCCTCGGTTCGATCGACGCGATGGACTCCCCGGGGGGCAACCAGGGCGCCAGTGCCGCCACGCTGCTCACTGGACTTTCTGAACGCCCCACGTGGTTGGCCACCCGCAATGCGGTCCGCCCACCCATGGAGTGACCGACCAGGCCTATGGGCAGGTCGCCGAAGCGCTCCCCAATCTGATCGAGAGCCCAGCGTGCGTCCGGCAGTGGCGACTCCAGGTCGCCATTCCATCCGCGCACGGAGTATCGAAGAGTTGCCAGGACCATTCGGCCGTGTCCAGCGCGAAGCACGCTGCGGCCAAGGGGAAACATGCGAAGGCGCGCCAGATCAAAGGCCCGAACGGGAGCAACGCTGCTCGCCGTGCCGCCAGGTAGAAGCAGCACCACGGCATCGGGGGACGTGGAGTTACCGGCAATGCTCAGGTGGGGCGCACGGGGCATACAGCCAGATTATTGACCGTTCCTGTGAACTGGCTGGAAACCGTCATACCTCGGTGTGGTGGAAGTTCTGGAAGGAACGGCTCGCGGTGGGGCCCCGCTGCCCCTGGTAGCGCGATCCGTACTTGGCGCTGCCGTAGGGATGCTCTGCTGGGCTCGACAGTCTGAAGAAACAGAGCTGCCCGACCTTCATCCCGGGCCAGAGCTTGATCGGCAACGTGGCGACGTTGGACAGCTCGAGGGTCACGTGACCGCTGAAGCCGGGGTCGACGAATCCGGCCGTGGAGTGAGTCACCAGGCCGAGACGGCCAAGTGAGGACTTGCCTTCAAGCCGTGCGGCAAGGTCATCGGGCAGCGTCACCACCTCGAAGCTCGAGCCCAGCACGAACTCGCCCGGGTGCAGGATAAATGGCTCGTCGTGTTCGACCTCGATCAGGCGGGTGAGCTCGGGTTGGTCCTCGGCCGGGTCGATGCAGGCGTACTTGTGGTTGTCGAACAGCCGGAAGAACTTGTCCAGGCGCACGTCGATGCTCGACGGCTGCACCATCGCCTCGTCA
>JBDTYK010000043.1:0-14475 GCA_040005715.1 Actinomycetota bacterium | reverse complement strand
GCAACCTCGCCCTGCTCTGCGGCTACCACCACACCTACGTCCACCAACACGACCTCACCGCCACCGTCACCACCCGCGACGTCACCTGGACAACATGAACACCCCCCAACCCACAAGACAACTCTGCCCAGAAGTGCCGGGTGACTGACCAAGCTCCACGGTCCCTGCCACGATCGCTGCACCCTTGAGCACGTCCCGCCGCGAACGACCCTCACGCACCCGGTCCGTGGTCATCTGCTGCACCTGCTCGACCGGCAACCCCAGCGCATCCGCCGCCCGGCACTGCCCAACTTCATTGTGATCAAAGACAATCCGTGATCTTCTCCACCGGTTCCGTCTCCTCGTCTCAGATGACGGTAATGCGAGCGCATGTCTTGACAGACCCCAACAAAACGGACAAAGATGCCGGGAACGAGCGAGCCGACACGACCAGCGTGAGCGGGAACGTTCCTTCGTTCAGTGAAGGACTGCGAGATGAACCTCTGGCGAACCAAGACGATCGAGCAGTCGATCCGGGACACCGAGGAACCGGCCCATCAGCTACGCAAACAGCTGAGTGCCCTCGACCTGACCGTCTTCGGGGTCGGGGTGGTGATCGGAACCGGAATCTTCGTGCTCACCGGCAAGGCTGCCGGGGTCCAGGCAGGGCCGGCGGTTGCGCTGTCATTCGTCTTCGCCGGAGTCGCTTGTGCGCTGGCGGCCCTGTGCTACGCCGAGTTCGCCAGCACGGTGCCAGTGGCGGGGTCTGCTTACACGTTCTCCTACGCCAGCCTTGGTGAGCTGGTCGCATGGATCATCGGCTGGGACCTCATCCTCGAGCTGGCCCTCGGCGCCAGCACGGTTGCCGTCGGATGGTCGACCTACTTCGCCGACGTGATGAAGCAGGCAAACATCACCATCCCCGCATTCGCCTATGGCGAGGGGCACAACCTGGTCGCCGCCGGGATCGTCCTGATCCTGACGGCCGTGATCTGCCTCGGCATCAAGGTCTCCTCACAGGTCAACCTGGTCATGGTAACGATCAAGATCGCGGTCGTGCTCTTCGTCATCATCGCCGGGCTGTTCTATATCAAGACGGCCAACTACCACCCGTTCATCCCCCCGACCGGGTCCACGCCGGCCGCGGGAGCCACCACTACGCCCTCATTGCTGCAGGACTTTGGGTTCGCACCGGGTTCCTTCGGGATCACCGGCATCTTCACCGGCGCTGCCCTGGTGTTCTTTGCCTTCATCGGGTTCGACATCGTGGCCACAGCGGCCGAGGAGACCAAGAACCCGCAGCGGGACATACCGATCGGGATCCTCGGGTCGCTGGCCATCTGCACCACGTTGTACGTCGCCGTCTCACTGGTGGTGACCGGCATGGTGAAGTACACCGATATCAAGATCAACGCGCCCCTGGCCGAAGCCTTCCGCTCCGTTGGCAAGCCCGGTTTCGCCACGATGATCTCGGTTGGGGCGCTCATCGGCCTGACGACCGTGATGATGATCATGATGCTCGGCCAGAGCCGGGTCTTCTTCGCCATGAGCCGGGACCGGCTGCTGCCACCTGTCTTCTCAAAAGTGAACGAGCGGACCGGCACACCGGTGCGCACCACGATCACCACCGGTGTCGTGGTCGCGGCGATCTCCACCTTCGTGCCACTGTCCGAGCTCGCCGAGCTGGTCAACATCGGCACCCTGTTCGCTTTCATCCTGGTTGCCGTCGGCGTCCTGGTCCTGCGGCGCAGGCGCCCGGACCTCGAGCGGCCCTTCCGGTGTCCCTGGGTCCCCGTTGTCCCGGTCCTGGCGATCCTGACCTCGTTCTACCTGATGCTGAACCTGCCCGCCGCAACCTGGGTCCGTTTCGCCGTCTGGATGGTCATCGGGTTCGCGATCTACTTCCTGTATGGCGCAGGGCACAGTCGGCTGTCCACGGACCCGAACTACTCACGTGAGGCAGACTCCGCCGCAAGCGAGGCGCGCGCGCAGGCAGCTCGCGACTAGCGCGTAGGGAACGGAGCTGCAGCTGGACGGCCTAGCCTGGCCGCACTGCGTTGAGGACGGCCCAGATGACCTTGCCGTGGTCAGCGGTGGGCAGCACCCCGAAGGCGCGAGAGAGGCCAGTCACGACCGAGAGTCCTCGCCCGTGCTGGTCGAAGCGGGAGAACCGCGGACGCGGCAGATCGGGGCAGCAGTCTCTGACCGTCAGGCGCAGGGCATCCAGGTGCCAGGCAATGGAAAGCTCCACGGCACTGCCGGCGTGGATCGTCGAGTTGGTGACCAGCTCGCTGACCACCAGGGACGCCGACGGAATGAGCGTGCCCATGCCCCAGTCCAACAGGGCGCGCGAGACGAAGTTCCGTGCTGCGCGCGGCGCGGTCGGGTGCGGAGCCAGCCGGAGCCACTCGACCAGCGGAACGGGGGTGTCGAGCACCGCGGATACCGCCTCGGGAGCAGTCGGCATGAGGATCAGGTGCCCACCGATCGGGTGAACTCGGAGCACCTCTCGAACCCGCCGTTTCGAGCCGGCGAGTGCCACAGGGATCCCGGGCCAGTCGCGAACATGCCGCCCAGCCGTCGCCAGCAGCTCAACCACATCGGGCTCGGCACCTTCGTAGACCGCCGACAGGTCGCAGACCACCCCGCGGGGCCCCTCGGCCAGAGCGAGCTCGAGGGCGTTGTTCAGGTTCTCGATCGCAGAACCGAGCGGACCTGCGTACTCAAGGACCACCACCTGACGAAAGGCGTGGGTTCTGACCCGCATCGGCGGCTCGGCGGCTGCAAGCTCGACTGACGCCAGTGGGTAGCCGGGGCGGACGTGTTCGGCGGACGCAGGGACGCGGACGTGGTCGGCGAACGCACTGACTCGAACGTGGTCGGCGGACGCAGGGATGAGGGCATGCGGCTGGTCGAGGTCTGGGGAGAAGTCACCTGGTCCGCTCGACGGCTGCGCCACGATGCACTCATTTCGGTGGTCCCAGGCAGGACACGGGCCACCGACGTTCGGGAGCAGCACGAGTGAGAGCGAACACCACCAAGGTCCGGAGTGGTGCAGGTCACAGACAATACACGCAAAGCGGAAGCCGCACTAGGGCGCGGGTCCATGCCGCGGCTTCGAGCTCAGACCTGAAGCCCGACGGCAACAATTGCCTCGGCGACCACCCTGAGGCTGGCGTTGTTGGTGCGGGCGTGACGGCGCATCCGCTGGTAGGCCTGGTCGATCGAAACGGCGCGTTGCTGGGCGGTGATCCCCTTGGCCTGCTCGATCACCACACGGGACTCCAGCGCCTCCTGGAGCTGCTCGCTCAGCTGCTCCTGCTGGCGCAGCTTGGAGGCGTTGACCACGTAGCTGGTCGCCACGTCGGCCAGCACCGAGGCCACCGCGATATCCGCGTCTGACCACTCCCGAGGCTCGGGGGAATACAGGTTCAGGGCGCCGATGATCTCGTCTGCGAGGCGCATGGGGATCCCGGCAACCCCGGCGACACCCAGGCGGCTCGCGGCCTCAGAGAAGTCGGGCCACCGCGCCGACTCGGCCCTCACGTCGCTGACCCGCACCACCTCCCCGGTGTCGAAGGCGTCGCGACAAGGACCTGCCTGCCACTTCTCCTGGTTGCGTTCCAGCTCGCTCGACGCCTGGCTCACCGCGGTGACAAAGCGCAGTCGCCCGTCCTCGGCCATCGTGACCCCGCTGCCGGACAGACCCAGCACCGTGGTGACACTCTCGGTGAGCTCGGTCAGCGTGGCCTCGAGGTCGTAGCGCGCCGGCAGAACCACGGCGAACCTGGACAAAGTGTGTAGGAAAAGGGGCTGGTCATACATGGGCGTCCTCGGTTTGCGCCGCCAACTGGCGGCTCACTCACCGCAGCGCGGGACCGAAAAAACAAGGAATCGTGAGTCACCGCTCAGGCGCCACATGCTTGCCCGTGAGTGTACGTCTCGCAGGCACCATCGGGCACAGCAGGCACACGTTCCCCCCGGGCTGGCGGTCAGGCACACGTTCCCCCCCGGGCTGGCGGTCAGGCACACGTTCCCCCCCGGGCTGGCGGTCAGGAACACGTTCCCCTCCGGGCTGGCGGTCAGGAACACGTTCCCGTCCCGGCCCGCCCGACAGCAGGACGAGGGGAGTCAGCCCGAGAGCTTGCGCCAGCCGCCGGCCCGGTTGTTGGCGATGATGTGCCTGAACATGGCGATGAGGGCCGCCTCGTTGACACTCTCGCCCTGGCGCATGGCCACAGTACGAGCGGTCTTGTTGTCATGGCCGGCGGTGATGATGCCCTCCGGATCGGGGACGATGGCGCCGTCGTACAGGAACACGTTGACGTGGTCCCTGGCCGCCAGCAGTGCGCAGATGTTGCCCTCGAGCACGAAGTACGGACGGTTGGTGCGCTTGATGGTCTCGATGACCTCGGGGTCGGCCGCATGCACCAGTTCGCGGACCTGTCTGCAGATGGCCCGCTGCCATTCGGGCAGGGCGTCGATGTAGGCGTCAACTCGTGCGTCGGCGGTGTAACCCATGGTGGATCAACGATAATTGCGCCAGCCGGATAATCCACCCCTCCTGCGCCAGCCGGATCAGGGAAGGCTCCGACAGAAGGGACATCGCCGTGCCACCAGAGGACAAGCCCAGTGCGCCGTCACCACGCACCCGGGTACGCCGCGAGGCCCACCGTGGCGTCTACGACCGGGCCAGCATCGACGCGATCCTGGATGCCGCTCTGATCTGCCACCTGGCCTTCATCGACGACGGGCAACCGTTCGCTGTGCCAACATTGCAGGCGCGCGTCGGTGATGTCGTCTATGTGCACGGCTCGGCAGCCAGCCGGGCACTGCGCATCCTGCGAGCTGGGGCAACGGCTTGTCTGACCGCCACCCTGGTTGACGGTCTCGTGATGGCCCGCAGCGTGTTCGAGCACTCGATCAACTATCGCAGCGTCATGATCCTCGGAAGCCTGCGCCAGGTCGACGACCCTGACCACAAGGTGGCCGCACTCAAGGCGTTCACGGAGAAGCTGGCGCCAGGACGCTGGGCGGAGGCACGGCAGCCGACGGCCCAAGAGCTGGCAGCGACCTCCATCCTTGCGATGCCCATCACCGAGGCCTCGGCAAAAGTCAGGAGTGGGCCGCCCGAGGACGCCGAATCCGAGGACGGTGCGCTGGATGTGTGGGCCGGGGTGCTACCCATCCAGACTCACTGGGCCACTCCAGTTCCGGACCCGAGGCTGCGTGCCGGTATCCCCCTGCCGGACAGTGTCGTGCGGCTCGTCGCGGGCGAGGACCCACACCAGGGCTGAAGGCCCTGGCAGCTAGGCGTCGGTGAGCTCGCGTGGCACCGCTATGACGTCAACGAGCGCGCCGTTTCGCCAGACCGTGATCTCCAGCCTGCGTCCGATCGCGTCCTCCACCATGGCGCGCTGAAGTGCAGTGGTCGACCCGATCGGCTCCCCCGCGACCGAGACCACGATGTCGCCGACGCGCAGGCCTGACAACGCGGCCGGGCTCTGCGGCATCACCTGAGCGACATGCAGCCCGCTGCCGCGCCCGGTCCTGGTGACCAGAGCCGGCGGGAGCGGTCGCTGAGTGCCGACGATCCCGAGCCAGGCTCGGCGCACCCGCCCATGTGCCATCAGGGTGCCGATGATCCGGCGGGTGGTGTCGTTGATGGGCACGGCCAACCCCATACCGATACCGGCAACCGCAGTGTTCACGCCGACCACACGCCCCGAGCTGTCCGCGAGCGCCCCGCCGCTGTTGCCCGGGTTCAGGGCCGCATCTGTCTGGATCACCTCGTCGACCACGCGACCGGCGCGCGTCGGCAGCGAACGTCCGAGGGCCGAGACGATGCCTGCGGTGACGCTGCCTGCGAGCCCGAGCGGGTTGCCCAGGGCCACGACGAGCTGCCCGACGCGCAGCTTTGCGGCGTCCCCCAGCACCACCGGTGCTGGCACGTCACCCCTGGCCCTCAGCACGGCGAGGTCCGAGAGCGGATCGCTTCCGATCACGTCCACGCGGGTAGAGGTGCCGTCGGCGAAAGTTGCCTCCGCTGTATCCGCGCCCTGGACCACGTGCGCGCTGGTCAGCAGGAACCCGTCAGATGTCAGGACGCTCGCGCTTCCCGCGCCGTCTCCTCGCCGTGTCTGGACGTGGAGGCTGGCCACACTCGGCAGCACGCGCTCTGCCACCCGCACAACGACGCTCGAGTAGGCGTCCAACGCCTCGAAATCGTCGATCATAGGAGGTGAACACCTCGGGAGCCCGCGATGTGCCCGAGGTTCGCCGTCAGCAGAAGGGCTCCGGACGGTGCGGGCGGCTGTGGGAGGTATGGGCCCAGGTCACCATGAGCCCCAAGTCACCATGGGCCCAGGTCACCATGAGCCGCAAGTCACGATGAGCCGCAAGTCACGATGAGCCGCAAGTCACGATGAGCCGCAAGTCACGATGAGCTCAGTCAGGACGGTCGACCCTGCGCCGACCGTCGACCCTTCTTCCCGGTGGCACTCTCCTTTACCGCATAGAGCGCACCGCGTTGCCTGCGCCGCAGGCGCCTTCGCCGTGCCTTGCGCACAAAACCGAGAGCCAGCAGAAGGGCAGCCACAACAAACGGACCGGCCACGGTGCCGGCCTCCGTCCAACGAGTCACCGGGTTGCTGAACATCGCCGTTGATGGCTCTGCCGGGTCGATATAGATCGTGCTCGAAAACGCCGCAGGTGTTGGCACGTTCAGGGTGTAGGTCTGGCCTCGGAACGAGTAGAACGCGATTCCCCCGCTTTGGCTGGCGTGCACCCCCGTCCCATTCCACTGCAGCATGCTCGGGCTCTGGACCTCAGCGAGAACAAACAGGGAACCCAACACCAGGAAAGTGACTGCGAAAGCAGTGAAAGGGCCCGTGTCCTCGAACCACCGACGGACGGTGCCGAACACCGTGGCTTGTGCATGGCCAGACTGTGCTTGAGTCACCTTCACCTCCCCGGTGCTCATCCATCGTAGGCGCAGCCTGGCACACTTTTGAAGGGCTCCTGTGTAAACTTCGGCACGTACCACCGGCGGTGGGGCTCGCCGTATCCAAACCGTCACCCAACCGGGTGACCAACAGTCCCTACCTGTTGCCCGCGCTGGTGGCGAGCATGCGCCGCGAGCCCGTCCAGGTAGGAGGCCGCGTCCGGTGCCCGACCAGCGCCCCACCAACGACACAGATGCCGCTGCGCGCCAGCCGGTCCCCGACCTCGATCTGCGCAAGGCGGGACAGGGTCGAGCTCGCGGACGACGCGACGTTCTCCTGGTGGCCGCAGTCTCCGCCGGTGGCGCAACCGGGGCCGCCGCGCGGTACCTGATCGAAGTGGTCTGGCCGACGACTGCCGGGTCCTTCCCGATCGCCACCCTGGTCATCAACGTCCTCGGCTGCGCGCTGATCGGTGTCCTCATGGTCCTGATGACCGAGGTGTGGGGCGGACATCGCCTGATCAGCTTGTTCCTCGGCACCGGCGTCCTCGGAGGGTTCACCACGTTCTCCACCTACTCGGTCGAGATCCAACAGCTCGTGGCCGGTAGACATACGGGCGTCGCCCTTATCTATCTCGTCCTCACTCCCGTCGCCGCACTGACGGCCGTATGGGTCACGACAAAAGCAGCCCGAAGCCTGGTCAACTGGAGGATCCAATGAGGCTCACCGGCACCGCGCAACGACTCACGATCATCGTCAGCGACTCCGGTCACTGGCACCACAGGCCCCTGTTCACCGAGATCGTCCACCGCGCACACGAGGCCGGCCTGGCAGGAGCGACCGTCCTGCACGGCGTTGAGGGATTTGGCGCCACCAGCAGGATCCACACCTCACGGATCCTCAGCCTGTCCGAGGACCTGCCGGTCGTCATCCTGATCGTGGACAGCCACGAACGCATCCGCGACTTCCTGCCCCAGCTCGACGAGCTCGTCACCGAGGGCCTGGTCATCCTGGACGACTGCGAGGTGATCCGCTACGTCGGCACCAACCCCGACGGCACCGGTGGTGGCCACTCCCCGCTCGACACCACTGGCCCAGAACGATGAGCCTTCTCCTGGTTATCGCGGGTGCTGCCGTCGGGGCACCGCTGCGCTACCTGAGCGACCGGGCCATCCAGACCCGCCACGACACCGTCTTCCCCTGGGGCACGCTCACGGTCAACGTGCTGGGCTCGCTGATCCTTGGTGTCGTCGCCGGAGCCGTGGTCGCCGGTGGCGCCTCCGCGCAGGTCCAGCTCGCGGTAGGCACTGGGTTCTGCGGCGCGCTGACGACATACTCAACGTTCTCCTACGAGACGCTGCGCCTGCTCGAAACCGACGCCCGGCTCATCGCCGCCGCCAGCGTCGTGGCTAGCATCGTCGCAGGGCTTGCTTCAGCGTTCCTGGGCGTTGCCATCGGCCAGGCGATCTGGTCGTAAGTGGCGCACCAGCGCGTCGCTCCCGTTACTTCACAACGTCTTTGGCCGCCGCTGGGTGGCTGTGCGCAAGACTCAATGACATCCGCTAAGAATGAAATCCGTTAAGAAAGGTCGCCTCAGATGAGCTTCGAAATCAGCGCTGCCTGCGCGCTGGAGACCCCGGACCCGCGTGGGGGCATCCGATGAGTCGACGAGGACCCAGGAGCGCGGCCAAGAGCAAGGACAAGCTTCCGGTGCTGCCACCCAACGGGCTGCGGATTGTGCCGTTGGGCGGGCTCGGCGAGATCGGCCGCAACATGACGGTCTTCGAGCACGCCGGCCGGCTCCTGGTCGTCGACTGCGGGGTGCTGTTCCCCGAAGAGCACCAGCCGGGCGTGGACGTGATCCTGCCCGACTTCACCTGGATCCGGGACCGCCTGGACAAGATCGAGGCGATCGTGCTCACCCACGGACACGAGGACCACATCGGCGGCGTGCCTTACCTGCTTCGCGAGCGGGCCGACATACCGCTGATCGGTTCCAAGCTCACCCTGGCCTTCATCCAGGCCAAGCTCAAGGAGCACCGCATCACCCCCAAGACCGTCGAGGTGCGGGAGGGGCAGAAGCTTGCCCTGGGTCCCTTCAACTGCGAGTTCATCGCGGTCAACCACTCGATCCCCGACGGCCTCGCCGTGGCCATCCGCACCTCCGCGGGCATGGTGCTGCACACCGGGGACTTCAAGATGGACCAGTTCCCCCTGGACGGACGACTCACGGACCTGCGCTCGTTCGCGCGTGTGGCCGAAGAGGGCGTGGACCTGTTCATGGTCGACTCCACCAATGCCGAGGTTCCCGGGTTCGTCACCGCCGAGCGGGAGCTCACCCCGGCCATCGAGACGGTATTCCGCACCTGCCCCGGGCGCGTCATCGTCTCCAGCTTTGCCAGCCACGTTCACCGCATCCAGCAGGTTCTCGATGCCGCCCACCAGCATCACCGCAAGGTTGCCTTCGTGGGTCGCTCGATGGTCCGCAACATGGGTATCGCCCGTGACCTGGGCTA
The DNA here is from genome assembly GCA_040005715.1 of Actinomycetota bacterium. Classification (GTDB taxonomy): domain Bacteria; phylum Actinomycetota; class Actinomycetes; order Actinomycetales; family Dermatophilaceae; genus UBA4719. The sequence continues at coordinate 5,036 of JBDTYK010000043.1, read as the reverse complement.
CCTCACGATTCCCAAGGGCCTCGTCATCGACCTCAAGGCCCTCAACAACCTGCCCGCCGACAAGATCACCCTCATCTGCACAGGCTCCCAGGGCGAGCCGATGGCCGCGCTCTCACGAATGGCCAGCGGAGACCACGCCATCCGCATCACGCCTGGCGACACGGTCCTGCTTGCCAGCTCGCTGATACCCGGCAACGAGAACGCCATCTACGGCGTGATCAACGAGCTGACCCGGCTGGGCGCGAAGGTGGTCCACAAGGGAAATGCCAAGGTCCACGTCTCCGGACACGCAAGCGCCGGCGAGCTGTCCTACTGCTACAACATCGTCCGGCCCACCAACGTCCTGCCGATCCACGGGGAGTGGCGCCACCTGCGCGCCAACGCGGACCTGGCGGTCCGCACCGGCGTGCACCCGGACCGGGCGATCATCGCCGAGGACGGATCAGTCATCGACCTGGTCAAGGGCCGGGCAACGATCACCGGGACCGTTCCCGCTGGTCTGGTCTACGTGGACGCCATGACGGTTGGCGGCGCGACCGAGGACTCGCTCAAGGTCCGCAGAACCCTGGCTGAGGAGGGCGTGGTCACCATTGTGGCGATCGTGGATCACGCCACCGGCAGACTCACCGAGAGGCCCGACTTCCTCGCGCACGGTTTCGAGCAGGATGAGTCCACGTTCGACACCGCTGTTCCTGTCATCCAGAAGGTCCTGACCACGGCGACCAAGGAAGGCAACGACCCCGAGCAGATCGAAGAGCTGATCGGCCAGGCGGTGGCGACGTGGGCCCACCGGAAGTACCGGCGCAGCCCGCTGATCATCCCGGTCATCATCGACGCGTAGCCCCGGGCTGGTCGGTTCGGTCAGTAGGCGGCGCGGATGATCGCCGCCTGAGCCTGCGCGTGAACCCGGTGGGTCGGGCGGATCTCGATGTCGGTGAACCCCGCCGCCGTGAGCGCGTCGGTGAAGTCGCTCTGGGTCAGTGCGCCTGCGATGCACCCGGTCCACTGGGCCATGTCAGCCTTGGTGTCCTCGTCCATGCCCTCGTCGGCGATCACGTCGGAGAATGCCAGGCGCCCACCATGGCGCAGCACCCGGGCGGCTTCGGCCAGCACCACGGACTTGTCCGCAGCCAGGTTGATGACGCAGTTGGAGATCACGACGTCCACGCTGTCGTCGGGCAGCGGGATGTCCTCCAGGTAGCCCTGAAGGAACTCGACGTTGTCCACCCCGGCCTCGGCGGCGTTGCGTCGTGCCAGGTCGAGCATCTCGGTGGTCATGTCCAACCCGATCGCGCGACCACCCGGGCCAACCCTTCGGGCCGAGATGAGCACGTCGGCACCGGCGCCCGACCCGAGGTCCAGGACCACCTCACCCGGACGCAGGTCTGAAACTGCCGTAGGCACACCACAGCCGAGCGAGGCCGCAAGGGCCGAGGCTGGTGCACCTTCGGCGTCGTGCCCGTAGAGCTCGGCACCGAACACGACCTGGCCCTTTTCGTCGGTGGTGCCCACCGGGGCCGAGCCGCAGCATGAGGCTTCGGAGGCATCGGTGTGGGCGTCCCCCGGCGCCGAGCAACCTCCGCCGCAACAGGAGACCTCGGCCACGTGGCCATCCTTCTCGGTCGCCGCTGTCGGGCCGGAGCCACAGCACGATGTCTGGGACGGACCGTCCGGCTGAAGGTCCAGGACAGCCAGGCGAGTTGCGGCCGCGGCATATCGCTGTCGTACCGTCTCGCGGATGTCCTCTGGGGTCTTCATGGTTTCTCCTTGGTGTTGTTGGTCTTTGCTCGTCAGCCAGCGGTCTGGGGGGTGGTGGAGCCCTTCGCGGCGAGGAGCTCGACCAGGAGCGCTTGCACGCGCGCCTTGATCTCGTCGCGGATCGGTCGGACGGCCGCGACGCCCTTGCCCGCAGGGTCCTCCAGATCCCAGTCCAGGTAACGCCTGCCGGGGAAGATAGGGCACGCGTCACCGCAGCCCATGGTGATCACCACGTCAGAGGCCTGCACGTCGCCCGTGGTCAGGATCTTGGGAACCTGACCGGAGATGTCTATGCCGACCTCGGCCATCGCCGCCACAGCCGAGGGGTTCATCTGGTTGCCGGGCAGACTCCCGGCGGAGCGGACCTCGACCGCCCCGCGGCCAAGATGGGTGAGGAAGCCGGCCGCCATCTGCGATCGGCCGGCGTTGTGCACGCACACGAACAGGACGCTGGGCTGGTCAGACAAGGTGAGTCTTCTCTCGATCGTCCCGGCGAGGTACGGCCGCAGAGGGGGCGAACCGTTTGCGCAGGGCCAGGCTGACATAAACCAGCCCGACCAGAACCGGGACCTCGATGAGCGGGCCGACAACCCCGGCGAGCGCCTGACCCGAGGTCACTCCGAAGGTGGAGATGGCAACCGCGATGGCCAGCTCGAAGTTGTTGCCGGCGGCGGTGAACGCCAGCGTCGTCGTCCGCTCGTATCCCAGCCCGAGACCGGCTCCGACGACATACCCGCCTCCCCACATCACCGCGAAGTAGACGAGTAGCGGCAGCGCGATCCGGGCCACGTCCAGCGGGTTGCTCGTGATGGCGTCCCCCTGGAGGGCGAAGAGGACGACGATGGTGAACAGCAGCCCGTACAAGGCGAACGGGCCGATCCGGGGGATGAATCGCTCCTCGTACCAGGTGCGCCCCCTGGCCTTCTCCCCCACCCGGCGGGAGACGAACCCCGCCAGCAGGGGGATACCCAGGAAGATCAGGACGCTGTGGGCGATGTCCCACGTGGACGCGTTGATGCCGGTCTGGTCCAGCCCCAGCCAGCCCGGGAGCACGCTCAGGTAGAACCAGCCAAGGCCGGCGAAGGCGACCACCTGGAAGATCGAGTTGAGGGCAACCAGCACGGCCGCCGCTTCCCTGTCACCGCAGGCCAGGTCGTTCCAGATGATGACCATGGCGATACAGCGAGCCAGCCCGACGATGATCAGCCCGGTTCGGTAGGCCGGAAGGTCGGGCAGGAAGATCCAGGCCAGAGCGAACATCAGCGCGGGGCCGAGGACCCAGTTCATCAACAGGGAGCTCACCAGCAGCCTGCGGTTGCCGATGACCGAGTCGAGCCGGTCATAACGCACCTTGGCCAGGACCGGATACATCATCACGAGCAGGCCGATCGCGATGGGCAGGCTGATGCCATTGACCTGCACAGCCTGAAGGAGGCTCCCCAGATCGGGCACGAGGCGCCCCATCAGCAGCCCGGCCAGCATGGCCACGCCAATCCACAACGGCAGAAGTCGGTCGAGAGCAGAGAGCTTGGCGACGACCGTGTCGGAGGCGAGGGCTGGGGGGCTCACGGGCACCGTCATACGGGCACTGCCGCCGGGGTCCCGCGGGGCGCGTTGGCATCGAGGTCCACGGAGCCCAGTACGGCGGACAGCTGAGCCAGCGCCGATGGCACCACCCAGTAGTAGACCCAGGTGCCGCGCCGCTCGCACTCGAGCAGCCCGGTCTCGCGCAGCACCTTGAGGTGGTGGGAGATCGTGGGCTGTGACAGGTCGAAGCCGGCGGACAGGTCGCACACACACGCCTCTCCGCCGGCATGGCTGGCCACCAGGCTCAACAGCCGCAGACGCACCGGGTCACCCAGGGCCTTGAACATCCGGGCCAGGTCACCAGCCAAGTCCTTGCTCAGCGGCTCGCGGACCAGCGGGGTGCAGCACGGCTCGGTCTGCACGAGCGGCAGGCTCTGATTCAACATGCGTCAATATTGACACCTATCGAACCAAGGGACAAGCCGGGCACCCTGGACGTGCTGCCGGACAGACATGGCGCCGGGGCCGGTAATCCGGTGTGGCCATGATCACGCTCAAACGGGCAAAAAGGCTCTATCGGGGCGAGCCGTCCCGCCGTACGCTTCGGCTCGTCGGATACCTCACGGGGTATTCGGACTCGATCGGTACCCACCGCTCATGATCTTCGAGAAGACGAGGACACGGTATGACCATCACAGCCTCCAGCAGGGAAACCTCGGCTGGCTCCTCCCACCCGAGCTCCGGGCCCATGAGCAAAATAGCCGCAGTATTGGTCATGCTGGTGGGAGCCGGCCTGGTCGCGACGACCCTCCTGAGCAACCTGTTCGCCGTCGGACCGGCCTTCGAGAACCTGATCACAGACTTCCGCCCGGCCCTGACCCAGAGCTCCATCGACACTGCCCACACCGACATCGCCGGCCTGTCAGCGGTACAGCAGGAGTTCAGCACCAAGCTGGCACCGGCACTGAGCCAGCAGCTCAAGATGACCCCGGACCAGTTCAATGGGTTCGTATCCCAGAACTTCCCGGCCGTGGCAGCAGGGATGGGCGCGCTGCCCACAGCGGTCCCGACGTTCAACGGCCTGATCAACACCCTCGACAAGCAGCGGCCGCTGTTCGCGTCGGCCGACGCCATTCCCACCGAGAGCCTCCCCGCGACGACCGTCCCGTGGGCGCTTCTCGGCGCTGGCATCCTCGTGTTCCTCATCGGGCTGGCAATGCTGCGCTCACCAAAGGCCGGCGGAGCGGTGGCGCTCGTTGTGGGCCTGCTGCTCGTGCTCCTGCCAATGGCCTTGTCGCTGCCCGGAAAGGCAGCCGACGCAGATCAGCTGAACGCAAACCTCAAGCCCGTCTACAGCCAAGCACTGGTCGACAATGCGACCGGCGCGCTGGGCACGATCGGCGCCATGGGAGCGGAGATGCAGGGCAAGATGCTCCCCGCTCTGGCCACCCAGCTGAAGATGTCACCGGAGCAGCTTCAGAGCTTCCTCGGCGCCAACTTCCCGGCCACGGCGCAGGCGCTCCAGACCATGCCCGCATCCATGGGGCGCTTCAACGGGCTCGTCAAGGTCTTCGACAACAACCTGGCCAACTACGAGACGCTCAAGCCGGTCGGCCTGGAACGCCTGATCTGGATCATGATCGGTTCAGGTGGGTTGGTCGCACTTTTGGGTGGACTGACCGTGGTGGCAAGCCGCAAGAAGTAGCGGCTTCCCTGGTCTGCCGACCAGGTCCCGAACGCCGTCTCCGGGC